>JAFUFC010000154.1 GCA_017470095.1 Clostridia bacterium | reverse complement strand
GGCCAGTTCATCGGCAGCGGTCTTGGCGGCAGCTTCAGCGTCGGCCTTGGCAGCGGCCAGTTCATCGGCAGCGGTCTTGGCGGCAGCTTCAGCGTCGGCCTTGGCAGCGGCCAGTTCATCGGCAGCGGTCTTGGCGGCAGCTTCAGCGTCGGCCTTGGCAGCGGCCAGTTCATCGGCAGCAGTCTTGGCGGCGGCTTCAGCGTCGGCCTTCGCGGCGGCCAGCTCGTCGGCAGCGGTCTTGGCGGCGGCTTCAGCGTCGGCCTTCACAGCGGCCAGTTCGTCGGCGGCCTTCGCGGCAGCTTCGTCGGCGCTGGCCTGGAGAGCTTGCAGATCGCTGGATGCCTTTGTGGCGGCTTCGCTGGCGCTGGCCTGGAGTTGGTTGACCTGGTCAGACAAAGAATTCTTCTGGCCAACAAAGACGGCAATCAAAATGACAGCCACCAGTACAACAGCAATGAGGGGCCAAAGAGTCTTTTTCACGGGAAATACCTCCTTCTATTCTTGGCCGGTGCCGCTTCAAAACGGAGACAATTCGACCAAATTATCAATGAAAAAATATTCTCTTTCCCATCTTTTAATTCCTGCAAAAAAACAATGAAAAAGCAAAAAAATATCGCAGAGCGTTGGCCCTGCGATAGGAAATATGGGTTGATTAGGCGGCATCGCCCAATGCGTCTTTTGCGGTTTCAGTTGCGGGTTCTTCTGTTTCGGTTTCCGCAGCAGGCTGGGTTTCTTCCGTTTCAACAGATTCTTCGGCGACCGGTTCTTCCGTTTCGATGGAAGCTTCGGGTTCGGCGGTTTCTTCCGTTTCGGCAGTTTCTTCAACCGCGGGGGCCTCTGCCGCCGCCACGACATAAGGGAAGGAGTACTGAGCAGCTTCTTCGCCGGCGGCGTTGACCACAGTGACGTTCACCGTGTATTCACCGGCGGTCAATTCATTCAGCTTCAATTCACTCAGATCGTCCAATTCCAGCACGGCTTCGCCTTCGGCGTTGAGAACCTTGGCCTGTACCTTTTCGATTTTGGCGTTTTCTATAGCGACCAGCAGGGTATCCCGTTCCTCGGTCACGGCCTGTAGCGCTTCGGCATTGGCTTTGGCTTCATCCAGGGATACCAACAGCGCGTCCCGCTCAGCAGTCATGGCAGTCAGCGCTTCCTGGGCTTCCTGAAGCTGCAGGGCGGTTTCATCGCCCACCAGGGCATTCAGAACGGTTTGCACCTGCTTAATCCCTGCGGTTTTTGCTTCGTTATCAGCTTGCAGGGTGTCCCGCTCGGCGGTGACGGCGGTGAGCTTGTCTTCCGCTTCCTGCACCATGGTTTCGGCCAATTCCTTGGTGGTTCTGACGGCCATGTCCACTTCATCCAATTGTTTGGTCAAATCTTCTTTTTCGGATTGCAGCTTGGCCACCTCGGTGGACAGGGAATCCTTCTGCACAGCGAAAACGGCGATGGCCACCACAGCCACGATGGCAATGAGCAACACGAGCCAGATTGACTTTTTCACGGGTCTTCTCTCCTTATACAATCATTCGGATGCGTTGTACCGCTGAAAGAGCAGAAACACTCAATACAAGATATATTCTACAACAGCGAAAAGAATTCCTCTATACAAAAGCAAGAAAATGTAGGAAAATGCCCGGCACGAGGCCGGGCATGGAAGAAAGAGGGAGAAATTATTCTTCTTCTTCCTCGTCCTTCTGCGCATTTTCGATGATCTTCTTAGCAGCGTCAGCAGGCATTTCCTCATAGCGTTCAAAGCTCATGGTGAAGGAGCCGCGAGCCTGGGTCATGGACCGCAGGTCAGTGGCGTACTTGAACATTTCGCCCATAGGCGCTTCGGCGGTGACGCGCTGGAGACCGTCCACCTGATCCATACCCATGATGCGGCCGCGGCGCTTGTTCATATCGCCCATGATGTCGCCCATGTATTCATCGGGCACGAACACTTCCACGTGCATGATGGGCTCCAGCAGCACGGGGCTGGCGTCGGCGCAGCCCTTCTTATAAGCGATGCGTGCAGCAGTCTTGAACGCCATTTCGGAAGAATCGACGGGGTGATAGGAGCCGTCGTACAGCTTGGCGTGCAGGCCCACCATGGGATAACCGGCCAGAACGCCCTTGCGGATGTTCTCGCGCAGGCCCTTTTCCACGGAGGGGATGAAGTTGCGCGGAACAGCGCCGCCGACCACTGCGTCTTCAAACTCGAAATCAATGTTAGTATCGCCGATGGGGGAGAATTCGATCCACACATCGCCGAACTGGCCATGACCGCCGGACTGCTTCTTGTGACGGCCCTGGCAGGCCACCTTCTTGCGGATGGTTTCGCGGTAGGGGATCTTGGGATCATTCAAATTGGCCTGAGCGCCAAACTTGCTGGCCAGCTTATTGCGGATCACATCCAGGTGCAATTCGCCCTGGCCGGAGAGCAGGGTTTCGGTGGTTTCGGTATTCTTCTCCACTTTGATGGAAGGATCTTCTTCCTGCAGGCGGGAGAGGCCGGAGAACACCTTGTCTTCTTCGCCCTGCTTGGCGGCGGAAATGGCCTTGGAAATGCAGGGGGCGGGGAAGGCGATGGGGGCGAAGCGCACGGGAGCGTTGGCGTCGCACAGGGTATCGCCGGAATTGGTGAATTGCAGCTTCGACAGCGCGCCCAGGTCACCAGCGTTGAGCACGGTCACATTGGTCTGCTTCTTGCCGCGCATCATGAACAGGCCACCGGCCTTTTCAGCCTTATCCGCGGTGGAGTTATACAGCGCGGTGGCGGGGGTGATGGAACCGGACATGACGCGGAACAGGCTCAGCTTACCCACGAAGGGGTCGGCGATGGTTTTGTAAACCAGGGCGGAGAAGGGTTCGCCATTGTCGCAGTTGCGGGTGACCTTGTCGCCGGTCTTGGGGTTTTCGCCTTCAGCCACGGCACCCTTGGGGGAGTGCAGGTACACGCTCATCACATCCAGCATCTTGGCCACGCCCACATCGGTGATGGAGGAAACCGCCACCACGGGCACGATGGTGCCGTTCTGCATGCCGGCGCGGAAGCCCGCCAGGATTTCATCATGGGTCAGCTCTTCGCCTTCCAGGTATTTCATCATCAATTCATCATCGGCGCCGGCGGCGGCTTCGGTGATTTCTTCCATGGCAGTGCCGATGGCCCCGGCCATATCGGCAGGCACGGGCACTTCCTTGAGGGCCTTGCCAGCGCCTTCATAGGCCTTGTTTTCCAGCACGTTCACCACGCCCTTGAAGGACGCGCCCTGGCCCATGGGCAGCAGCATCGGCACAACGGAGGAGCCGAACTTGTCGCGCAGCTGATCCACGACCTTCTGGTAGTTGGCGTTTTCGGTGTCCATGCGGTTGACGATGAACATGCGGCACACATTATTTTTCTTGGCATAATCCCAGGCTTTTTCAGCGCCTACGGTCAAGCCGCTGACGGCGCCCACCACGATACCGGCAGTTTCAACCACCCGGAGGGGGCCCATCATTTCACCGATAAAGTCAAAATAGCCGGGAACGTCGATCACATTGATCTTGGTGCCCTTCCATTCCACAGGAGCCACGGCGGCGCTAATGGAAATATGGCGCTTGGTTTCTTCGGGATCAAAGTCGGTGGTGGCGGCGCCGTCTTCCACCTTGCCCTTACGATCCACCAGCCCGGCGGCGTAGAGCATCGCTTCGGTCAGCGTGGTTTTGCCTTCGCTGCCGTGGCCAATCAGGGCGATGTTACGGATTTTGTCTGTCTGATAGTCTGCCATGTTGGTTCCCCCTATAAAATAAATTTGATTCATGAATTACAAGCATTCAATCACATACAGGCATTATTTTACCAGATTAAACGGCAAAATACAAGCCATTTGAGCCAAAAGTTTTGAAAAGTGGAGTGGAAAATCGCAAAAATGCATTTATTTCCTGCGGATTTTGACGAGCAGGGCGCAATGCGACGAGAATCAGATTGCATAAAACGAAACGCCAACCGGGAAAATTCCCACGGAAGAGGGGGTTTTGGTTGAAATCGTGTGGAAAATCATGTATAATGGGACAGGATTGCGCAAATAGTGCCGCGTCCATCCGGTAACAAGAAAATCTACATATAAAAGGCAGGGTGTTGGCGATGATCTCCTGGAAGAATCTTGATACAGTGAAGGCTTATGAACAGCTGAAGCAGCTGAAGGGCAAAGTGAACCTGGCTGATGTGATGGCGGGCGAAAACGGGGCCAAGCGAGTGAAGGAATACAGCGTGCCCATGGCCGCGGGCATGGCTTACAATTACGCCGCCAAGCAGGTGGATGAGGATGTGCTCAGCGCCCTGGCTGAATTGGCCAAGGAAGCCCAGCTGACCGAAAAATACGAAGCGCTGTATAACGGCGATGTGATCAACACTGGGGAAAAGCGCCTGGTGCTGCATCAATTGACCCGTGGCCAATTGGGCAACGACGTGGTGGCTGACGGGGTCAATAAGCGGGAATTCTATGTGGCCCAGCAAAAGAAGGTGGCCGACTTTGCCAATAAGGTGCACGCGGGCGAAATCACCAACGCTGCCGGGGAAAAATTCACCACCGTGGTGCAGATCGGCATCGGCGGCAGCGACCTGGGGCCCCGGGCCATGTACCTGGCGCTGGAAAATTGGGCCCGGCAGAACAATACCTTCTATATGGAAGCAAAATTCATCAGCAATGTGGACCCGGACGACGCTGCCAGCGTGCTCAAGGGCATTGACGTAAGCCGCTCCCTGTTTGTGCTGGTGAGCAAGTCCGGCACGACGCTGGAAACATTGACCAACGAGTCCTTCGTCAAGAACGCTTTGAAAAACGCCGGTTTGGACCCGGCCAAGCACATGGTGGCCGTCACCAGCGAAACATCGCCTTTGGCCCAGAGCAAAGATTACCTGGCTGCGTTCTTTATGGATGATTATATCGGCGGGCGGTATTCTTCCACCTCCTGCGTGGGCGGCGCGGTGCTGTCCTTGGCCTTTGGCCCGGAAGTGTTTGACCGCTTCCTGAACGGCGCTTCTGAGGAAGACAAGCTGGCCGCCAACCCGGATCTTCGGCACAACCCTGCCATGCTGGATGCCCTGATCGGCGTGTACGAGCGCAATGTGCAGGGCTATCCGGCCACCGCCGTGCTGCCCTATTCCCAGGCTCTCAGCCGTTTCCCGGCCCATTTGCAGCAGCTGGATATGGAATCCAACGGCAAATCCGTCAACCGCTTTGGCGAACCGGTTTCCTATGTGACCGGCCCCGTGATTTTCGGTGAACCCGGCACCAACGGCCAGCATTCCTTCTATCAATTGCTGCACCAGGGCACCGATATCGTTCCTTTGCAGTTCGTGGGCTTCCGGCGCAACCAGGCGGGCATGGACGTCGATATTCAGGGCAGCACCAGCCAGCAGAAGCTGTGCGCCAACGTGGCCGCTCAGATCATGGCCTTCGCCTGCGGCAAAAAGGACGAAAACCCCAACAAGAATTTTGATGGCGGCCGTCCCAGCAGCATCATTATCGGCGATCAGCTGACTCCCGAAGCCCTGGGCGCGCTGCTGGCCCATTTTGAAAACAAGGTTATGTTTCAGGGCTTTGTGTGGAACTTGAACAGTTTTGATCAGGAAGGCGTGCAGCTGGGGAAGGTGCTGGCCAAGCGAGTGCTTGCCCACGAAACCGATGGCGCGCTGAAGGAATACAGCGATCTGCTGGATATTTGACGGGCTGCTGACCGGCGCCTATGAAACGCTCCTGTGTGTCCCGCTTTGACGGGCGTACGGGAGCGTTTTTGGCTTGTGTAAATCAAACAACAGCTATGCTGTAAAGGGTGTTTTTTCATCACCCTTTACGGTATAGCACAACGGCGAATCTGCGACAGGTGATTTCCCGCAATGCTTTTTCATTTCTTTGCTGAGGAACATGGTTTCCTGCGTTATACTTGCTTATGACGCATAAACGAAACAGATGCGGATGTGACCGCCTGTTGGAAATGATGATCCCGACAATGGCGAAGGAGGCAGGCGTCACGGCAGCCTTCATATTCTATGTTTCCCAATAAGTCTTCCGCGCCAGTCAGCCCCGGAAAAGCCCTCCCTCAAAGAAGGAGATGATCACAAAGAAGATGTCCGCAAAGAATAAAGAGGAAGGATGGCACCAGGATGCGGGTATATTTCTTGCCGCTGAAAATGCCTTTTCGGATATGACCGCTCACGCGGAAGAGATAAAACAGCACGCCCAGATTAAAGAAGATCAGCAGCGCGGCGCTCTCTCCAAAGCTGATCCAGGCATCCTTAGGAAAGAAGCTGCCGGTGCTGACGGCGTTGAGCAGGGTGTTCACCAGCAGCAGGGCGATACCGACTACAAAGAGGATGCGGGACACGTTCAGCATCACGCCGCCGATGCCCACGCCGCCGCCCCAGATAAGCTCGGCCCGGGCGCAGAAATGCTCGAAGGTCTGCATCAGCGGTTCATTCTGCTTTCCTTCGATGAAACCGTTATCTGATGAGGATAAGGCTGCCGCGGATGTGATGCTCAATTTCTCCGAAAAACTTTATCAAGCTTACGCTTTGAAGGAACTGTTCTTTGAATTTGTGGATACAAAGAGCAGCTTCGCCGCGGCGGAGCTTCTCTCCAAGTGGTTGGATGCCTGCGATAGACTGCTGATTCCAGAGTTTAAGCATTGCAGTCGAATGCTCAGAAATTGGAAGCCTTATATCCTCAACGCTTTTGAGTGCCTCTACTCCGATGGTTTTATCGAAGGCTGCAACAATGGTTTTCAAACCCTCAAACGGGTTGCCTTCGGCTTCCGCAATTTTCACAACTTCCGTGCTCGCGTTTTACTCGCTGCGAATCATCCGTACCCCAACATTTGACAAAGGCCCCTTTGAATTTATGGACGCAAAGAGCAGCTCTGCCGCGGCCGAGCTGCTCTCCAGATGGCTGGATGCCTGTGACAGGCTGAGGCTTCCCGAATTTAACAATTGCAGGAAAATGCTGAAAAACTGGAAGCCCTATATCCTGAACGCGTTTGATTGCTCTTATTCCAATGGCTTCACCGAAGGCTGCAACAACGGCATTAAAACACTCAAGCGTGTTTCTTTCGGCTTCCGCAATTTCCACGACTTCCGGGCCCGTATTTTACTCGCTGCGAATTCTGCTCACCCCAACATTTGACAAAGAGCCATAAAAATGGAAATATTTTCAAGGTGTATATGGTGGACAGAGGCCTGCTGATTGCCATGCTGGAAGACGGCACACAGTTTGATGTGCTGCAGGGCCATCTATATGGGTACAAAGGAGCTATTTTTGAAAACCTCGCTGCTGATATTCTGGCAAAGATGGGCCGGAAGCTCTATTGTTTTCATAAGGATTCCGGCTTGGAGATCGATTTTGTGAGGCGGTATGTGGGCCAAAGTACCCTGTTGGAAGTAAAGGCTTCTACAGGGAATGCTAAGAGTGCAAAAACGGTGCTCAATCATTCGGAGAAATACCATGTGGGCGGCGCAATCAAGCTGGGCGATTATAATGTTGGCCGTGCCGGACAGATCCTTAGCACGAGCTCCGTCAACCTATCCAGAAACAGCTTCTATGTGTGGGATGAGCAGGATATCCGCTCCCTTGCCATTGAGATCGCCACCCTGACGAAACGCCAGCAGCGCGGACATAACCTAAGAATGACATAATCAAAAATCTTTCACTTTTTGTTTAAAATTTTTTTAAGAATTCTGTGTTAAGATTTATACGATATCGAGCAGCGAAAGCGTAAGCCTGGATATCAGAATATTGAAGGAGGAGACTCATTATGAAGAAATTTCTCTCGATGGCCCTTGTGCTTTCGCTGCTCTGCGCTGCTGTACCGGCCTTTGGCGAAGGCCCCAGCGGCGGGCGCGGTGGATTCGGCGGAGGGCCAGGCGGCATGCGCGGCGGCGCGGGTGGCATGACTGACAAATCAGACGACACGGAGTTGCAGACCATGATCGCGGAGATCGCCCCGAAGTTTCAGCTGATGACCTATGAAGACACCGAAACCGGCGCCAGCCTGCAATATCAGCTGTACATTCCCGAAGGTTATGACGAAAGCCAGACCTATCCGCTGATCCAGTTCATCCCCGATTCCAGCGTGGTCGGCAAGGGTGCGGACGCCGTGCTTACCCAGGGCTGGGGCGGACTGATCTGGGCGACAGACGCGGATCAGGCGAAGCATCCTTCCTTCGTGGTCGTGCCAATCTTTACCGAGACCATTGTGGATGACAATCACAATCATTCGGACCAGATCGATGTGGCCATGC
>JAFUFC010000153.1 GCA_017470095.1 Clostridia bacterium | reverse complement strand
GTATGAGGATTCGTACTTTCAATCATGGCAACTTTCCTCCTAAAATAGGTGTCAACCTATTATGCCACTTCGAGTAAATAATGCAAGTACTTTTTTTCAAAAAACTGAAAAAACTTTCGGACACTGCTGATTTGCAGCAGCATCTGAAAGTTTTGGGAACGGGTGTCTATTTTACGCTTACTATAGTAAAAAGCAGCCGGGCATCGGCTGCTTTTTCATTCAATTCTTTATGTTGTATAGAATAGTTTTCCTGTAAAAAGAATCTGCCTGCCTTCCGAAAGGATCAGACACCCTTCTGCTTGCTCCGGTAAAATGATTTCATACCACCACCCATTGCTTTGATCCTTCCGATATTGATACTGCACAGGCCCCAAGGGCGTAATGGCCGTGCCGGACAAGTCGGGCAGATTGAGCAGATGGGGCTGAATGATGATTTTGCGGTTTTCCAGCCGGACGCCTGCCAGCGTCCGCATGAATTCATACAGCGGCAGCGCACTCCAGGCGTGGCATTCGCTGCGGGGATGATGGGGTTCCTCCGGGCAGGTGGTGCTGCCCCGGGACAGGAGGCCGATCCAGGCGTCCAGATCCCGGCGCATCTGCTCCTCCATCCCGGCCCTTTCCAAGGCCCGGAACCATTCATAGGATGTGGAGAATGAACAGGGCGGACAGTTCAAGGATGCTTGCAGCGCGCGCCTGCTTTCAGCCTCCGTAAACATTCCGTTGATCACTGCCCAAGCCTGGGCATGACGGGTGAACTGCCGGCAGGTCGGGCCTTCCCGGACCATACCCTGATCAGGATCAAAGCACAATGCTTTTACTTTAGACAGAATATCTTCCCGACGCTGACGGTATTCCTCCGCCGTTCCGGGTCGGCCCGTGGCTTCATACAGCTTCGCCCCGCATTCCAAGGCGTAGGCGTACATCAGATTGATGATGGCGCTGGGGCCTTCAAAGTAAGCGGGCGAAACGCCGCCGGTTTCCTTCCAGTCGTCCTGCCAGTCGATGAACGGCCAAAAGCCGATGGAGCCCACCAGCCCGGTTTCATCCCGCTTTCCATCGTAATAATCCAGGATCCGGTCAATGTCCGGGCGGTACAGGCGGCCCAAGGCTGTATCGCCCGTATGCTCCACATACTCCCACAGGGCGAAGGCATAATGGAGGGAGAAGGTGGAAATGATCTGGGGATAAGCGCAGGGCGCTTTGCCGGTGAGAAGCCCATTGGGCTGCATGCCGCAGTGGAAATCAAGCAGGGCTTTTTTGACCAGGCCCGTGTCGTTGCTGACCGCATAAGTAAACAGCATTTGCAGCCGGGTATCCATGATGTATTGGAGATGCTCGTAATACGGGCAGTCCATATAGGTTTCCATCATGCAGTTTTTGAGCGTGCGCAGGCTTATATCCCATAAGGATTTCACCCAGGGCACGGAGGATGAAGCGGCCGATTGTACGGGCAAAGGATAGCCGGTTTTACGATAAACGGGTGGCTGGGAGAATTGCCCGCCGGAAACTACGATATACCGAAACGTGTGCACCCAGAAGGGCTCATAGCAAATGGGATCGCCATTCAAAATGATTCTGTCTTCCCAGCCTGCGCCTGTGTCGCTCAGATCGTCAATGCGATGTCCATCCATGCCATCGCCGAAGCGCTCCAGATAGGTGATCGTGACTTGGGTACCTGCTTTTCCCTGAAAACAGAACCGGGGATAGCCGTTTGTATGTGCGCCTGCGTCCAGAACCACATCATTGTGCCTCGGAATGATCTGGGTAAAGGCCGTTTCCTTTTCATCCAGGAGAGGTATTTCTCTGGGCATCACACGGATGCGCGGAATCACACCCACCGCTTGAAAAAAGACGCTGGGAAGAACGGGACCATAGGGGAGCGCTCGGGTCCAGGCGGAAGCGTCAAAACCGGCGGTTTTCCATGCGTTGGGAGACTGGCGAAAATCAATGCTTTCCTCCACAGCGCCCAGCAAATTGGTATACTGGGTAGAGTGCAGACAGAAGGTATTGTCCAACCAGACGCGCCAATCCGCCTGACCGGTAGTGACAGAAGACAGAACCTTGCCATCAGGATCCGTGATGTCCCCATCCAGCGCCAGGGCGTGGCAATTGCCGGTGCTTACCACGCCGTTGATTGCCGCTCGGGTATCCATTTGATCCCTGGCAAGATCCGGGTCGTTGAACAGCACCTGCACGGCGAACACGTTTTTCCCTTCCCGCAGGTAGGGCGTTAGTTCCACGGTTTCATAATACTGCCGGTTTAAATCGCCCTTGCAGGGGCCGGACAGGATGGGCGTACCATTCACCCACAGCCGATAGCGGGAAACAGCCGTGATGTCGGCCGTCAAACAAGCGCCTGCGGAAATCGTCTGTTCACAGCGAAAATAGGCGAACCGACCGCCCAGGTCGCCGTGGAAAATCTGCTTGCGCGCCAATTCTTCCTGGGGAATCCGAATCCATTGCGTCTGTTCTCTCATGGCTGCGTCCTCGCTTTATTTATTGTCTTAGTTTTCCCAGAGCGTACAGGCTTTCTTTGGGATAGCGTTTCTGTGTGGCGCGATCCACACCCACCAGCCCGAAGGTCATGGCGTAGCCCTTCTGCCACTCAAAGTTATCCAGCAGACTCCAATACAGATAGCCTTTGACGGGTAAACCTTCGGCCATGCAATCCGCCACGCCTTGGGTGGCCGTGTCGACAAAGGCTACCCTGCGGCTGTCGTCCGCAGTAGCAATGCCGTTTTCTGTGACAATCAGATCGCCGTGGAAATCCTTCGCCACCCGGCGCAGCACATGGGCGATGCCCTCGGGGTAGTATTCATAATCCATCTGGATCTTTTCCTTGCCCTCGGGCACGGGCAGCGAACCGTCCGGGCCGATGATCGTGCGGGAATAGTTCTGCACGCCCAGGAAATCGTCCTCCGCCATGATCGGCAGATAGTGGGTGAATTCCTGATCCCATTCTTCCTTTGCCTTTTCCTCTCCGCCTGGGACGGATTGCACGTCGTGGAGGCTCAGGGTCCAGCCTACCTTGATGTGGGGAGCAGCTTCCCGAATGGCTTGACGGGCGGCGGCGTGGGCCTGCATCACGATTTCATCCCCATGAGCCGTGCGGGGAGACACGAAGGTGGCGGGCTTTTCGGTGCCGAAGGCGGAAAGGTTTTCCTGGGCCAAAAGGGGATTGCCCTTCATTAAATCCTCCAGGTTCACGCCCACCTGCACCTTGCCTGCCGCCACCATCTGCTGGAAAATCTGCCGCGCCACGGCGGCGATTTGGATGCCCATGTTGGCTTCGTTGATGGTGCAGATATATTTCAGGTCTTTTCCAAATTGTTCCGCGATATACCTAGCATACCGGGCAAAATCGGCGGGAGTGGTGTCCGCCTCCCATCCGCCCTTGCGGATCAGCCACACCGGGCTGGTGAAATGGTGCAGGGTCACGATGGGTTCAAGGCCGTTTTCCTTGCAGCAGCGGATTACGTCCCGATAATGCTGGGTTTCCTTTTCGCTGAATACGCCTTCCTCCGGCTCGATCCGCGCCCATTCGATAGAGAAGCGATAGGCGTTCAGCCCGGCCTTCGCCATCAGCGCAATATCCTCCGCATAGCGGTTGTAGTGATCGCAGGCGATGCCGCTGGGTTCAGCGAAGCTGGAATGGGTCATCTGCTCCTGGGCCCAGTTGTCGCTGTTCGTATTGTTGCCTTCCACCTGATGGGCCGCGGTGGCCGCACCCAGCAGGAAATCCTTTTTAAACCGTGTCATGCTTTCCATCTCCTTTATCATGCGTTCAGGGAAGCGATCAGCTCCTTGAGCTGCTTGCGGGTCAGGCGGCCGTAGCTCACCAGCGCGCCTAACTGAATGCCCATCATCATGCCCTGCATCATGCGCTCGCTGCCCTCGCCCATGGAATCGGTCTGATCCACATGGCTCATGGCAGAGGAGCGCATCATATTCCCGATGATCTCCTTGCCCTTGGGGTGTTTGAGGAGCTGGCCGATGGTGGTGTTCACAGTGACCGTGAAGGGCAATTCGGTGGTGCCTTCCACCTGGACGGAGTGCGACATCCGGATATCCCGGCTGCTTTCGCCGATCTCGATGGCAAATTCCCCGCCTTCCACAAAGAAATCATGGCATTTGGGCTCCCAGTAGGCGAAGGCCCGCTTGTCCAGCGTGAAGGTGACAGTTTGGGTTTCACCAGGCTGCAAAGCGATTTTTTCAAAGGCGCGAAGCTCCCGGACAGGACGGCGCACGGTGCTTTCCACGTCGCGCACATACAGCTGCACGGCGGCCTTTCCGGCGACGGCGCCGACATTCTTTACGTCCACGGATACGGTCAGGGTGTCCTGATCGGTCAGGCTGTCTTTATCCAGCTTCAAATGGACATATTCAAATTTCGTATAGCTCAGTCCATGTCCGAAGCAGAAGTTTACGGGCATTTCCTTTTTGTCGTAATACCGATAGCCCACAAAAATGCCCTCGGCGTAGGTGACGATGCCCTCCTCGCCGGGAAAGTTCAGGTAGGAAGGATTATCCTGCAAGCGGATGGGCCAGGTTTCGGCCAGATGGCCGCTGGGGTTGACCTTGCCGTACAGCAGATCCACCGTGGCCGCGCCAACCTGTTCGCCGCCCAGATACATGCACAGCACGGCGGGCACATCCTGCAGCCAGGGCAGCTCCACCGGAGAGCCCCCATGCAGCACCACCACGGTATGCGGGTTGGCTTGCGAAACGGCTTTGATCAGCTCGTTCTGATTGTCCGGCAGACGCATATGATCCCGGTCCGCACCTTCGGTTTCAAAGGCGTCCGGCAGGCCCGCGAAGATCACGGCCACATCGACCTTTTTCGCCGTTTCGACGGCTTCCTTCAGCAGCGCTTCATCCGTGGTATCACTGTGGGCATCGTAACCCCGGGCATAAAGAACAGCGTCGCCCGCTGTTTCCAGGGCGCTGACGGCATGGGGCACGTTGATGTGGCTGGAGCCTGCGCCCTGATAGCGGGGTTTGTCGGCAAATTCTCCGATGAACGCCACCTTTTGATTCTCTTTCAGCGGCAGGAGATGGCCCTCGTTCTTCATCAGCACAGCGCATTCGCCGGCCAATTTCCGGGCCAATTTGCGGCATGCTTCCCGGTCGATGGTCGCGTCGGGCTTCCGCTGCTCCACACAGTCATTCACGAATTGCAGCAGCCGCAGCACTACCTTGTCCAGATCGGCTTCGGAAAGCGTTCCGGCCTTGATCGCTTCCACGATCTCCTCGCCGGTGGCGTTGGGCCCGCCGGGCATTTCCAGATCCAGGCCTGCGGCCACGCCCTTGGCCTGATCCTTGATGGCGCCCCAGTCGGTGACCACAAAGGCGCCAGAATGCCACTCGTCCCGTAGGATGTCGGTGAGCAGCATTTTATTCTCAGAGCAGAAGGTGCCGTTGATGGCGTTGTAGGCGCACATCAGGCTGCGGGTCTTACCCTTCTTCACCACCGCTTCAAAAGCGGGCAGGTAGATTTCCCGCAGCGTCCGTTCGTCCAGGTTGCTGGAGCCGCTCATGCGCAGGGTCTCCTGATCGTTGCAGGCAAAGTGCTTGGCGCAGGCGGCAATGCCCTTGCTTTGCAGCGCCTGCACATAGGCAGCTCCCATTTCGCCCGCCAGGTACGGGTCTTCGGAAAAGTATTCAAAGTTCCGGCCGCACAGGGGGCTGCGCTTGATGTTCAGGCCGGGCCCCAGCAGCATGGCCACATTTTCGGCCTGGCATTCCTGGCCCAGGGCTTCGCCAAGCTGTTTCATCACATCCCGGTCAAAGGAGGAGGCCAGGGCCGCTGCGGTGGGATAGCAGACCGTCTCAATGCTCTTGTTGATGCCCAGGTGGTCGCCCTCGCCCTCCTGCTTGCGCAGGCCGTGGGGGCCGTCACACATCATAACAGAAGGAACGCCCAGCCGGTCGATTGCCTTGGTGTGCCAGAAATCATGGCCGGAGCAGAAAGCGGCCTTTTCTTCCAATGTCATTTGCTGCAGGATTTTCTGTGGATTCATGCTGTGTCCTCCTTTGTTCAAAAACCGTTGCTGCGGATCACCTGGCTGTACCATTTGCCGCTGTCCTTCACGGTGCGCTTTTGCGTATCGAAATCCACCCGAGTGATGCCGTAGCGGATGGAGTACCCGGCGGTCCATTCAAAGTTATCCAGCAGCGACCACAGGAAATAGCCTCGCACATCCGCGCCGTTTTCCATCGCTTTATGCAGCTGGATCAACACGTTTTTCACACATTCGATGCGGGCCAGGTCATGGATTTCACCCTTTTCATCCGGCGCTTCGTCCGTCTGGGGAAAACCGTTCTCCGTAATGTAAATGGGGATATTCAGCTGGTATTTTTCCTTCAGCATCCGCAGCACATCCTGCAACGCTTCGTAGTCATATCCTTCCCGAACGCTGGTCTGAAAATTGCCGCCGGGCTGCACATCCATTTGACGGGGATCGTCCGCTTGATCGAAAATGGCGTTGTAAAAATTCAGTCCATAAAAGTCCAACGGCTGGCGGATCGTTTCAAAATCACCGGGCTGAATTTCGGGCGTGAAGCCCCATTTTTCCATATAGGCATTGAGCTCGTCGGAATACCCGCCCAGGAACAGGGGGTGCAGGAACATGCCATAGCCCTGGGTTTCATTTTGACGGCGCGCCATGGCAATATCCGCGGGATGGTCAGGACGATTGGGATAGTGATGCCACACATCCACCGTGATGCCAATCTGCGCCTTGGGCAGATGGAAGGAGCGGAACAGCTTTACCGCTTCGCCGTGGCATAACAGCAGATTGTGGATGCACTGGCGGGCGTATTTTTCATCCTTTAAGCCCGGAGCGAAGAAGCCCAGGGCATAGCCCACATAGACAGCGATGGGCTCGTTAAAGGTGATCCAAAGATCAATATCGTTGCCGAAGTTTTTCAGCAGCACATTCACGTATTCCAGATACCACTTCACGATCTCCCGGTTGCCAAAGCCGCCCTTGAGCTGGAGCGCATAGGGCAGATCCCAATGGTAGATGGTGGCGCAGGGGCGGATACCGTTCTGCTTCAGACATCCGATCATACGCCTGTAATAGTCCAGGCCGGCCTGGTTGACTTTGCCCGTGCCTTCCGGCAGGATGCGGGACCAGGAGAAGGAAAACCGGTAAGCCTGCACACCCAGGCGCTTCATGAGGGCAATATCCTCTTCATAGCGGTGATACTGGTCGCAGGCTGTGTCCGGCGTATCCAGCTGAACGCCGGGCAAATGGCAGAATACGTCCCAAATGGACATGCCCCGCCCGTCCTCCAGCGCCGCGCCTTCCACCTGGGCCGCCGCGGTGGCCGTGCCCCAGAGAAAGCCTTCCGGAAATTTGTATTCACCCATGCTTTTTCACCATTCCTTTATGTCCTTCAGTTCCTTCCGATAGTCCTTATAGCAGAAGATCAGCGCGGCCACGGCGGATAAAACGGTGGTTACCGTTGCGGCAAAAATGATGCCATACATCTTGAACAGCCAGCTCATCAAAAACAGCAGGGGAATATAGATGATGCCCTTTTCCAGCAGGGACACGATGACGGCTTCCTTGGATTTGCCGGAGGCCTGCAAGTAGGTGGTGCAGATTTGATAGAAGCCGAAGAAGGGACCGATGACGATGGAGGCGAACAGGCAGACACGGCCGATTTCCAGCACGTCCGGGTTGTCCAGGAAGGCGTTCAGCAATTGATCCCGGAAGATCAGGCACAGGGCGGAGAGGATCGTTCCGGCGATCACGGCCAGGCCGGTGGTTTTCATCAGGATCTCCGTCAACCGCTTATGGTTTTTCGCGCTGTAATTAAAGGAAATGGCGGGCTGCATGCCCATGCACACGCCCATCACCGTCATGGAAATCATCTGCCCGATGCGCCCGGCCACGCTCTGCCCGGCCACGGCAATGGAGCCGTACTGCATCATCAGGTTGTTGGCCACGGTGCTGGATACGCTGCCCAGCACGGTGGCGCAGCTCATGGGCAGGCCCAAGCTAATGACTGTCCAGACCACTGCTTTTTTAAGGGAGATATCCTTGGGAGATGCGGAATAAATCTTGCCCTTGGCGCGCAGGAAGTAAACGTAATAGCACAGGCTGACTACGTTAGCCGCCACCGTGGCGATGGCCGCGCCGGACACGCCCATGTTCAAAACGGAAATCAGCAGCGGGTCCAGGGCAATATTCAGCACGGTGCCCAGCATGTTGCCGATCATGGAATCGGTGGTGGAGCCGTCGGCCCGGATCAGGGCGGGCACCACGTTGGTCAGCATGATTACCGGCGCGCCGATGGCGATGATCCGCAGGTATTCGGCGGTAAAGGTACGGGTTTCTTCATTGGCGCCCAGCAGATTGCAGATGGGATTCATCAGCGGCAGCACGACGGCGGCGAAAAGGAAGCCAATGGCAATCGCGCCCCAAATGGCGAAGGCGCTGATTTTCTTTATGGTTCCGTACTCGCCTTTGCCCAGCGCCAGGGAAATGGCGGTGCAGCCGCCGTTACCCAGCAACACGCCTAAGCCGGATAAAATGGAAAACATGGGGGACGCCAGCGTGACCGCGGCCACCTTGTTGGCGTCGCCGGTCTGACCGATAAAGAACACGTCCGCCATGTGGTACAGCACCATCACCAGCATGATCAAAATGGAGGGCACGCACAGCTTTCCCACCAGTGTCCAGAAGGCCCCGGAACGCAGCATTTCTTCATTATTGATTTTCGTTTTCTTCTCGTTCGGCATAGCTTACTCCTCCTGTATCATGCAGAATACAAAGAACCATGTTACCGTATCTATTTTATTCGCTTTCAGTTTTTCCGTCTTTTTCTCATCCGACAGATTCTTTCACAAATCCGACATTTTGGTTCCCGTGCGCCGAAGGATGCCGGTTTTCTGTTATTTTATATCGGAATACCCAAAGAATTTTGGTTCGCAAACTGTTACAATCATTTTGACAACAAGGAGAGGAGGATCGCTGTGCAGATATTCAATCCGGACAGCAAGTTTTCCCAATTCATCTATTCCGTGATGGATTATGTGAAGCTTGGGTTGGCTTTCCTGCTGTTTTCCATACCAGGCTTCACCGCAGGGGCTGCCGCGGCAGCTGTGATGACGGTGGGCATGCGCATCGAGCGGAAGGAAGCGCCCACCATCTTTCGCCCCTTCTGGCAGGCCTTCAAGGAGAATTTCAAGCAGGGCGCCCTTCTGACAGTGCTGTTTATGGTGGTGTTCGGCTTCCTGGCAGCGGACTGGTATGTGCTGATGCAGATGGAGCAAACCCTGCTGATCCGCCTGATTTGCGCGATCGTTTTCGTGCTGGCGCTGCTGGCCGCATCGCTGATGATGTGGGTGTTTCCCACCCTGGCACGGTTTGAGCTCACCAACCGGCAGATCATTCACAACGCTGTGATTTATATGTTCGCCCGGTTTCCTCAAACGCTGCTGGCTCTGGCCGCGGCGGTGGGCGGGTTCATCCTGGCATCATTGTTTCCTCAGGTGCTACCGCTGGTCACGTTGTTCGTTCCGGCGTTCGTGGTTTGGTATATGTCCCGGACGTGCGTCAAGCGCTTCCGCAAGTTTGACGGCACCTTGGAGGAGGAACAGGAAGTAGCGGCGCGGGAAAAGTCGCCTCAGGACAATTTACAGACGATTCAACTGAATTGACGCGCTGCACGGAACCGTCCCATGAGAGGTTTTGATAGGATGATCAGAAATGCTGTCATGCCTGCCTGGCAGGCAAAATGGATCGACCCGGAATTGCCCCATGAACCGGAAAAGAAGCAGCCCGCTTCCTATCTGCGCCGGCGGTTCACTGCAAAAACGTCCGGCAGCGCATGCCTGTATATAACCTGCCACGGCTTGTATGCCGCTTATCTGAACGGACAGCGGGTGGGCAATTTTGTGCTGGCTCCCGGCGCTGGGGATTACAAACAGCGATTGATGGTGCAGTGCTACGATGTAACCAAACTGCTGAAAATCGGTGAAAACGAGCTGCTTGTGGTGCTGGGCGACGGCTGGTACCGGGGCGGTGTTGGGGTCGATGGCCTGCGGAATTATTATGGCGATGATCTGGCACTGCTGTGTCAGCTGGAAGCGGACGGCTCGACCATCCTGTGCAGCGATGAAGGCTGGGAAGCCTCTCAGCAGGGCCCCATTCGGGAGAATGACCTGGAAGCAGGCGAAAGCTATGACGCCCGGATGGAAAAGCTGGAAGGCTGGCATGCTGTGACTGTCCGCGATTTCGGCTATGACAATCTGGCTGCCACAACAGGTGTTCCTGTTCTGGAGCAGGAGCGCTTTCCCGGCAGGCTCATCAAAACACCCAATGGGGAAACGGTCATCGACTTTGGACAGAACCTGGCGGGATATACGGAGCTGCGTGTAAAAGCGAAGGCCGGCCAGAAAATCACGATCTGGCATGGCGAGACCCTGGATGAAAACGGAAATTTCACACAGTCCAATTATAACCCTACTTGGCGCAGTCAGAATGGCGGCGTGCCTCAGCGGATCGATTATATCTGCAAGGACGGCCTGAATGAATACAAGCCCAGCTTTACGATCATGGGCTTCCGATATGCCAAGGTGGAAACCGACGCCGATCTGACAGATGCCCGGTTTACCGCCATTGCCGTGTATTCCTATATGCCGCAGGTAGGTTTCTTCGCCTGTGGCAGCGAGGATGTAAATCAGCTGTTCCATAACTGCCTGTGGAGCATGCGCTCCAACTTCTGCGATATTCCCACCGACTGCCCCACCCGGGAGCGTGCGGGCTGGACGGGGGATGCGGCACTGTTCGCGCCCACCGCTGTGATGCTGATGGACTGCGCGCCTGTTCTGCGAAAATGGCTGGAGGAATGCCGCCTGGCCCAGGACGAAAAGGGAGTCGTGCAGAACATCGCCCCCATCAATGATTCGCGGGATCAAATCGCCATGATGCTCCAGGGCTCCGCCGGCTGGGGCGACGCCTGCATCCTGGTGCCCTGGGCGCTTTATCAGGCTTCAGGCGACAAAACGATCCTGGAAGAAAACTATGACATGATGACCCGCTGGCTGGCTTTCTGCCAGGAGCGCGCCCGACAGACCCGTCCCCGGAACGAAAACAACCCCTGGAAGGATTTCCTGGTGGATACGGGGATCCACTTTGGCGAGTGGTGCGAGCCGGGCGCGGACAATGCGGAAACGATGCGCAAAAATGCGATGGAAGGTGTGCCGGAGGTAGCTACCGCCTATTATTTCCGTTCTGCCTCCCTGCTGTCCCGCATTGCGGGAATCCTGGGCCATTCGCAGGATGCCTCGCGTTTTGCCCAAATTGCCGAAAACGCGAAAAAGGCCTATCGCTTCTGCTGCCTGAAGGATGGCCAAATCACATCTAGCCGCCAGTGCGAATATGTGCGGCCCATCGCTTTTGGTTTGCTGGATGGGAAGGAAAACCAACAGGCGGCTGACGCCCTGAATGAGCTGGTGATCAAAAACGGTTATCACTTAAACACAGGCTTTCTGTCAACGCCTGATCTTTGCCGGGTTCTGGCTGAAAACAGGCATATTGATACCGCCTATCAGCTGCTTTTGCAGCAAGAATGCCCCAGCTGGCTTTATGCCGTCAAAAAAGGCGCTACCACCATCTGGGAAACCTGGGACGGCGTGCGTCCCGACGGTACGGTACACGATTCCCTCAATCATTATGCTTACGGAGCCATCTGTGGCTGGCTGATGGGCGGTGTGTGCGGCATTCAGCTGGAAGGGAGCAAGCTGACGATCCATCCTTATCCACACCCCTCCCTGGGATATGCGGAGGCGAAATGGCGGTCTCCTGCAGGCGAGATCCGCAGCAGCTGGCGCTATGTCGATCATCGGCTTCATTTTGAAATCACTGTCCCGATTCCCGCTGAAATTATTCTGCCAGACAGCGGAATGTATCAGGTGAAAGCAGGCACGTACAGCTATGAGGTGTTTCAGTAACAGCGTCAACCGGTAAAGCGAAAACAAAAAAACATGGTTTGAGGAGGAATGAACATGGCCAAGACGATCTATGACCCCAAACAGGACGCCCGTTTCCAGCATCCGATAATCGACCAGGACGAATGGCGGGAGCGGCATTTGCCGGGCGGCGAAACCATTCCCTTCCGCTATCTGCACGGGTATTTTGAGGGAACGGATGTGAAATTCTCCTTCTGCTTCCCGCCTGCTGACCGGTATGAAGGCCGGTTCCAGCAGTATCTGTCTCCCTTCCCCGGGCCGGATGAGGAAGTGGCTTCCCTGGGCCACACGGGATTGGAGGACCGCGTCGGCTTTGCTCTCAAGTGCGGCGCATACTATGTGGAAACCAACATGGGTTCCCATTCTCAGTTCGGCGGCAACCGGGATAACAAGCTCACCTGGCAGTCCTCTGCCGCGGCGGCGGAATACTCCCGGGAAAAAGCCAAGGAGATCTACAACACGCCAAATCGTCCCTACGGCTACGTGTACGGCGGTAGCGGCGGCGGCTATAAGACCATGGCCTGCATTGAAAATACTTCCGCTTGGGACGGGGCCGCGCCTTTCGTAATCGGTTCTCCGGTCAGCCTGCCCAACACCATCACCATGCACGTGCAGGGCCAGCGGGTGCTGCGAAATGCCTTCCCCAAAATCCTGGATGCTCTGGATGCGGGCGGCAGCGGCGACCCTTATCAGGAACTGAACAAGGACGAGGCCGATATGCTGCGGGAGCTGACCAGGATGGGCTTCCCGCCCCTGGCCTGGTATATGGAAGCCAAGGGCGTCATTGATCCCGGTTCCCTGCCTGTGCTGCTGCCCGGCATGAAGCAGATGGATCCCAGCTACTTTACCGATTTCTGGACGAAGCCCGGTTATGCAGGGTCTGATCCTGAAAGCTCCTCCTCCAAGGACCGCATTCATTTCCTGACGAAAGTAAAATCCGTCCATCAGGCGGATAAGACCGAATCCCACGCTGCCGAAGACGGGCAGAATGGCGTGGACGACGCTTATAAAAAGCAAATGGTCAGCGGCAACGGGGCGTATCTGGAACTGGAAACGCTGCCCCAGGGCGAAAACCTGTACCAGGAAGGCTTATATATGACCTTCCAGACCGGCGACGCCAAGAACGCCACTTTGCTCATGGGCAAGATGATGCACTATACCGACAGCGAAGCGGGCATCGTGACCATCGGCGATTGCTACGGCATGAGCGATCTGGGCGAAACTTTGGGCAAAATCAAGCCCGGGGATGAAATCCTGCTGGACAATTCCGATTATATTGCCATTCAGAGCTATTATCGCCATCAGGTACCCCAAGACCTTTCCTTCCATGCCTGGGATCAGTTCCGCAACGCCGACGGCACGCCCAAAACGCCCCAGCGCCCGCCCTTCCCGGTGCCCTTCACCGGCGTGGACGTACCCCAGGACGGCGACATTCAGGGCAAGGTGATCAACATCCAGGCGCTGATGGACGAAAGCACCTGCCCCTGGTGCGCTGATTGGTGGCGGCATAAGATCATTGAGACCAAGGGTACCGATGCCGATCACCGCACCTATTTCATGGAGCGCTGCATGCACGGCGATATCAACGCCATTGGCAATTATATGGTGGTCAATTATGTGGGCGCCCTGCGGCAGGCGCTGATCGATCTTTCCGCCTGGGTGGAAAAGGGCATCGAGCCCCTGAATCGCACCGCCTATTCCCTGGGCGAGGATGGGCAGATTCACACCGAGCCGGACGTCAGCAAACGCTTCGGCATTCAGGGCATTCCCACCCTGAAAGCCAACGGCGAAAAATGCGCCCATGTGAAGGTGGGCGAATGCGTGCGCTTCACCGTGGACGTGGAAGTGCCGGAGGGCGCTGGCGACGTGACGGAAATCCTCTTTGCCCAGCAGGAAAAAGAGCTGACCGCCAAGGATACGGAAAGCAACGGCGTTGCGCGGCTGATGCTGGGAGCGGACATGTGGGACGGCGCCCTGGCCTTTGAAAAAGGCGGGAAGGGCACAGTCCACACGGCCCACGCGGAAACCATCGGCTGCTATGACAAGCCCGGAACCTATTTCGCCACGGTCCGCATCGCCACCAACCGCAGAGGCGAAAGCGATCCCTTCACACAGGTGCTGAATCTGGACCGGGCGAGGATCATCGTGGAAGCGTAACATGTCGGATTTGCTGTATTTTTTGTCGGATTTCTCAAAGAAAATACTCCGCGCTATTCTGTAAGATATAAACAGAAGAGGCTTTGATCGAAGAGAAAGCCATTTCATCCGGAAAGGAGACGGAAAATATGTCCATTCGAGCAAAATGGATCGCGCTGATGATGGCCGTGGTGCTGATGCTGGTCGGTATGCAGGTGTACTACGGCAACATCGGTGGCACAGGCGGCCAGAGCGCATCCCCGGAAACCACCTTTGACTGGTGGATCTATTCCGGAACTTCGTCGGAATACTACGACAATTATGCTCAGAACCCCGCCATTCAGTATACCCTGCGCAAGGGCTGGGGCCCGGAAGAAAAGGGAATCGCTCTGAACTTCCTCCAGCCGCCACCCGGCTCCGAGGCAGATAACTACGCCACCATGCTGGCCTCCGGCGACCTGCCGGACATCATCGACGCCGTCATCTGTGACCCGCCAAAGGTCATGGTGGAAAAAGGCTACGCCATCGAGCTGACCGACTATGTGGAACAGTACATGCCCAACTATAAGGCGCTGGTGCATTCCAACAATGAAATCTACATCAACACCGTAACCGTGGATGAGGAAGGCAAGGAGCACTATTACAACCTGGCCACGGTGAACGAGGGCTACACCACCATCTTCCAGGGCTATATGTACCGCCGCGACTGGATCGTGAAATACGGCACGAACCCTGTGACCGGCGCGGCGTTCACCGGCGGCTACACCGACCCCAATGACGTGGACAGCTGGGTGGACGACGTGGTGTTCCCCTCCGGCGGAAAAGACCCCAAGTATATTTCCGACTGGGAATGGATGTTTGAGATTTTCACCAAAGCCCAGGCGGACCTAGGCATCACCGATAAATACTGCATGAGCCTGTACTATCCTGGCTTCACCTGGTCCGGCGGCCTACTTTCCTGCTTCGGCGGCGGCGTGAACGTGTGGTATCAGGACGCGGACGCGAAGGTGCACTTCGGCGGCTACGAGGAGCCCTTCAAAACCTATCTAGAATGCATGCACGCCTGGTATCAGAAGGGCTGGCTGGATCATGACTTCAACCAGCGCACCTCCGACGCCTTCTACCAGATCGACTCCACCTCCGTGCGTCAGGGCATGATCGGTCTGTGGAACGGCCAGCAGAGCGAGCTGGGCGGGCGCCTGGATATGCACGACGGCGGCTACACCGAGGGCATTTTTGTGGCCGGCACGCCCTATCCCATCAACGATGTGTACGGCCCGGACAGCTGCAAGTTTGTGGAACCCAACTGCCTGATGGGCAGCGGCCTGACCGGCGGCGGCATCCTGGTGACGCCCAAGGCCCTGGATAAGGATCTGGCGGCCTTCTGCAGCTACATCGATTACTTCTACACCACCGAAGGCGCTTTGATCAAAACCCTGGGCCTCAGCAAAGAACAGGTGGCGGATTTCAGCGAAAACACCTTCTATGCGGATCATGGCCTCATCGACGGCGCGTATTCCATCGGCGCAGACGGACGGTATGTCAAGAGCGACGTGCTGGTGCACGACAGCGGCCAATTGAACACCGCCGTGGGCTTTAACAAATGCTGCGGAATCACCCTGGTGGACAGCGTGGATCTGGGCTACGCAGATACTTTCCAGGCTTCCCTGGACACCTGGATGAAGTATCCCAATACCGGCTTCTTCTGGGGCAGCCGTACGACCGATGCGTTCACCCAGGAGGATACCAAGACCATTACGGATATCCAGTCCAAGGCGCTGGAATACATGACCAAGAACTGCGCCAACTTCATCACCGGCAAATCCAACTTCGACAAGGATTGGGACAAGTGGTGCACGGTGCTGAAAAAGTACAGGGTGGACAGTATTTCCGATCTGCTGCAGACCTACGTGGATAAGTATCCCTTCCGATAAGCGACAGGAGGTGTGAGAAATGGCAAAGAAACAATCGTATGATCTGGCCGCTTCCTCGCGCAGAAGCTGGAAGACGGAGCTCAGGCGGGACTGGGTGGTTTACCTGCTGTTCCTGCCCATCATTGTGTATGAAGTGGTGCTGCATTATCTGCCCATGTTCGGCATCGTAATGGCGTTTCAGGATTACAACGTGGTCGACGGCTATTTTCATTCTCCCTGGGTGGGTATGAAGCACTTTATCGACCTGTTCTCCGGCGAAGATTTTCTCCAGGCCATCCGCAACACGGTCGTGATCGGCATGCTTCGCGCCACCATCGGCTTTGTGGCCCCCATTATCTTCGCGCTGATGCTGAGCCTGATCAATTCCAAGAAATTCAAGCGGGTAGCCCAGACCATGAGCTACATGCCTAACTTTGTGGCCGCGGTCATCGTCTGCTCCCTGTTCACCCAGTTCCTGGCCAAGGACGGCCCCCTGACGCTCTTCCTCACCAACGTTTTCGGCGCGGAAAACCAGAACTGGTTTGCCAATGACAAGGCGCCCGTTTTCTGGATCATTTACCTGCTGATGGGCATCTGGCAGGGCATCGGCTGGGGATCCATCATGTACGTGGCAGCCATCAGCCAGGTCAGCGGCGATCTGCATGAAGCGGCGGCCCTGGACGGGGCCACCCGGCTGCAGCGGCTGTTCAAAATTACCCTGCCTTCCATCCTGCCCATGATCCTGATGATGTTCGTGATCAACGTGGGCACCGCGCTGGCGGCGGGTTATGACAACATCCTGCTTTTGTATATGCCCAGCACCTACAATGTGGCCGACACCGTGTACACCTACACCTACCGCCAGGCCTTCGGCGCCGGCAATAGCAACTATTCCCTGTCCGCGGCTTCGGGCCTGTTCCAGTCTGTCGTTTCCACAATCCTGCTGGTGGGCTCCAACGCCCTGTCCCGGAAAACCGCCGGCAGCAGCCTGTTCTGAGAGGAGGGAGCATCATGGCAAGAAAGCAAAGAAAAAAGGAAGAATGGGAAAACAACATGGTGGAAACCAAATCCGTGCCCGACAGGATCGTGGACGTGATTGTGTACTTCTGCGTGGCGCTGGTAGCGTTTTGCAGCGTGATCCCCATGTGGCATGTGCTCATGTCCTCCTTCTCGGACGGTAAATCCCTGCTGGCCCATGTGGGATTGGTTTTGTGGCCCGTGGGCGGCTTCACCCTGGACGGCTATCAGTTGATCTTCCAGAACGCCAGCATCGTGGGCGGCTATATCAACACCATCATTTACACAGTTTCCTTCACCGTGATCGGCTTCCTGCTCTCTGCTGTGACGGGCTATGCCCTGAGCCGGGACACGAAGCTGAAAAAGCCCGTCACCATGGCGCTGATGATTACCATGCTCTTTGGCGGCGGCATGGTGCCCACCTACATGGTCATTCGGGCCCTGGGTTGGGTCGGCACCCCCTGGGCGCTGGTGATCCCCGGCTGCACCAACAGCATGTACTGCATCATGATGATGAACGCCTTCAACTCCATCCCCAAGGAAATGTATGAGGCCAGCCACATCGACGGCGCGGGGCACCTTTCCACCCTGTTTGAACCTAAAATCCGTGTAATAGCCACTCAATAAGCACCAAAATCAGCCGATTAAACACCAAGTTTCCTTTAAAATAAGCCATTTTCCGGCATCCAAAGGGTTGATTTTATTTAGTGACTATGATATATTCTAGACACTAAAT
>JAFUFC010000152.1 GCA_017470095.1 Clostridia bacterium | reverse complement strand
CTCATTTCAGAATTAACTGTCGTTTCTTTCCTCATTTACTCTGTATCGTTTTCAAGATTCTTGCGCTCTCTCAAAGCGCTCAGCTATAATAACACACCTTCTCCGCCTTGTCAACACCTTTTTTTAACTTTTTTTCACTTTTTTTTGATCTTTTTCCCGCTCGCGAACGATCGAAAATAGATTCTCAAATAAAGTTCGGAATTTGATCGAACAAATGATTTCCTTCATTATATAAATGTTCGTTTCCGCAAAGATTCCCAGCATGGCGAGCCGGGTGGCGGAGACAATAGAACCGGGTGAAAAACATGACGGGACTGAAAAAAATGATCGGACTGCCGGTGATCATGGATGGAAAAGCCGCGGGATGCGTGATGCGGGGCGTGCTGACAGAGGATGGGAGGGCCCTCCGAGGCATTGTGATGCGGGGCGGGCTGCGTGGCGCCCGATGGCTGCCCCGGGAACAGATTGAATTGGTGGGAAAAATATCGGTCATCGCCCAGGGCAAGCCTCGGCGGGTTCCACGGGAGGCCGATTATCGGCTCTTTCGGGTCAGCGATCCGGACGGGGAACGGCTGGGCATTGTCACAGATGCTCTCTTTAATGAAGAAACGCTGCGGGTGGCCGCCATCGAAATTTCCGCCGGGCCCATTGACGACCTGACTGGTGGTCGGTGGTATGCCACCGCCTATTCCGTGCGTCCCAACGGCTGCACCG
Source organism: Clostridia bacterium (assembly GCA_017470095.1). Classification (GTDB taxonomy): domain Bacteria; phylum Bacillota; class Clostridia; order Christensenellales; family Aristaeellaceae; genus RUG563. Next base: position 25,891 of record JAFUFC010000152.1, on the reverse strand, counting down.
GCCACGTGACCATTCCCACCGTCCGGGAGGAGGTGAACACGCCATGAGCAAATACCTGGCCATTGGCACCATGGGATTCCTGATGGGGATGAAATACCGGCAAATGGGCAGACGGAAGTGCATGTGCCTGCTGAAAAAGCACCTCAAGCGCATGATGCTGATGCCCTGATCCAAGCATTGTAACGGAAAGAAGGATGACCATGCCGGCACTATCAGGCGTATCCGTCAAAAGTCGCCAGGCCATCGCCGTGGGGGCGGTGATCCTGCTGGCGCTGGCATGGCGTCCCCTTTCCCGGCTGGCAGGGCAGCTGGTGCTCGCCCTGCTAATGACAGCGGTGGCGCTTCCCTTATGCCGGTGGATGGAGAAACGCTGGAGCCGTGCCCTATCCTCCCTGGCATCCATCGCCCTGCTGACCTTGACGCTTCTGGGTGTGATTGGGCTGCTGGTGCCACCCATTATTGCCCAGATCCGGCTGATCATCACCCAGGCGCCCCAGTTTTTGCAGCAAGTACGGGCTTTATGGGATCAGCTGCGGCAGGAAGAATGGCTGGCTGCCTTGGGTATTGATAACCGGCTTCCGGAGCAGTGGTTTAGCCGGGCGGCAACCTGGATTGGCGAAAGCCTGCCGGGGCTGATCAACGGCATTGGAGCGGGCATCGACGCCCTGTCCCGGGCCTTTATTTCTCCCCTGCTGGCCTATTATTTCCTCCGGGATCGAGAGACATTCGCCTATCAATTGTCCCTGTGGATTCCGTTGAGCCATCGAAAGCGGATGCTGACCGCCCTGCACGGCATGAAACGGGAGGCCGGGGCCTACGTGCGGGGGCAAATGCTCGTCTCCCTGGCGGTAGGCGCGCTGACGGCGGTAGGGCTGCTCATTGTGGGCATTCCCGCTTGGCTGGTGCTGGGGCTGCTGATGGGGGCCTGCGAATGGATTCCTTACGTGGGGCCGTTCATCGGCGGTATCCCCATTGCCATTTTTTCCCTGCCCCTGGGGCTCACCTCCACTTTGTGGGCCCTGGGCGTAACGGTGGCGGTACAGCAAATTGAAGGGTTTTTCCTTTCTCCTTTCCTGATGGCCGGCGCCACAGGGCTGCACCCGGTGTATGTGGTGCTGCTTTTGTCCGCCGGGGGCATGATCGGCGGGCTGCCGGGCATGATTCTGGCGCTTCCAGCGTTTGTGTGCATCCGAGGCGGGGTGCGGGTGTTCCGGGAAGCAGGAAAATAAATGTGCGTTTTCGTATAAATTTGACAAAATCCAGCCGCTTTTGTCCCTTGCGGTATGAAGTCAAATCGTGTATAATAATGGAAAGAAAGGAGGAGGAACGTCATGTCGGGTGAAACCACCAAGCTTCGTCCGCTGTCCGAGGGCAATCAAACGGCGGCCGGCATCCTGACGCATGTGTACACCGCCCTGCAGACCAAGGGATACGATCCCATCACCCAGCTGGTCGGTTACGTGCTGACAGGCGATCCTACCTACATCACCAGCTTTGAAGGGGCGCGGAGCATGATCTGCCGCCTGGAGCGGGACGAGATCCTGGAAGAACTGGTGCGATTCTACGTAGAAAACAGGCTGAATCCATGACCGGGCGCATTCTGGCCCTGGATGTGGGGGACGTGCGCATTGGCATTGCCGTCAGCGACGCGCTGCGCATGATCGCGACGCCTCACAGCGTATATACCCGGGTGGGGTATGGTCCGGACGTGAAACATATTCAAAAATTGCTGACGGAAACGGACGCAGGAATGGTCGTGTGCGGCCTGCCCCGGAATATGGACGGTTCCGAGGGCTTTCAGGCGGAAAAAGTTAAGGCTTTTGCGGACAAGCTCCGGGAAAGCGGCATTGAAGTGGCGTTTCAGGATGAACGGTTGAGCACTGTATCGGCCCACCAGGCGTTGATTGAAGGCGGCATGCGCCGGGATCAGCGAAAAGGCACGGTGGATAAAGTGGCCGCCGCCGTCATTTTGCAGGCCTATCTGGACAGCCAGCGCTGATTTTGCTTTCCTGCCTTATAGGCACAATATATAGTGGAGGAAAAAATAATGGCAGACGATATCAAGAACAACATCCCCGAGGAAGAAGAACTTCCTGAAGGCATCATTGAATTGACCGACGAAGAAGGCGTGACCACCCAGTTTGAATACCTGACCACCATTGACCACGAGGGCAACCAGTATGTGGTGCTGATGGTGCTGGACGATGAGGAAAAGGATGATGAAGAAGGCGAAGTGCTGATTCTGCAAATCGTTCAGGATGAGGAAACCGGCGAGGACATGTACGTGTCTGTGGACGATGAAGCGGTATCCCAGGCTGTGTTTGATCAGTTCCTGGCCATGATGGACGAGGAAGACGAATAATGGCCATGGATTACCAGGCCCTACTGGGACGGCAGGTGGAGCTTTCGGCGCCGGACGGAAAAATTTTTCGGTTTCAAGTGGCGGCCCTGCTCCCCTATGCCGGAGCCACCTACGCCGTATTGGCGCATGAGGAGGACGACGGCCAGCTGCTGGTAACGCACATTGAAGCGGGCGCGGAAAATGCGCCCGTTTTTATCGTTGCCGTTGAGGAGGACATTATTTCCGCCGTTCTGGAAAAATGGACAGCCCAGCGGGTCGCCCAGGCGCTGGCCCAGGAAGAAGATGAAACGACCGCTGGTTCGTAGCCAATAGGAGCCTTCATTATCACGATTAAAATGCCCATTTTTTTGATGTTTCACGTGAAACAATTCATTCGATTGTGGTCCGATTTTCTCTCCATGCGAAAGCGTTTCCCTTCTGAAAGCAAGAAAGTTGCCTTAGAATCGAAAATTCGAAAAAATGGGCATTTTTCGTATATTTTTCATCGTTTCATGCCATACTACCTGTGAAAATCAAAAGGAGGCATGACATGATGGCAGATCGAATCGCTTTGCTGCTGACAATCATCGGCGCAATCAACTGGGGGCTGATCGGTATCTTCCAGTTTGACCTGGTGGCCTACATTTTCGGAGGCCAGGGGGCTCTGCTCAGCCGCATCATCTATACCTTGGTGGGCGCTGCGGGCCTGTGGTGCATTTCCCTCATGTTCCGCGATCGGGAACCGGTTAAGGACTGACACGGCTTCTCGGCTGCCAAGCCCGGCGTCCTTTGAACGCCAGCCGGATGCAAAGCATCCGGAAAATCATAGCAAGAATCCCTGGAGGAAAATATGTTTTCCTCCAGGGATTTTTGCTTGATTTCTTTGTGACCGAAAGCCCCGTTCATTGCTGCGCTTCGGATGCATGCGTCATATTCTGTTGGTACCATAGCCGGTTTCATGCGCTTCAGCGGCATCCAGTGTCCTGCATATAAATCATGCAACTTCCGCTTAAAGGAGTCCAGGGGTCGAAGACCTTTGGCGCCCATGCAAGGGCGAGGAGCCCTTGCAAACGCAACGCTCCCGTACAATCACCTACTGCTGTGTCAATTCCCCATTTTCCACTCGCAGCACGCAGGCCGGCCGTGCGCCAATAAAATCCCCTTCATCGGTACAGGTCAGCAAAGCCTGGGCCCGGCCGATGCGGGCAATCAAGCGACGGCGACGATCGGGATCCAGTTCGCTGAGCACATCATCCAGCAGCAGCAGGGGCGGTTCGCCCTGGCTGGCTTCCAGCAGATCAAAAGCGGCCAGCTTCATGGAAAGGGCGGCAGTGCGCATCTGGCCCTGAGATCCAAAGGCTTTCAGCAGTTCACCAGATAGGGTCAGCTCAATTTCGTCCCGATGAGGGCCAAAGCAAGTGGACTGACGGCGGATGTCCTCCTCCCGGCAGGTATGCAAGCCCCTCAGCATATCCTGCGCCGGGTCGCTGCTTTCGGCCAGGCCGCCTCGATACTGCATTCCGAAGGTTTCTTCCTCCCGTCCGCCGATATAAAAATAATGGTTCTTCGCCCGGGCGTTCAGCTGCTGGCAAGCATCCCGGCGCAGGCGCACCACCGGCGCGGCGGCGGCAGCCAGCTGCTCATCCCAGGCCAGCAATTGCCGCAAATCCCCCTGTTTCAGCAGGGCGTTTCGCTGTTTCAAGGCACTCATATAGGTTTGCAGGGCGTAAAAATAGGCTTTTTGCTGTTGGGACAGCAGCATATCCAGAAATCGCCGCCGGGCTTGCGGCCCATCCTTGACCAGAGACAAATCCTCCGGCGAAAAGATGACGCAGGTGGCGTGGCCCATCAATTCACCCATCCGAGAGGCAGTTTTGCCGTTGACGTACACAATTTTCCGCCGCCGGGCATTTTCAAACAAGCGGACGCCCACTTCATGTTTTCCATCCCGGCGTTCCACCGTCAGCTGCACCGCGGCGGTTTCCTGGTCTCGGCGGATCATTTCCTTATCGTTGGCGGTACGGTGGCTGCGGCCCAGGCAGCACAGGTGAACGGCTTCCAGCAGGTTGGTTTTCCCCGCGCCGTTTTCGCCCACCAGCACCGTAACGCCCTCTGGCGGCGACAGCATCACCTGCTTATACCCCCGGAAATCCCGCAGCCGCAGGCCCGTCATGCGCATGGCCGTTCACCTCCTTTATCTTGCAACAGTTTGCCACAAGGCGAAAGGAATGTCAATATGTTTCACGTGAAACATAGAAACGAGAATTTTTGTCGGATGATGGACGGACGGGACAGCGTATGATATAATGATGGTTGAAATCACAGGGCCATAATCATTTTAAGCATTAGATAAAGGAGCGCTGTTTATGTCAAATAAGGAACCGCAGGAACATCCATTGGCAAAATGGTTCGGGGAAAGAAGGTTCGTCCGGCTCATGCTGCTGGCCGCGTTGCTGACCTTGGGCGTTATACATATCCAGTGGATCATTGCCGGCATTGGCTTTTTGTGGAACGTGGCAAGGCCCCTCATTGTGGGCACCGCAATCGCCTACTTCCTGGCAATTATTATGAAACGCCTGGAAATGCTCATTTTTCCCAGGGCAACAACCCCTTGGCTGGTGCGCAGTCGAAGGCTGATGGCCATGCTGATTGCCTTGTGCCTGATCGTCCTGGTGTTTGTGCTGCTGATTTTCACGGTCATCCCCGGCTTGGCCGAGGCAGTTACACTTCTGGCCCGTGAGTTGCCCGTCTATTTTGCCCAGGCAAAGCAATGGGCGCTGGATATGCTGCAAGATGTGCCCACAGTGCGGGATTATTTAGCCGCGCTGGAATTTGACTGGCAATCGGTGCAGGACCGGCTGATCGGCTGGGCCGTGAACGGCATAGGAGGCCAGGGGCTGCTGTCTTCCACCGTGAGCGTCATTGGCGCCGTCACCGGCCAGGTGGCCAATTTCTTCATCTCTATCATTTTTGCTATTTTTCTGCTGGGCAGCAAGCGCCAATTGCAGCACCAGTTCCGCAAGCTGCTGCAGGCCTTGTTTAATGACGAGCATGAGCAGCGCATCCAGCATATCCTGACCACCGCCAACCGCTGCTTTTCTGGCTTCATTATCGGTCAGACGGTGAACGGCCTGATCTTGGGCATGCTGACCTGGCTGGGCATGCGCATTTTCGGCATGCCCTATGCGCTGATGGTGGGCGTGCTTAGCGGCACCACTTCTTTAATTCCCATCATCGGCGGCTATATCGGTGCGGCGCTGGGCACCTTCCTGGTTTTTACCGCCAACCCCAGCCTGGCCCTGTGGTTCCTGCTATTCATCGTCGCTTTGCAAACCCTGCAAGGCAACACCCTCTATCCTCGGCTGTTGGGCTCCTCCGTGGGCATTCCCAGCCTGTGGGTGGTGGCGGCCATTACCGTGGGCGGCGGCATTGGCGGTATCGGCGGCATGCTGCTCTCCGTGCCCATCACGGCCACGATCTATGCGCTCACCCACGAATGGGTGCGCAAAACCAATGGTGATCCGCCCCTGGAGGTTCAGCCTGCAGAACCCACTTGGAAGGATTTGCTGCCGAAAAAAATGCAAAACGCCCATCCATCGACGCAAAAAAAGAACGCCAATGGGCAGAAAAAGTAAGCATTTTCACAGTTTCGCCATCATTCATTCATCATTTCCGGATATACTATGACCGAGCCAAGCGAAAAGGAGGCTTTTCATGTATTTTGATTCCACGCTGATTTTGCTCCTTCCAGGCCTCATTCTGGGCCTGTGGGCCCAGGCGAAGGTGAAGAGTGCTTATGAAAAATACAGCCAAGTGCCCACCCAATGGGGCGTGCCCGCTTCCGCCGCCGTGCAGGAGCTGCTGCGACAGCAAGGGGTGGACGATATTGCCATTACGCCCGTCGGCGGCGAATTGACCGACCATTTTGACCCGAAAACGGATACCTTGCGCTTGTCTGAAGGCGTGTATGGCTCATCCAGTGTTGCCGCAGTAGGCATTGCCGCCCATGAGGCTGGGCACGCCCTGCAAAAGAAGGAAAATTACCCCTTTCTGGCCTTGCGCACCTACCTGGTGCCCGCTGTCAACATCGGCTCCAACTTAGCTTGGCCCATTTTCTTCCTGGGCCTGCTTTTCTCCTGGGAACCGCTCATGACCGCCGGCATTGCCTGCTTTGCCCTGGCCGTGCTGTTTTCCCTCATTACTTTGCCCGTGGAATTTGACGCCAGCCGCCGGGCCATGGCCATGCTCTCCAGCAGCGGCTATTTGACCCAGGAAGAGGAAAACGGCGTGCGCAGCGTGCTCACCGCCGCTGCCATGACCTATGTGGCTTCCTTCATCAGCGTCCTTATGCAGCTGATCCGCTTGATCAGCATCAGCAACCGGCGGAGGCGGTAAGTATTGTATACATGTATACATATTATTGCTAACCTGAATAGGATGGGGCAGCAGGGCCCCGCGCCCTATGCGGCGCCAGGGGCCACCTCCTGGACTCTCCCCGCGGATATTTGTTGACAGGATATGCAACCAATGCGCCGCAGAAGCGTAGGGAAACAGAACAGGTTGGCTTGTCGGCTGCCGGGCACGGCATCCTTTGGACGCCAGATGGATGCAAAGCATTCGGAAGAATCATAACGATAACCCCAGGAGAAAACATGTTTTCCCCTGGGGTTTGGTTTAATTTTCAGTGTGCCCGGAAGCTCGGCTGCTTTCTGTGCACCGGGTTGCAGGCAATATTCTGTTGCAATAATGATCGGTCATGTGCTCCAGCGGCATTCAGCATGGGCACAAATTCCGTAACGTCCGCTAAAGAAGCCCAGAGGTCGAAGGCCTTTGGGGGCCATGCAGGGACGCGGAGCCCATGCGGCACCGGTCCGTTCTCCCTCACACCGCCTTCTCCTCCGTGATCGCCACGGTGATCTCCTTGGCTTCCCGGCAGGCGGCCAGCATCTTTTCATTCACAGGCTGCACCACCATTTCACCGGGGGTGAGGATCATTTTTTTCACGGAAGACAGAGGTTTGCCATCGGCGTATACGGTCAAGTAATGGTCGCGGTACACCCGGTCCGGGCGGAACATCAAGTCAACGCCCTTATTTTCATCATCCAGCATCAGCTTCTGCGGCACTACGCCCCGGACGCCTTTTCCGTCCTTAACGGGGATTTCCCTGCCCGTCCTGCGCTCACCCCGGGCATAGCGGGCGGCCATTTCCCCAGCGCGGAAGGCTTCGTTGCTCACATGGTCCACCAAGTCATGCACGTGCAGCACATTGCCGCAGGCGAACACGCCGGGCACGCTGGTTTCCAACGTATCGCTGACCACCGCGCCGCTGGTGACGGGGCTCAAATCAACCCCGGCCCCGGCGGACAATTCGTTTTCCGGGATCAAGCCAACGGACAGAAGCAGCGTATCACATGCAAATTCCATTTCAGTGCCGGGAATGGGGCGGCGGTTTTCATCCACTTGGGCCACAGTCACGCCGGTCAGGCGCTCCCGGCCGTGAATATCGATCACGGTATGGCTCAGGTACAGGGGGATATTGTAATCCTGCAAGCACTGAACGATGTTGCGGTTCAACCCGCTGGAATAGGGCATCAGCTCCACGCAGGCCAGCACCTTCGCGCCTTGCAGCGTCATGCGCCGGGCCATGATCAAGCCGATATCGCCGCTGCCCAGGATGACCACCTTCCGCCCGGGCATATAGCCTTCCAAATTGACGAATTTCTGAGCGGTGCCGGCGCTGTAAATGCCGGCGCACCGAGTGCCTGGGATAGCCAAAGCGCCCCGGGGGCGTTCCCGGCAGCCCATGGCCAGCACGATGGCTTGGGCTTCAAACACCTGCAAGCCGTTTTCCCGGCTCACGGCGGTGATCCGCTTTTCCGGGCTGACGGACAGCACCGTCACGCCAGTGCGGATATCGATGCCCATTTCATAAGCGGTATCAATATCCCGCTGGGCGTATTCCGGGCCGGTCAATTCCTCCTTGAACCGGTGCAGGCCGAAGCCGTTGTGAATGCACTGGCGCAGGATGCCGCCGGGCTGTTCTTCCCGCTCCAGCACGATCAAGCTGTCAACTCCTTGTTTTTTGGCCGCGATAGCGGCGGCCAGGCCCGCGGGGCCGGCGCCGATGACCAGCACGTCCACCGGGATGATGGCTTCACGCATGTCCCCGCGCCTCCTTTGCGATATCGTTCAGCGTACCCACCAGCAAATAGCTTTCTCCGCCGGACTTGGTAATGTCCAGCGGGGACACGTGCAATTCTTCACACAGAATTTCGGCCACCCGGGGAGAGCAGAAGCCGCCCTGGCACCGGCCCATACCGGCCCGGGTGCGGCGCTTCACGCCGTCAATGGATTTGGCCCCCACCGGACGGCGGATGGCGTCCCGGATCTCGGCCTCGGTGATCACCTCGCAGCGACACACGATGCGGCCATAATCAGGGTTTTCCTTGCAGGCGGCGGCCCGTTCTTCCTCCGTCATGGCGGCGAAGGGTTTCAGCAGCGGCACCGGAGGCTTGACCAGCCGGGCGTCCGGCAATTTCAGGTAATGGGCGATCTGATCGCCCAGCTCTTCCGCAATGGCGGGAGACGCGCTAAGCCCCGGGCTTTCGATGCCGATGGCCTCAAAGGCCCCGTCCGGCGCGCCGGGCACCTGGCCGATGAGAAAATCATCCGTATCCGGATGGGCGCGGACGCCGGAGAAGGTGGTAATCACCGGGCGAATGTTCACCTTGGGCCAGGTCAGGCGGCATTTTTCCAGCACAAAATCCAGCCCCTGACGGGTGGTGGCGGTATCAAAGCCGTCGTCAATGTCCTCGGCGGAGGGGCCCAGCAGGGCGTTGCCGTGGGCGGTAGGCGAAATCAGCACGCCCTTGCCCATTTTGCTGGGCACCTGGAACATGGTGCGGCTGAAGGGACATTTCACCGTGTGGTCCAGCAAGTAATATTCGCCCCGCCGGGGAATGATGCGCACCTGCTGATCGGAGATCATGTTATGCAGTTCATCGGCTCCCAATCCGGCGCAGTTAACGATGGCCCGGGCGGTGAATTCACCCTTTGGGGTAATCACATGCCACTGGTCGCTTTCCCGGAAAATCTTGGTGACCGGCGCGTTAAAAATAAATTCCACGCCGTTTTGGGCCGCGTGATAGGCCAGGGCGATGGTCATTTCGTAAGGGCTGACCACGGCGCTGGTGGGGGCGTACAGGGCGCAGGCGACGTCTGGGTTAGTGTTGGGTTCCAGCGCCAGGATCTCCTCTTTTTCGATGATGCGCAGCTCCTCCACCCCGTTTTTCACGCCCTGGTCATAGAGCTTTTGAATGGTCTGCCGGTCCTCATCAGAAAAGCCAATGACCAGCGCGCCGATGGGATCATAGGGCACGTTCAGGTCACGGGCCAGCTTGGCGTACATTTTTGCGCCCTTCACATTATAATAGGCTTTTTTCGTGCCAGGCTTAGCGTCAAAACCGGCGTGGACGATGCCGCTGTTGGCCTTGCTGGCCCCGTCAGCCACATCCTCCGCCCGCTCGATCACCGCAATGCTGCCCTGATAATGGCACAAGTGCCTGGCCAGGGCGCAGCCGGTAACCCCCGCGCCAATGATCAGAATATCATACATGGTCGTTTCTCTCCTATTCGGGCCAATTTTTACAAATATCATTGCGTCATCAGATGCTCGGCGCCCTCCCATGCGAGGGGCCGCTGAGAAGGCCAACCGCCTTCGGCCGATTGCCTTATCATTATATCACGTTCCGGCAGCCCCGCACAATACCCGGACGCGAATCGTCCCGCCTTTTATCATGCCCCGTTTTTCCTTCGCATACGCTGAAAGGAAACGGAGGGGATGCTTTGTGCGTAAGCAAAGCCTGAAGCGTCAGGCCATGATCATCACCGGCGGCAGCGTGCTGGTGCGGGCCATTGGGTTTTTTATGCGGCTGTGGATGTCCCGCCTGCTTGGCGCGGAAACCATGGGCATTGTGGAATTGGCCGGCGGGGTGCACATGCTGGCCCTGGCGCCAGCAGCGGCGGGCCTGCCCGGGGCGGTCAGCCGCCTGACCGCCAAAGCGGCGGACGAAAAGCAGCAGCAGCGGGTGCTGTACGCCGGGAAGCAGCTGGCCACTTATCTGGCCCTGCTGATCATGCCGGTATATTTAATGCTGTCGCCCTCCATTGCCCGGTGGCTGGGAGATGGGCGCACGCTGCCGTCGCTGCTGTTTTTCGCGCCCTGCGTGCTGTTCATCGGCCTGTCCAGCGTGTATGACGGGTATTGCCTGGGCAGCAGCCGGGCCCTGCCCCCAGCCATGAGCGAGCTGGGGGAGCAAATCGTGCGCCTGTCGGTGCTGCTGTCCCTGACGTTCTTGGTGCCTCGGGTCACCGCCGCTTGGCGGGCGGCATTGCCTGCTTTCGCCGGGCTGATGGGCGAAGGGGTGGGGCTGATCATTGTGATGGCGATGGCAGGCCGTGCCCTGTCCTTCCGGGGCGACCCGGGCCTGCGGCCCCTGCGGAAGGAACTGTGGGCCTTATCGCTGCCCATGATGCTCAACCGGCTCAGCCACACCGGGCTGCGCACCTTATCTGGGCTGATGATTCCAAAGCTCCTGATGGCCTCCGGCCTGAGCCACAGCGAAGCGGTCAGCCGCCTGGGCATGCTCAACGGCATGGTGATGCCCCTCATGTTCCTGCCCGGGCTGCTGGCTGGGTCCCTGGCGGTGGTGGGCGGCCCGGCGGCGGCCCGGTGCAAATCGCCCAGGGCCCTGCGAAGGCTTTGCCTGCGCACGGTGCTGCCCGCGCTCATGGCAGGGCTTTTGTGCGCGGCGGGCATTTACGTCCTTTCGCCCTTTCTGGCCATGCGGTTGTACCGCCTGCCGGAATTGGCCCCGCTGATGGCGGCCCTGTGCCCCATGGCGGTGGTGCTGCCGGTACAGCAGGTGCTCACCGGGCTGATGACCGGCCTGGGCATGCAAAAGCAAACGCTGGCGGATTCCCTCCTGGGCGCGGCGGTCACCCTGATCGCCACCTGGCGCTGGACGCCTGTGCTGGGCGTCATCGGGGCGGGATACGCGTCATTGCTGGGCCATGGGCTGGCGCTTTTTTGCGCCGCCGTCCGCCTGGGCGGAAGGGTTTTCCGCGGCCCGGCCCGAATGATGGAAGAAGCATAGGCAAATTTGTTGTTCCATGTTCTTTTCCCGTCATCTTGGCAAAAAAATTTTTTCATGGCGTAAATTTTCCATCCTCCCGCGCATCTAAAGGGTGTATCGATACAAGAGGTGATCGCATGAACCGAGAGGAATTTGCCCGGCAGGTGGTCGGCCAGACGGACCGGATGTACCGGGTGGCCTACACCCTCCTGCGTTGCGACGCGGACTGCCGCGACGCCATGCAGGAAGCGGCGCTGAAGGCCTGGGAAAAGCGCGGCGATTTGCGGGAAGAAGCATACTTCGCCACCTGGCTCACCCGCATCCTGATCAACGAATGCCGCGCCATCCAGCGAAAACGCGCCCGGCAAGGGGATATGGATGCCGTGCCGGAGCCCAGCGCCCCGCCGCCGGATATTACGCTGTCGCTGGCGCTGCAAAGCCTGCCGGAAAAGCTGCGGCTGCCGCTGACGCTGCACGCCGTCGAGGGCATGAGCTATGCGGAAATCGCCCAGGTTCTGCGCATCCCCCGCACCACGGTGACCGGTCGAATTCACCGGGCCAAACAGCAATTGAGAAAGGAGCTGACGGTATGAACAGGAACGCCGACCGGGATATGGACCTGAAAAACGCCTTTGGGCCCACGCCGGATCAGTGCCGGGACGCGGTGCTGCGCGCCGTCGGCACATACAAGGAGGATGCCCCCATGAAAAAACGCTATCCCGCCGCCTTGGCCATCGCGCTTTTGCTGGCGCTGCTGGCCGGCGCGGCCTACGCCATTGCCGATTATTACAGCGTGAAGGACGCCGTGGCCCACGGCACCCCCAGCAAGGAATTTGAAAGCCACATCGTGCCCCTGGGCGAAACCGTCCACAGCGGCAGCCTTTCCATCACCCTGGGCGACGCCGTGTTTGACGGCTCCCGCCTGGCCTTCACCCTCACCGCCGCAGCGGACAAGGACGCCGAACCCTATTTCATTTGCCCCACCGCCACCGCCCGGTGCAACGGCCGGGAATTGAAGGTGGATTGGTGGCCCATTGAAGAAAGGGGGGAGGTTTGGACAGACGGCTGGGGCGACCTGTATCCTTACCTGAACCGGGAAACGCCCCGGCAGGACACTTTCATCCTGGATGGCGACGTGTACGACAGCGTGGTGGACGGCCCGGTGGAGTGGACCTACACCCTGGCGATTTACAAGCCCAACTGGCCTTACGTGGACTTTGGCAGCGCCGAGGATAGCCTGACCGACGAGGAACTGCGCCAGAAATACCAGGACGCCATCGGCCAGCGCCAGATCGGCGTGGCATACGGCCACAGCGTCATCAATTTTGCCAACCTCCTACCCGTCCCCGAGGGGATGGAGCCACAGGCATGGCCCGCAGTCTCCCGGGCCGACCGGCTGACGGCCTGCGGCGCGTTCACCCTGACGGACACCATCACCTTCTCCTTCACCACCGATCTGCCAAAGAGCAAAACCATTTCCCCAAAAAACACCTTTTCCACTCCTGATTTTGACCTGACCGTGGACAGCCTGACCATTTCCTTCATGCAGGTGGATTTTGCTTTTACCGCCGTCTACAAGGAGCCCATCGCCCACGAATACGATATCGACGACATCTATTCACCCCTGGCCCCGGACGGCACGCCTATGGAGTTCCGCTCCGGCGGCATTTGGATGGAGGAGGATCACCGCACCGTGCATTTCACCGGCTCGGTCCAGTACATCAGCGACGAGCCCCTTACCTCCATCACCTTCCATCTGGACGAACGATTCATGACCGACAAGGAAAAAGCCAAGGATGAGCAATATACCTTTACGGTAGAAGTGCGGTAAAGATCATCAAAAAAACTGCTGCAAGCAGCATAAAAAAAAGTTCAGCGGGCGGATGATATTCGCCCGCTGAACCGCATTGCATGGGCTGGGTTTTTGTTATTTGTTCCTTTGCCGCTTTTTCACATCCCCAGCAGCCGGGCGGCGTTGCCTCCCAGGATAGCGGTTTTTTCCCTGTCCGTCAGGGGCAAAGCCTGGAATTGCCGCAGATAGGCGGCCTGATCGCTCCAGGGGCAGTCGGTGCCGAAAAGCACATGATCGGCGCCGAACAGGCGGATCAAATCCACGGCCTGATCGGGCGTCAGCATGGCCAATTCATCCGGCGTTTTGTAAAAGCCGTCGCCGGTGGGGGTCATATTTCCCAGGGCGAAGGAGGTGTCGATGTACGCGCCGGTGCCGGGCAGCAGCCGCGCCGCCTGCTCCCAGCAGCGCCAGCCGCCCATATGGGCCAGGATGAGCGTCCCCTCCGGCACGGCGTCCATGGCCCGGCGAATCTTGTCCGGCGTGGCCTGCTCCGCTCCGGGCAGGCCCACGTCTTTTCCCGCGTGAATTAGCACCGCCAGCCCCATTTCCGCCGCTTTTTTCAGGATGCGCAAGTACCTGGGGTCGTCAAAATCCACTCCCTGATAGGGCGGATGCAGCTTCACCCCCCGAATGCCCGCGGCGGCCAGGCGCTCCAATTCTCTGTCCGCCTCCTCAAAATCCGGATGCATGCCGCCAAAGGAGTATATGCCCGTTTCTCGGGCCTGATGGTTCAGACGAATGGCGCTGTCGTTGATGTGGGGCACTTGCCGGGCGCTGGTGGCCACTGGCAGCACCACGGACGCGTCAATGCCCGCCGCGGCCATGGAACGCCCCAGCCCCGCCACCGTGCCATCGGCGAACGGGCGCGTGTGGGAGGCGGCTTGCAGCTTATCAATGGCCGCGGCGGCGATTGTATCGGGAAATGTGTGGGTGTGAAAATCAATGATCATTTTGTCTTCCTCATAAATAATTGTGGTACGCGATCAGCATACCACAATTCCTGTATTCTGTGTTGTTTTTTTTTATTCCGCGTCGCCCAAGGCTTCAGTCTGCTTGACCAGCACCTTCTTGTTGTAGCAGGAGAAGGCGTCATCCACCAGGGCTTTGTCCGGGGCCTGGGTCACGATGCTCACCACCGGCACGATGACCAGCCCCGCAAGCATGCAGAACGCGCCCGCGTTGATGGGGGATTGGAGCAGAGCCGGGAAGCTGGATCGGACGAAAATATTGGCGATCATCACCACGGTGGAGAAAATAAAGCTGACCCAGCAGCCGGCCTGGGTGGTGCGCTTCCAGTACAGCCCATAGAGGAAGGGAGCCAGGAACGCGCCGGCCAAGGCGCCCCAGCTGACGCCCATGAGCTGGGCGATGAAGGTGACGTTGGAACGGTACTGCACGATGGCCAGCACCACGGATATGGCGATGAACACCACGATCAGGCCCCGCATGACCTTGACCTGCTTCTTTTCGTCCATGTCCTTAACGATGTTGTCCTTAAGGAAGTCCAGCGTCAAGGTGGAGGAGGAAGCCAGCACCAGGGAGGACAGGGTGCTCATGGAAGCGGACAGCACCAGGATCACCACCACTGCCAGCAGGATATCCGGCAGCCCGGACAGCATGGCAGGCACCACGGCGTCAAAGCCGCCGATAGGCGTACCGGCTTCCGTAACCCCCACCACCTCAGTGAACAGCCGGCCGAAGCCGCCCAGGAAATAGCAGCCGCCCGCCACGATGAAGGCAAAAATGGTGGAAATGATCATGCCTTTGTTGATGGCGCTTTCGCTCTTAATAGCGTAGAATTTCTGCACCATCTGGGGCAGGCCCCAGGTGCCCAGGGAGGTCAGGATGACCACGCCCAGCAGGTTAACGGGGTCAGGCCCGAAGAAGGAATTGAAGATGCCAGGGGACGCGGACGTGGCCGGGTCGCTGACCTGGGACAGCCCGTCCAGCGCCGCCAGGAAACCGCCCTGGCTCTTGAGCACCGCCACGATCACCGCGCAAATACCAAAGATCATAATAATGCCCTGGATGAAATCATTGATGGCGGTGGCCATGTAGCCTCCGGCGATCACGTAAATGCCCGTCAGGATGGCCATCACCACCACGCAAATGGAATAATCAATGTTGAACGCCATGCCAAACAGCCGGCTCAGGCCGTTGTACAGGCTGGCAGTGTAGGGAATCAGGAAAATGAAAATGATGGCCGACGCGGCGATTTTCAAAGCCTTGCTGCCAAAGCGCTTGCCGAAAAATTCCGGCATGGTGGCGCTGGACAAATGCTGGCTCATGATGCGGGTGCGGCGGCCCAGCACGGCCCAAGCCAGCAGGGAACCGATCAGCGCGTTGCCAATGCCTGCCCAAGTGGCGGCAATGCCGTACTTCCAGCCAAACTGCCCGGCATAGCCCACAAATACCACCGCGGAGAAATAGGAGGTGCCATAGGCGAAGGCCGTCAGCCACGGGCCCACTGCCCGGCCGCCCAGCACGAAACCATCCACGTTGGTGGCGTTTTTCCGGCAGTACAGCCCAATTCCCACCATGATTCCGAAGAACACGACCAGCATCAGCGCTTTCAAAACCATAAACCATTCTTCCTTCCCTGCCGCCAGGGGCGCCGGGAGGTCATCCCTCCCCGTCCCGCGGTTTTTGCTTCGTTGCTTTAAAGTGTAACGCATAAAAGCAATAAAGTCAAGAGGAAGAAAAAAAAATTTGAAAGGGTGGAAAGGAAGTTCCCGGTTCAGGGGGGCAGGGGGATAAAGAATCCCCCCTGATCATTCCCTCACACGCTCAATTTTCGTTCCATGGTCTGCGCGGTGGCCACATACATCAGCCCGGACGCGAGCAGGAAAATGCCGCCCTGAATGAGGAAGCCCAGGTTCACGCTGACGATGGCCTGGGTGGCCTTTTGCCCCAGCCAGCTCAGCAGGATGGTAATCACCAGGAACAGGGCGAAGCTGAGCACGCCGTTATACTTTTTGCCGTTGAGCAGAGCGGCGGACACCGCCTCGGCCAGGTACGCCGTGGTGACGGTGGCAATCCAGCTGCTCAGCAGGCCGAAGGTCACGCAAGCCAGGCCCTTGGCGTCCAGCTGAATATTTTTGTTGATGGAATGGATGAGATCCTCGATCCATTTCCACATTTCCTGGATGTTGCCTTCCTTGGCAAAGAGCAGGGCGATATCGATAGCGCCCAGGGTGAAGAAGAACGCGCCCCCCAACAAAATCGACAGGCCATTTTCTATCACCTTAGCCCCCAGGATTTTGTAGCAGCTGTTGGGCGTCATAAACAGCATGTAGCTTTGCTTGGTGTTGATGTCCCGGTGGAAAATCAGGATGCTGCCCAGGCCGATCATCAGGATGCCGCCGATGGCCAGCAGGGTCAAAATCGCCACGCTGGTGGCCAGCAAGCGAGTTTTTTCCAGGTACAGCCCCAGCAGGAAGGCAATCTCCGCCACGGCGGTGATGCCCAGCAGGATCAGCTTGGTGGCCAACGTTTTTCGGAATTCATATTTCATCAGCTTGCTCATGCCATCGCCCCCTCGCCGTGCCCGTAAATTTCCCGGTAGCGGTCGGCCATCGAAATGCCCCGCTCGCCCCGCATTTCTTCCACATCCACGCATTCGATCAGCCGGCCGTTTTTGATGAACACCGCCCGGTCGGCAATGGCTTCCATTTCCTCCACCAGGTGGCTGGATAAAAGCAGCAGCTTTTCTTCCGTGGCGTATTCCAGAATGCAATGGCGAATCTCGTCCCGGGCCAGCAGGTCGATGCCGTTGAAGGGCTCATCCAGCATGTACACCTGGGCGTCCCGGGCCATGGTGACGGCAATTTTCAGCTTGGCCATCATGCCCGAGGACAGGGCCGTCGTTTTCATGTTCTCGGCCAGTTCCATGCGCTGGATCAGCGCCTGATACCGGGGATAGGAAAAATCGAGGAAAAAATCGTCGTAATATTTGCCCACGTCCTTCACCGTCATCCAGGAATAAAAGTAAGGCTCGGTGGACATGTAGGCCACGTGCTTCCGGCTCTCGATGCTCACCGGCGCGCCCTCAAACAGCGCCTCCCCCGAGGTGGGCTTGATCAGCCCGGCGGCCATCTTCATCCAGGTGGTCTTGCCGCTGCCGTTGGGGCCCAGCATGGCGTACACATGGCCCTTCTCCAGCTTCAAGGTGATGTGGTCCACCGCCGTCTTGGACCCAAATATTTTGGTAATTGCTCTGCTTTCCAGCATGGTTTTATTGCTCCTCCTCCATAATCATCCGGGCGGCTTCATTGGCATAAATGCCCAACTTTTCCATGTTCTCCAGAAATTGGCGGACAGCTTGATGGGCCATTTCCGTCCGCAGCACGCCGATGCGTGCCGCGTCCTCTGTCACAAAGGTGCCCAGGCCCCTTCTGGTTTCACACAGCCCTTCCTTCTCCAATTCCTGATATACCCGCGCCGCTGTGTTGGGATTGATGGTGTATTGCAGGGCCAAATCCCTGCCGCCGGGCAATTTTTCTCCAGGCGCCCGCTTGCCCGTTACGATGTCCGTCTTGATCGCCGTCATCACCTGCAGCCAGATGGGGCTGTTCGGATCGTACTGCATAAGCCTCCCCTTTCAGTTACTTAGTGCACTATTAGCATAGTACACCTATGTCGAAAAAATGTCAAGAGGGGAAAAAGAAAAAATATTTCATGGAAGAAGAAGCCGCATATTCAAACATTGGATTGGTTCTCATGATGATTTATGCGTCCAGTTTGTTCAGGCGGATATCATTGGCCCGCTTTTGCTCAAAAAACACTGCCGGAATTTCCTCCGGCAGTGGTGACGCTGCTTTAGCGTCTGTTTCTAAAATGAGGAATGCGCAGTTTCGATAGATTGGGCTGCCATTCCAGGCGCTTTGAGATGGTTTACTGGGGCCGAAGCGCCCGGAACATGCTCCAGTGGAGCATGTTCAGCGCAGGCCGGGCGGGAGCCCTGGGCCGAAGGATCAATCGAGGAAAAGCAACACGGAAGTGCAGCCTGAGACACCGAAAATGCATCTTTCCGAATTTAGAAACAGGCTTTAGTAAAAGAAGAACGGCCGAATCAGTGCCAGGATGATCAGCAGAGTGAGCAATCCGCCGCCCCGGCGATGGCTGCGCAGCAAGGACAGCCACAGCAGCGGGCGCAGCAGCCATCCGCCCAGCAGCACAGGGCCCATCATGGGCACAAAGGGCGGACGGCGCCAAGCACGGCCATAAGCAGAACGATTCATCATGACAAACCCTCCTTTCACGGGCATTCGACGGTGTTTTTCTTGGTTTCCCCTGGGAACGGCCTCATCATACCACAAGGCCGGAAATGCGCAAGGGAAAAGCGCGGAATTGTCGGAAAACGCGCCGGAAATGTCCCCCCGGGCGAATCATTGGTTTTGCTTTTGGATCATATTCATGATAAAATAACCATTGCAATGAACCCCTGGAAAGGAGACCGCTATGAAACGATGGGCCGCGCTGCTGTGCGCAGTGCTGATGATTTTTTCCGCCGGGGCCGCCCAAGCATCCACCGAAACCACCATTAACGACGTTCACCTGCTGCAATTGGGCAGCGTATACTCCAAAATCCGCCAAAATGGGGAAACCCTGACGGCGCCCACCCAGTCCCTCACTTTTGCCGAAGGCGTTCCGGCGGACAAGGCTCTGGCCGTCATCGACGCGCCCCGGGTGGGTCGGGTGACCATGCGCGAGGGTCCGTCGGTGAAAACCGCCATGTTTTACACCTGCTATGCCGGCTGGGTGGTGGTGGTGCTGAAGATAGGCAAGCAGTACACCCAGATCAATTACCAGGGTGTGGAGGGTTACGTGAAAACTTCCAGCCTGCGCTTTATCTCCCCCGCCACCCCGGAGCAGACCGCCTTGGGCCAATTGAGCTACAAAGGCAAGGTGACCGGCAAAACCACTGTGAACCTTCGGGCTGCCGCCAGCCGAAAGAGCGTCGTCGTGGCGACTTGGATTACTGGCACAGAGGTCTACATCCTGGGCCACGAAAACGGCTGGTACGAGGTGGAAGCACGGGGGATTCGAGGGTATGTGCAGGAGCGGTATTTAACGGTAAACGAGCAGGGAAAGTGATCAGGGAGCTTCTTCATCCCCCTGAAACCCCTGAACCAGGGATGTATCCCTGCACCCACCCGCACATGATAGCTGACTTGATTGATGGTTTCCGGATGCCGCTGATATTACAGTGTGTTTCTAAAATGAGAAATGCACGGTTTCGGGCGGATGGGCTTGCATCTCAAGGCGCTTTGACGAAGGTTGACTGGGGCCGAAGGATCAATCAAGGAAAAGCAACGCCAAAGTGCGGCTTAAAACACTGAAAATGCATCTTTCCGCATGTAAAAGCTCTAATTTCAGTCAAAATTATATCGTCAGTTAACCCGATACAAAAAAGAAACTGGGCTTTCGAGCAAAACAATCATGCAAAATCCCTGGGAAAAAATATTTCTCCCAGGGATTTTTGCTATGATTTTCCTCACGGATTGAGAGTGCTCTGCACATACCCTGCCAGGATGGGCACGATGCGGGTGTTTTTTCCGCCGCGCATGACCACCACGTCGGCGTCGTGAATATAATTGCGGATGTACTGGTCGTACATGGGCTTGACGGTGGACAGGTACTGCGCCGCGATATTGTCAATTTGCCGTCCCCGCTCGTTGATATCCCGGCGGATGCGGCGGAGCAGGCAGATATCAGGCTCCACATTGATGTACAGCTTGAGGAACATTTTCTCCAGCAGCCGTTTATCATAAAAGGAATGGATGCCCTCCACGATCAGCACCTTGGCGTTGGCCGGGTCGATCACCTCGTCGGTATCGTTGCGGCGGTGCTGGGAAAAATCATACGCTTTGCGGGTGATCGGGTGTCCCTCCAGCAGGGCGCACACGTCGGCATAGAGCAGATCGTGGTTGAAAATGCAGGGCTCGTCATAATTCAGCTTCACCCGTTCTTCAAATGTCAGGTCCGGATGGTCCAGATAGTAGGCGTCCTGGTTGAGCACGATGCTTTTCACGCCCATATCCCGCACCAATTCCTGCGCCAAAGTGCTTTTGCCCGAGCCGCTGGCCCCGCAGATTCCGATAAACAGCATATGTGTTTCCCCCGTTTCTTTGGTTCATCAAGCTTACTCCTGGGTCGGGTCGTCCCCTTCCCGGTAGGGCACCACCGCAGACGGCACCACCTGGGAGGCGGGGTCGGTGTGGGCGTGCTGGTCGTCAAAAAAGATGTGGGCGCCGAACGCGGCCAGGATTTCCTTCTTTTGCACGCCGCCCAGGAAAAACGCTTCATCCACCCGCACGCCCCATTTGCGCAGCGTGCGGATGGCCCGCTCATGGGCCAGCAGATTGCGGCTGGTAACCAGGGCCGTGCGAATGGGAGATTTTTCCTTGTCCGGATATTTGGATTGGATGTTCGACAGCGTCATGAGGAAATTGGCGAAAGGGCCTTTGGTGAGGGGGTCCTTTGCGTGCTCCTGTTCATGCTCGATGAACGCACCGATGCCCCCGTGCTGGTACACCCGCTCCGCTTCGGAACCAAAGAGCACCGCGTCGCCGTCAAAGGCAATGCGGATCTGGTCCACCGTTTCCTCCTGCTGCGGGTGGGTGCCGGTGAGCAGCATGCCGGCGGCGATGCCGTGGTCGATGGCGTCTTTCACGTCGGGGCCATAGGCGGACAGGAACAAATCGGTCTTGAATGCTTTCAAATACGGCGTCACCGGGGCCCCAGCCACCAGAGCCGCCCGAGTAATATCCAGTCCGTAGGTTTCGATGGAGTGGAAAATGCGCAGGCTGGTGTCCGGGCTGTTGCGGGAGACGATGATCACCTCCACCAGCCGCTCATCCCCTTCATTGAGCCGCTGAAACGCCTTCACCAGCTGGAACCCACTGCCCTGGGGCAGCACGTCCTTTTCGTGGGCCAGCTGGTATTCCATATAAGCGTCCAATCCCTGCTGCTCAAAAATCCGGTTCTCCTCCTCCAGGTCAAACAGCGCCCGGGAGGAAATGCCGATGACCAGTGGGTGCGTCAGATCATAGGGCATGTTTTTCGTTCTTTCTGATCAGGAAATCGATTATTTGAGCGTCTTTTCCCATTCCTTTTCCTGAAAGCCCACCAGCACCTTGTTTCCGGCAATCAGCAAAGGCCGCTTGACCAGCATGCCGTCGGTGGCCAGGAGAGCAAGCATTTCCTCCTCCGTCATGCCCGGCAGCTTCTTGGTCAATTCCATTTCCCGGTACAGCATACCGCTGGTGTTGAAAAATTTCCGCACGGGCAGGCCGCTGATTTTTTGCCAATCCCGCAGTTCATCGGCGGTGGGATGCTGCTCCTTGATGGGGCGCTCTTCAAAAGCAATATCATGAGCCTCCAGCCATTTTTTGGCCTTCTGGCAGGTGGTGCATTTGGCATAGCAAATGAAAATGGGGATCAATGGAATCGCCTCCTTTTTCAAAAGTATATCATGGTTCGACACAATGCGCAAGGAAAAAGCCCCCGCAAAAGCAGGGGCTCAATGTGTCGACAAAGTCGACACGCTGCGAAAAAATGCAAGGATGCATTTTTTCGGTCCCATCATTTTCTTGTGCAGCTGCGCTGCACGGGCAGAAAATGATAGCGGAAGCGGCATTCCAGCCGCTCCTCGGGCCGGCAAACCCGGCCCTGCGGAATGAACATGAAGGGGCTTTGGCCCCTTCATGCATCCCCAAAGGGGAAAACCTACTTTCTTAATGATCGGAGCCCCCGCAAAAGCAGGGGCTGGAAAAGGATGGCCGTTCGGTTGATTACTTCTTCACGTTGAACGCGCCCATCTGGGGATAGACGGCGGATTCACCCAGCGCTTCCTCGATGCGGATCAGCTGGTTGTACTTGGCCACGCGCTCGGAACGGGAAGGAGCACCGGTCTTGATCTGGCAGGTGTTCAGGGCCACAGCCAGGTCGGCGATGGTGGTATCTTCGGTTTCACCGGAACGGTGGGAGGTGACGGCGGTATAGCCGGCCTTGTGGGCCATCTTGATGGCTTCCAGGGTTTCGCTGACGGAGCCGATCTGGTTCAGCTTGATCAGGATGCTGTTGCCGCAGCCCAGGGCGATGCCCTTGCTCAGGCGCTCGGTGTTGGTCACGAACAGGTCGTCGCCCACCAGCTGCACCTTGTGGCCGATCTTCTTGGTCATGCGCTGCCAGCCTTCCCAGTCTTCTTCATCCAGGCCATCCTCGATGGAGATGATGGGATACTTGTCAACCAGGCTCTCCCAGTGAGCGATCAGCTCGTCGCTGGTGAAATCCTTGCCGGACTTGGGCTGATGATAGAAGCCCTTGCCCTTTTCGCTCTTCCATTCGGAGGAAGCGGCGTCCATGGCCAGCATGAAATCCACGCCGGGCTTGTAGCCGGCCTTTTCAATGGCCTTGAGGATCAGCTCGATGGCGTCTTCATCGCCGCCCAGGCTGTTGGGAGCAAAGCCGCCCTCGTCGCCCACGGCAGTGACGTCGTTCATGTCCTTGATGAGCTTCTTGAGGGTCTGGAACACTTCGGAGCACCAGCGCAGGCCTTCCTTGAAGGAGGGAGCGCCAACGGGCATAACCATGAATTCCTGCGTATCAACAGAGGAATCAGCATGGGCGCCGCCGTTCAAAATGTTCATCATGGGGACGGGCAGGCGGTTGCCGTTCACGCCGCCCAGGAAGCGGTACAGCGGAATGCCCAGAGAGGTGGCCGCGGCGCGGGCGGCGGCGATGGAAACGGCCAGGATGGCGTTGGCGCCCAGGTTGCTCTTATCCTTGGTGCCGTCGGCCTTGATCATGGCGGCGTCCACAGCGTAGGTGTCCTGCGCGTTCAGGCCCAGGATGGCGTCGGCGATCACGGTATTGACGTTATTCACAGCCTTGGATACGCCCTTGCCGCCGAAACGGCTCTTATCGCCGTCGCGCAGCTCCAGCGCTTCAAATTCACCGGTGGAAGCGCCGCTGGGAGCAGTGCCCAGAGCGACGGTGCCATCTTCCAGCCAGATTTCAGCTTCAACAGTAGGATTGCCGCGGGAATCAATGATTTCACGGCCGATCACCTTGACGATGGTGGTTTTCATGAAAAATGTACCTCCTCAAACATGGTTGAATCAGGATAACTTAGTACCAGAGGGTATTATATCAAAATCCCGTGGATAAATCTACCTTTTTTCAAAAAAATATCGCTTCTTTCCATGCTTTTGTTGCAGCGGGAAGGGGTTTATGTTAAAATATTTCCATTGTGAGGAGGGATTTTTGATGAAATACGCCATTTACGGCGCCGGGTCCTTAGGTACCGTCATGGGCGCTTACCTAACTAAAAACGGCGTCGATATTGAACTGGTGAACCGGAATAAGGCCCACGTGGCGGCATTGCAGACGCATGGCGCGGTGATTGACGGCACCGTTAAAATGACCGTGCCGGTAAAAGCTATATTGCCGGAGGAAATGAACGGCCTGTACGACGTGATTTTCCTGATGACCAAGCAGCTGCACAACAAAGAAGTGGTATCGTTTTTACGGCCCTTTTTGTCCGAAACCGGCGTGATCGTCACACTGCAAAACGGCATTCCGGAGCCGGGCATCGCCAAGATCGTGGGCAAAAACCATGTGATCGGCTGCGTCGTCGAGTGGGGCGCCACTCTGAACGCACCCGGCCATGCTACATTGACCAGCGATCCAAACAGCCTGTCTTTTCATATGGGACGGATGGAAGGCATCACCGATGAGCAATTCAACCGGGTGAAAAACGTGCTGGAAAAGATGTGCCCCGTCCACACAGAGGAAAACCTGCTGGGCGCCCGGTGGAGCAAATTGCTCATCAACGCCACCTTTTCCGGCCTCGGCACCGCCATTGGCGGCGTGTTCGGCGACGTCAGCGAGGGCAAGGAAATGAAGCCCCTGGCCGTGGCCTGCATGAAAGAATGCATCGACGTGGGCCGCGCCGCCGGCGAAACCTTTGCACCCGTCCAGGGCAAGGATATTACCAAGCTGTTTTATTATAAAACGCCCATCAAAAAAGCCATTGCCCAGATGATCCTGCCCATCGCCATGAAAAAGCACCGGGATATCGAGCCCTCGATGCTCCAGGACCTGAAAAAAGGCAAGCCCTGCGAAATTGACGCCATCAACGGCGTGGTCTGCGAATGGGGAAAAAAGTGCGGCGTGCCCACCCCCATCAACGACCGGATCGTGGAAGTGGTTAAAAAAATTCAAAATGGCGAATTGAAACCGGAGCACAAAAATATTACGCTGTTTAAGGATTTATAATTTTATTAGAATCTGTTTCTAGAGTCTGTTTCTAAAATGAGGAATGTGCATCTTCGAGTGGATTGGGCTGCTATTCCAGGCGCTTTGACGATGGTTTACCGGGGGCCGAAGCACCCAGAACGTGCTCCAGTGGAGCATGTTCAGCGCAGGCCGGGCGGAAGCCCTGGGCCGAAGGAGCAATCGAGGAAAAGCAACGAGGAAGCGCAGCCTGAAACACCGTAAACGTATCTTTCTGAATGGAGAAACAGGCTCTAATAATGAGAAATGTGCATCTTCGAGCGGATTGGGCTGCTATTCCAGGCGCTTTGACGATGATTTACCGGGGGCCGAAGCGCCCAGAACGTGCTCCAGTGGAGCATGTTCAGCGCAGGCCGGGCGGGAGCCCTGGGCCCAAGGAGCAATCGAGGAAAAGCAACGAGGAAGCGCAGCCTGAAACACATTAAACGCATCTTTCCGAATGGAAAAACAAATTTTAATTAAAAAAAATGGGAAAATCCTGTTTTTGAGAACGGATTTTCCCACGTTTTTTATTTTCTTCTTTACCGGCAATATTTATCCACATACGCGTCCAGGCAGTGCTGGATCACCTGGCGGGCTTCTTCCGGGCCCTGGACCTCGTTGACCACAGTGGTTTTTTCCTCCAGGCTCTTGTACACCGTGAAGAAATGGCGCATTTCCTCAAAGATGTGCTGGGGCAACTCATGAATGCTGTGGTAATTATTGTAGGTGGGGTCGTTGAAGGGAATGGCAATGATTTTTTCGTCCATCATGCCCTGGTCCTGCATGTTGATGACTCCGATGGGGTAGCAGCGAACCAAACTCAAAGGCGCGATGCTTTCACTGGAGAGCACCAGCACGTCCAGCGGGTCATGGTCGTCGGCGTAGGTGCGTGGAATCAAGCCGTAATTGGCCGGGTAATGAGTGGATGTGTACAGGATGCGGTCCAGGATGATATGCCCGGTTTCCTTATCCAATTCGTACTTGTTCTTGGAGCCCTTCTCAATTTCGATCACGGCGATGAAATCGTCTGGCGTGATGCGATGGGGGCTGATATCGTGCCAAATATTGGACATGGCCTGTTCCTCCTCGTTTGTATTCTTACCGATTGAACACTCGCACCGGCAGCACCAGGAAAGTGAAGTCATTTCCCTCCACAGGTTTGATCATGCAGGGAGACACATTGCTGTTAAAGCACATGCAGATGCGTTCGCTGTCCACATTGTGAATAATGTCCGTGAGATACCGGGAATTGAACGCAATCGAAAGTTCATTGCCCTCGAT
>JAFUFC010000151.1 GCA_017470095.1 Clostridia bacterium | reverse complement strand
CCAAAGGCTGCACGACCCTTCGACCCGTGAGTTACACCGCCGCCGCGTTTCAGAGCCAGAACGCCCGGGACACCATGCTTTCCCATTTTAAAGTATCTTCCCTGATCGCCCTGGGGTTGGACGCCTCCCTGTCCGTGGCCACCCAGGCTGCCGGGGCGCTGATGCGTTACCTGAACGAAACGCAAAAAAATTCCCTCCAGCATATCGCCCGGGTGCGGGTCATGGAAAAAGGCGATATCATGCCCCTGGACGCCGCCACCCGCCGGAACCTGGAATTGACTGAAACCATCCGGGGCCGCACGGCGAAGGGAGCGCTGCTGTCGATCCTGGACGACACCGCCACCGCCATGGGCGGACGTCTGCTTCGCTCCTGGGTGGAGAAGCCCCTGCTGTCCAAGGAAAAAATCGAGGCCCGGCTGTGCGCCGTGGAAGCGCTGTATGAGCAGCATGTGCTGTCGGAAGAGCTGCGGGGCAAACTGGCCCGGGTGTACGATATGGAGCGGCTGCTCTCGAAAGTCTCCTATCACACCTTAAACGCCCGGGACTGCTTATCCCTCCTGCGCTCTTTGGAGCAGGCGCCGGATATCCTGTCGCTCCTGTCCGGCATCGACGAAGACGCTCTTTCCTTCATCAAAGAACTGCTCAATCCCCTGCCGGAATTGACCGATCTGCTCACCCGGGCCATTTCGCCGGACGCGCCCCTGCTGCTGTCCGACGGGAACATCATCCGCACCGGATACAACGCCCAATTGGACGAGCTGCGCCGGGCCTCCACCGAAGGCAAGCAATGGCTGCTGGATCTGGAAGCCAAGGAGCGGGAGGAAACAGGCATCAAGAACCTGCGCATCCAGTACAACCGCGTGTTTGGCTACTACATTGAAGTGACCAAGTCCAACTACGGCCTGGTGCCCCTGCGCTACCAGCGGCGGCAGACCTTGACCAACAGTGAGCGCTTCACCACCGATGAACTGCGCGCCATTGAAAGCAAGCTGACCGGCGCCCAGGAGCAGGCGGCCAAATTAGAAATTGCCCTGTTTGATGAAGTGCGGGATGAAATCGGACGGCAGATGGGTCCCTTGCAATCCACCGCCATGGCCTATAAAACCTTGGATGCCCTTTTATCCCTGGCCCGGGTGGCCCGGCTCAACCATTATGTGAAGCCCACCATCACCGAGGATGGGGTGATCGACATCAAGGATGGCCGCCACCCGGTGGTGGAAGCTATGATGAACGATATGGCCTTCGTACCCAATGACACCTATCTGGACAGCGCCGACCACCGCATGCAGATCATTACCGGCCCCAACATGGCTGGCAAAAGCACCTACATGCGCCAGGTGGCCCTGATCACCCTGATGGCCCACATGGGCTCCTTCGTGCCCGCCCGGGAGGCCAGCATTTCCCTGGTAGACGGGGTGTACACCCGGGTTGGCGCGTCCGACGATCTGGCCACGGGCCAATCCACCTTCATGGTGGAAATGAGCGAAATGGCCTATATCCTGCGAAACGCCACCGATAAATCCCTGGTCATCCTGGACGAAATCGGCCGGGGCACCTCCACCTTTGATGGTCTGGCCATCGCCTGGGCCGCGGTGGAATATTTGGCCGACCAGAAAAAATCCGGGGCGAAAACCCTGTTCGCCACCCATTATCACGAACTGTCCGAGCTGGAAGGGCATTTGGAGGGCGTGAAGAACTACTGCGTGTCCGTCAAAGAGCACGGAGAGGAAGTGATCTTCCTGCGCAAGATCATTCCCGGCGGGGCGGACAAGAGCTTCGGCGTTTATGTGGCTCACCTGGCCGGGGTGCCCCGGCCCGTAGTGGCCCGGGCCCAGGAAATCCAGGCGCGGTTGGAGGTCAACAACATTGGCAACAATTCCATCGGCCAGAACATCCTGGGCGCAGGCCACAAAAAGAAAAATGAACAAGTTGATTTGATGGAATTCCCTAAGACCGAATTCATCGAGGAAATCCGCAATCTGGATGTCATGGCCATGACGCCCATTGACGCGCTGAACAAACTGTTTGTGCTGAAAGAAAAAGCCATGAAGCTGTGAGGTACCAAATGGAAATGAACCATATCCGTCAACTTCCGCCAGAAGTCATCGGGCAGATTGCCGCCGGTGAAGTGGTGGAGCGCCCCGCCGCCGCCATTAAAGAGCTGGTGGAAAACAGCATGGACGCCGGGGCTACCGCCATCACGGTGGACATTAAAGAAGGGGGACTCACCTCCTTCCGGGTGGCCGATAACGGCAGCGGCATTCAGCCGGAAGATATCCGCCTGGCCTTTGCCCGCCACGCCACCAGCAAAATCCGCAAAGTGGAGGATCTGTACGGCGTCCGCTCTCTGGGTTTCCGGGGTGAAGCGCTGGCCTCCATCGCAGCGGTTGCGATCGTCACTTGCCAGACCCGGGCCCGGGGGGCGGATACGGGCGTTTATGTGCGCAACGAAGGCGGAGAAATTGTCGAAATCAAGGACGCCGCCTGCCCGGAAGGCACCACGTTCACCGTGAAGGATTTGTTTTATAATGCCCCCGTGCGCCGCAAATTTTTGAAAAAGCCGTCCACCGAAACCGCCGCCGTCAGTGAATTGATGGCCCGGCTGATTTTGAGCCACCCCGCCGTATCCTTCCGCTTCATGGCGGATGGAAAACTGGTGTATTTCAGCGCCGGGGATGGAAAGCTGGACAGCGCCGTCATGAGCGTGTACGGCATGGACACGCTGAAAATGATGACGAAAATCGACGGCAGCATGAACGGCGTGCTGCTGCACGGCTTCGTGGGCGTTGGCGACGTCAGCCGGGGCAACCGCAGCCACGAGCATTTCTTTTTAAACGGCCGGGCCATGAAAAGCCCGCTTTTGTCCGCCGCAGTGGAAGCGGGGTGCCGTCAAAGGGTGATGATCGGCAAATTCCCCATGTGCGTGCTGCATTTGGATATGCCCTTTGAGAGCGCCGATGTGAACGTGCATCCCAATAAATGGGAGGTACGCTTCCAGGATGAGAAGGGCGTGCGCCAAGCGGTGGAAACCATCATCTTTGAGACGCTGGAAAAAACCAACGAAGCACCGCCCATCCCGCCCATGTTCCTGCCTGCCCAAGATGCCGCGCCCCGGCCCGCTCCCGCCCGCATTGAGGTAACGGAATCCCTGCCCCAACCGGCAACTGATGCATCCACCTCGGCGGCGGCTCATATGCCCGTCCCAATGGCCCAGCCCGCGCCCACTCAGCCCGCCGCGCCCCAGCAAAGCAGCAAGTGGGCCGCCTTCAGCGAAGACGGCATGACCCTGCCCACCTTTGCCCCCGCCGTACCCCGGGAAACCCGCCCAGTGCTGATCCCCAAGGAAGAAAAACGCCCCGCCGCGTTTCATGATTCCAGCGCGTCCATCCTGCCGGCCCGGGCCAATCCCCAACCGGTGATCCCGCCGGATATGGCCGCCCGCTTCCGGCAAAAGCAAGCGGAGCAAATGCCTATTTCCGTTCCGGCTGAATCTGCCCAGGCGGATCAATTGCAGTCTCCCGTGGTGGCAGCGCGGTTTTCCCAAACGCCCCTGAAATTGATTGGCGTGGCGTTCAACACCTACATTCTCCTGGAATACGGCGATCTTTTGATCATGGCCGACCAGCACGCGGTGCATGAGCGGCTGTTGTACGAGCGCTTCATGCGGGAAACCGCCTCCGCCCCCGCCAGCCAAAGCATGATGGTGCCCCTGATCGTGAAACTATCGAAAGCGGAATACGCCGCCTACGAAGAAAACACCGAAGCCCTGAAAAAAGCCGGGTTTGACCTGTCCCCCTTTGGGGAGGACACGGTGCAGCTGCGGGGCGTGCCCATCATCCTGGGCCAGCCCCAGGCGGAAAAATGCCTGATGGAAGCGCTGGACGGCCTGATGGCCGATGCCTCTTCCCCCATTGCCGACCGCACCAGCCGCGTGATCCAAATGGCTTGCAAGCACGCCGTCAAGGGCGGCGAACGGCTCAGCGATGAAAGCGTGATGGCTCTCATCCGGGATGTGATCGAGCAGAAAGTCACTCCCACCTGCCCTCATGGCCGTCCCTTGATGGTGCAGATGACCCACACCGAACTGGACAAGCGCTTCCGGCGCATTCAAAACTGATGAAAAAACGAGTGATTGGCATTGTAGGCCCCACGGCCAGCGGCAAAACGGCCCTGTCCCTCCTGGTGGCCCAGCAATTGCAGGGCGATATCATTTGCATGGATTCCATGCAAATTTATCGCGATTTAAACATCGGCACCGCCAAGCCAACGGCATCAGAGCGGGCCCAGGCTCCTCACCACATGGTGGATATCCTTCCCCCGGACGCAACCTATTCCGTGACCCAGTATGCCCAGGACGCCCGGAAGATGATTGACGCTGTAGCGGTGCCCATCCTGGTAGGCGGCACCGGTATGTACCTGCAGGCGCTGAGCTTGCCCATGGATTACGGTACCGTAGGCGGAGACGAAGCCATCCGGGAAACTTACCATCGCCTGGCGGAAGCCCAAGGCGTGCAGGCTGTTCACGATCGGCTGCGGCAAGTGGATCCGGAATCAGCAAACCGGCTGCATCCCAACGACCTGCGCCGGGTGATCCGGGCCATCGAAGTATTCGAGCTGACCGGCACGCCCTTGTCCCGTCAAAAAATGCCCGGTCCGGAAGACGCGCCCTACGATTTTCAGTTGTACGCCCTGGATCTGCCCCGGGACGTACTGTATGCCCGGGTAGAGAAGCGAATCGACCAAATGATGGAAGAAGGGCTGCTTCAAGAGGTGCGTATGCTCAAAGAGAGGGGACTGTCCCCGGACCATCAAAGCATGCAGGGATTGGGATACAAGGAACTGTTGCCGGTACTGAACGGCGAAATGGCCCTTGCCGACACCGTATCCTTGTTAAAGCTGCGCACCCGTCATTACGCCAAGCGGCAGCTGACCTGGTTTAGGCGGGATGAGCGCATCACCTGGTTGCCTTGGCTGCCGGGAGACGATTTGGAGCCCCTGGCACAAACAATCTGCGAAAAATATATCAAAGGAGAAACCCATGAATCTGTATGAACTAATTGCCCAGGCGGAGAAGGAGTGCCAACCTTTGTTTGATAGCCTGGAACAGACGGAAATGATCAACACCCGCCGGGTGCTGGACGCTTTCCATGAGGAGGATATCGCCACTCGGCACTTTGCTCCCACCACTGGCTATGGCTACGACGATATTGGCCGGGACAAGCTGGAAGCAGTGTTTGCCCGGCTGTTCGGAGCGGAAAACGCCATTGTGCGCCCCTCGGTGGCCTGCGGCACCGCGGCGCTATCCCTGTGCCTGTTTGGGCTTTTGCTCCCCGGCGATCATCTTCTGTCCGCCGCCGGCGCGCCCTATGACACCATGGAAACGGTGATCGGGCTCAGCGGCAACGCAGTAGGCAATTTGAAAGAAATGGGCGTTTCCTATTCCCAAGTGGAGATGACGGAGGGTCAAACAAAGATCGACGTGCAGGGCGTGCTGAACGCCATCCGGGAAAACACCAAGGTCATCCTCATCCAGCGCAGCCGGGGTTATGCCTGGCGCGCCTCGTTGCAGCCCCAGGATATGAAGGAGCTGATCGACGCTGTTCACGCCGTCCGGCCCGACATGTTCATCATGGTAGATAATTGCTACGGCGAATTCATCCGGGAAAACGAGCCCACCCATTTCGGCGCGGACGTGTGCGTGGGCAGCCTGATCAAAAATCCCGGCGGCGGCTTAGCCCCTACCGGGGCCTACCTGGTGGGCACAAACCGAGCCATCGCCCGCATCGAAGCCCGGTTAACCGCCCCTGGCCTGGGAAGGGAAGTGGGCAGCTACGCCGCTTCCTACCAGCCCTTCTACCAGGGCTTGTTTATGGCGCCGCACACAGTGACCCAGGCGCTGAAAACATCCATTTTGGCCGCCCGCGTTTTTGAACTGCTGGGCATGAAAACCACCCCCGCATCTTCCGCCCCCCGAGCGGACATTATCCAGGCCATCGAAATGGGCGACCCGGACAGGCTGATCGCTTTCGTCCAAGGCATCCAAGCCGCCTCCCCCATTGACGGCAGCGCAGTGCCTGAACCTTGGGATATGCCGGGCTACACCGACCAAGTGATCATGGCGGCGGGCACCTTCGTGGCCGGGGCCAGCATTGAACTGTCGGCAGACGCGCCCATGCGCGCCCCCTACACTGTATACCTGCAAGGCGGACTCACCTATGCCCACGGCAAAATCGCTCTGATGAGCGCCCTGAAAAAAATGCAAGAAAAAGGCGCGCTGTAAATCAAAGGAGGAAAACATATGAAAGCATTGTTCATCGGCGGCACCGGCGTCATCAGCACCGCCATCTCCCGGTTGCTCTTGCAGCAGGGCTGGGATTTGACCCTCCTCAACCGGGGCAACCGGAAAAACGATGTGCCCGGCGCGCATCAATTGACCCTGGATATTGTGGATGAAGCCGCAGTGGCAAAGGCCATGAGTGACGCGCACTTTGACGTGGTGGCCGATTTCATCGCCTTTGTGCCCGCCCAGGTGGAGCGGGATATTCGCTTGTTTGCCGGAAAAACGGAGCAATACATTTTCATCAGCTCCGCTTCCGCCTATCAAAAACCCTTGTCCCATCCTGTGATCACCGAAGCCACGCCGCTAAGCAACCCTTACTGGGAATACTCCCGAAACAAGATCGCCTGCGAAGAAACGCTGATGCGGGCTTACCGGGAGCAGGGCTTCCCCGTCACCATCGTGCGGCCCAGCCATACATTTTCTGAACGCTCCATTCCCGTGGCCGTTCACGGCAAAAACGGCGCATGGCAGGTGCTTAAGCGCATACGGGAAGGCAAGCCCGTGTTGATGCCCGGGGACGGCAGCAGCTTGTGGGCCGTGCTCAGCAGTGAGGATTTTGCCCCCGCTTTCGTAGGGTTGATGGGCAACATCCACGCCATCGGCCAGGCGGTGCAGATCACCGGAGAAGAATTGCTTACATGGAACCAGATCATGCAGTCCATCGCCCGGGCCATCGGCGGCCAATACAAGCCCTGCTACGTGCCCTCCACCATCTTGGCCCAGTGCCCGGGCTATGACTGGGAAGGCGGATTGCTGGGCGACAAAGCCAACACCGTCCTGTTTGACAACACCCTGCTCCACCGCCTGGTGCCCACCTATCAGCCCAAAAAACGGTTTGACCAGGCCGCCCTGGAATCGGTCAACTGTTTCTTGGCCCATTCCGAACTGCAGATGGAAGACCCAGAATTTGACGCATTTTCTGACAAAGTAGCCGCCATTATGGAACAAGCCGGAACTGAAATTGCCGGATGCTAAAAACTGGCGGACCTGCTGAAAAACGCTCAACAAATTCGCCAGCGTGTGTAAAAAAAGTACGAGGGAATTGCTTTGAAAAAGCAGTTCCCCCGTGCTTTATTTTATATCCTTCAAATACTTTTCCGCGTTCCGCCCCACCACAGCGTAGGCCCGGGGGCCGGTCAAAATCCGGCGGGCCGCTTCGACCACGTCCTCCATGGTCACCCGTTCGATGGCGGCAATGGTGTCCTCCGGCGGAATGATGCGGCCCAGCAGCATCTGGTTGTGGCCCAGGGTGCTCATGCGGTTATAAGCGCTTTCCAGGCCCAGGATGAAGCTGCCCTTCAATTGGGCCTTGCTCATAGTGAATTCCTTTTCCGTCACGCCGTCCTTGAGAAATTTTTCAATTTCTCTGTCCATCTGCTCCAGCACCGTTTTCACGTGCTTGGGGTTGGTGGCGGCGTAAATGGTGAATTCCCCGCAGTGGGGATAGCTGGACGGGCCGGAATAAACCGTGTAAGCCATGCCCATTTCCTCGCGGATTTTCTGGAACAGGCGGCTGCTCATGCCGCCGCCCAGCACATTGTTCATCACCGCCGTGGGATACACATCCGGGCTGCCCATTTCGTTGCCTCGGAAGGACACACACAAATGCACCTGCTCGGTATCCTTGTCCCGGGCCAGCTTGCGCGGGGTATCAATGGCCACGCTGAGGGGAAAATCCTCCCCCGCCGCACCGGTCCAGGACCCAAATTTTTCCTCCATCAGGTCCCGCGCCTTTTCCGGTTCCACGTGCCCAGCCACCGCCACCACGGCGTTTTGGGGGCCGTAGTGCCGCTTGCGGAAGGCGCGCAGGTCATCCGGCGTATACACTTGCAGTTTTTCTGCCGGGCCCAGAATGGTCTGGCCCAGGGCCTGCTCGCCAAACACCGCTTCCGCCAGCACATCGTATACAATGTCCTCCGGCGAATCCTCTACCATAGCGATTTCTTCCAGCACCACGCCCCGCTCTTTATCCGTTTCCTTGGGGTCCAGAGCCGGGTTGCACACGATGTCGGCCAGAATATCGGCAGCCAGAGGCAGGTCTTCATCGATCACTTTGGCGTAATAATTGGTGCACAGCTTGCTGGTAGCGGCGTTGAGATGGCCGCCCACCGCGTCCATCTCCTCAGCAATCTGCCGAGCGGTGCGCTTTTCTGTGCCCTTGAACGCCATATGCTCCATGAAATGGGACAGGCCGTTTTCCTCCGGCGTTTCCAGGATCGACCCAGCCTTCACCCACACGCCGATGGAAACGGAGCGCAGATAATCGATCGGCTCCACCAACACGGTCAGCCCGTTCTTCAGGATGAATTTTTCCATCGATTGCTCCTTCATCATCGAAAAACAAGAGGGAAACATTTTTCAGTTTCCCCCTTGCGCAGTCGTTTTATCAGGAATTATTTCCGGTCCCGGCCATCCCGACGCGGCGGACGGGCGCCCTCGGGCGCGGAGCGTGTGAAGTTGGGGTTATCATAGGTGATATCGTTGAGGATCAGGTTGATGCGGCCCTGAGAGTCGATCTCGCAGACCTTCACTTCCAGTTCGTCGCCGATGTTCACCACATCTTCCACCTTTTCCACGCGCTTGTTATCCAGCTTGGAAATGTGGATCATGCCATCCTTGCCGCCCACCAGTTCCACGAAGGCGCCGAAGTTCATGATGCGCACCACCTTACCGGTGAACACATCACCCACTTCAATATCCTTGGCAATGCCCAGGATGAGGGACTTGGCCTTGTCGGCGGCCGCCTGATCGGCGGTGGAGATGAACACCCGGCCGTCATCCTCGATATCGATCTTCACGCCGGTCTCATCAATGATCTTGTTAATCATCTTGCCCCGGGGACCAATCACTTCGCTGATCTTTTCAGGGTTGATGGAGAAGGTGATGATCTTGGGCGCAAACTTGCTCAGGTTCTCCCGGGGACGGCCCAGGGTCTCCAGCATGATGCCCAGGATATGCAGCCGGCCCTTCAAGGCCTGGTTCAGGGCGCGGGAGAGGATTTCCCGGTTAATGCCCTTAATCTTGATATCCATCTGGATGGCGGTGATACCGTTCATGGTGCCGGCTACCTTAAAGTCCATATCGCCCAGGAAATCTTCCAAGCCCTGGATATCGGTGAGCACTTCAATCTTGCCGGTTTCGGCATCCTGAATCAGGCCCATGGCCACGCCGGCCACCGGCGCATGGATAGGCACGCCGGCATCCATCAGGCTCAGGGTGCTGCCGCACCCGGAAGCCATGGAGGAAGAACCGTTGCTGCCCATAATTTCGGACACCAGACGCATGGCATAGGGGAATTCCGCTTCGGTGGGGATCACCGGCACCAGAGCCCGCTCCGCCAAAGCGCCATGGCCAATTTCCCGGCGGTTGGGGCTGCGCAGGCGGCCCGCTTCACCGGTGGCGTAGGAGGGCATATTGTACTGATGCATGTAGCGCTTGTTTTCTTCGGTAGTGGTCAGGCCGTCCAGCAGCTGCTGGGATTCGCTGACCATGCCCAGGGTGGTCACGGTCAGGGCCTGGGTTTCGCCGCGGGTGAACACGGCGCTGCCATGGGTGCGGGGCAGCACGCCCACTTCGCACCAGATGGGCCGCACTTCATCCACCTTGCGGCCGTCGGGCCGAATGCCTTCATCCAGGATCTTCCGGCGCATGACTTCTTTATTCAGATAATACAGCGCATCGGCCACTTCGCTGTCCCGGCCGGGGAAAATATCGGCGAAATGGGCGGCCACGTCGGTGGACACTTCCGCTTCCCGGGCCTGGCGTTCCTTGCGCACATAGGTGGAATACACATACTTGCACTTTTCCAGAGCGTACTCACGCACAGCGGCCTTGATATCGTCGCCGGTGGTGATCAGGGGGAATTCGGACTTGGGCTTGCCGATTTCCGCGGTGATCTTCTCCTGGAAAGCCACCAGCTCTTTGATGAAATCATGGCCATAAAGGATGGCGTCCATCATGGCGTCCTCGCTCACTTCGTTGGCGCCCGCTTCCACCATCATAATGGCGTCCTTGGTGCCGGCCACGGTGACGTGGATGTCAGATTTTTCGCTCTGTTCCCGGGTGGGGTTGATGATCATCTGGCCATTGACCCGGGCTACCATGACAGCGGCGGTGGGGCCGCCCCAGGGAATATTGCTCACCATCAGGGCAATCGAAGAACCCAGCATGGCGGGGAATTCCGGCGGGGTGTCAGGATCCACAGACAAAGTCTGGGCCACCACCTGCACGTCGTTGCGCATGCCCTTGTTGAACAAGGGGCGCAGAGGACGGTCGATCAGGCGGCAGGTCAGGGTCGCCTTTTCGGTGGGCTTGCCTTCCCGACGGAAATAGTTGCCGGGGATTTTGCCCGCGGCATACTGCTTTTCTTCAAAATCAACGGTCAGCGGGAAAAAGTCGACCCCTTCCCGAGGCTTGTCCGATGCGGTGGCGTTCACCAGCACAGCGGTATCGCCATACCGCACCAGGCAGCTGCCGCCCGCCTGCTGGGCGTATTTCCCAAATTCCAGGGTCAGGGTGCGGCCGGCAAATTCCATTGAGTACACTTTGTAGTCCATTTTTCTTCTTCTCCTCACACACACTTCTACGCTGCTTCGCAGCGCTGCGAAAGGGGGGATTCCTTCCCCTCTTTCGGGAACCCATTCCGGCATACATGCCGCCGGCATGGATTTTAGCCAAAGGGCACACCCTTGGCAATTCCCCATTGACCGAACATCGGCCAACGAATGAAACAAAAGGCTATCGGCTGTAATCTCTCCAGCCGATAGCCCGATGCGCAATTATTTACGCAGACCCAGCTTGGCAATCAGTTCACGGTAGCGCTCGATATCGGTCTTCTTCAGATAGTCGAGCAGGCCGCGGCGCTGACCAACCATCAGCAGCAGACCACGACGGGAATGGTGATCCTTCTTGTTGAGCTTCAGATGCTCATTCAGGTGGTTGATCCTCTCGGTGAGCAGAGCGACCTGCACTTCGGGAGAACCGGTGTCGCCTTCGTGGCGGGCATAGGTTTGCATGATCTGGGCCTTGAGTTCCTTATCCATGGTGTTTCCTCCTTCTTGGGGATGTGGCCGTCCCCCGCTTCAATCGCCGCAGCCTCAGAAAAGCGTTGGAGTATCGCCTCTCCGGGAATTGCGGTTCTAAAAACCACGCCTATCATTTTAACATGACAGGCGTGGTTTGTAAATAGGTTTTTCCGGCTTTTTAGCCGTTTTTCCAGGATTATTTCCCGTTAGCTTCCCGCTTGTTAAAGATCACGTTGATCAGGATGCCCAGGATCAGGCCGGTGGCGATGGAAGAGATCGTCACCGCGCCGAAGTTCAGCGTCAGTCCGCCGATGCCGGTGACCAGGATGGCCGCCACCACGAACAGGTTGCGGTTGTCGTTCAGGTCCACAGGCTGGAGCATCTTGAGGCCCGATACGGCGATGAAGCCGTACAGCGCGATGCACACGCCACCCACGATGCAGGAGGGGATCGAATTGACGAAGCACACGAAGGGATCAAAGAAGGACAGCACGATGCAGTACACCGCCGCGATGGCGATGGTGCTGATGGAAGCGTTGCCGGTAATGGCCACACAGCCCACGGATTCGCCATAGGTGGTGTTGGGGCAGCCGCCAAAGAAGGAGCCGATGATGGAGCCAACGCCGTCGCCGATCAGGGTCTTGTCCAGACCGGGATCAGTGATCAGGTCCCGCTCAATGATACTGCTCAGGTTCTTGTGGTCGGCAATGTGCTCGGCCAGGGTCACGAAAGCAACAGGGGCAAAAAGAACGAAAATGCTCACCACGTCGGCAAAGGAGCCGATCTTGTTAGTAGCGTCGCTGTACGCGCCGAAAATGCCCAAGAAGGTGAAGCGGGGCACCTTGAACAACTGCATGTGATCAAAGGCGCTCAGGTTGACCAGCTTCAGGGCGTCGGAACCGGTGGCGTTGCCGATGAGGGTCAGCACCAGGGCGATCACATAAGCGCCCAGGATACCGATGATGAAGGGGATCAGCTTCATGCCCCGGCTTCCTTTGGTGGAAGCGTATACGGTAATGATGAAGGCGATCACGCCCACCAGGATGGCCACCAGGTTGTAGCTGCCGGCGGCGGTGTTATTCAGGTTGCTCACGGCGCTGCCGCACAGGGAAAGGCCGATCAGGGCCACGGTGGGGCCGATGACCACGGGGGGCAGCAATTTGTTCACCCATTCGGAGCCGGTCTTTTTGATGATCAGAGCGATCACCACGTACACCAAGCCGGCGAACAGGGCGCCCAGGAAGATGCCCAGGAAGCCAAAGGCCACGGCGCCGGCCAGGGGGCTGATGAAGGCGAAGGAGGAGCCCAGGAACACGGGGCTCTTTTTCTTGGTGGCAAGGAAGAGATAGAACAGCGTGCCAAAGCCCGCGCCGCACAGCGCGGCAGGCTGGCTCATGTACGTGCCGCTGCCATCCACCAGGATGGGCACCAGCAGCGTGGCGGCCATGATGGCCAGCAGCTGTTGAAACGCGTAGATCAGATTCTTTTTGATTGGCGGCTTGTCTCCGATGTCGTACACCAGTTTCATTGGTATGTCCCCCATTCAAAGAATAGATTTTATATCAACGCCGCGGCGTCAATACCGTCAAAAGAAAAGGGCCTTGCCGGTACAGGCAGGACCCTTTGACCGCGGAAACCGCAGGCATAAGCAAGCATTCCATCGTCTCTTGCCGGTCTCTCTGTACCGCCTTAAAGATGAACCTTGGTGATTATAGCGTTTTTGCCGGTGCTTGTCAATGTGCTCAATGTATTTTCATTGACCTTTTTTCAACAAGTCCCGCATCAGCTACTCAAAATCTTCCGCAGCGGATGAGGAGTTCTCCGTTTTCTGCTCGCCCAGCAGCCAATATACGGCATTGTAGCGATCGCGGTAATCCAGGATCTCTTTTATGAAAGCCGCGAAATTCACATCGTAATATCTTCCGCTATACATAGCCAGAAAATTGGCTTCCGCCTACATGACGCCATTCCGCAGCAATACCACCCTGCTGGGCCCCGCCGTTCTGGACAGTTCATCATAATACTCGTCTTCCCCACCGAAGTAATCTACGTACCCCATGAATTCAATCACGGCAGCCACAGCGTCTGGATCGCCGTATTTCTTTTCCAGGTATTTGGACATGGGCGCCTGGGGATTCTCCTTGAAACGTATCAGCCGGGCGTTCCTTATATCCAGGATGCCGTTTCCGTGCGTCCCATGGGCGGCGTTTTCTTGGATATACATTTCCCGCCAGGCGTTTTTGAGCGTATCCACGGCGCGTAGCATCAGGGCGTCAGCCTCGCTCTCCTCAGCAAGGACCGGCGTCCCAAGCAAACACAGCGCCAGCAAAAGCATCCACACGATCCAGCGTTTCATTTTCCTTTTCCTTTCCGGCAAGTCGTAAAAACCGCAGCAATGCGTCAGCATGCTGCGGGATTCGTCAGTTTTTCAGGGTGATCACCACGTGCCGGTTGGGCTCTTCCCCTTCGGAGTGGGTGGTCACATTGGGATGATCCTGCAAAGCGCTGTGAAGAATGCGGCGCTCGTAGGGATTCATGGGTTCCAGGGACACTCGGCCCGTCTTCTGGGCCCGGTTGGCCATGCGGTTGGCCAGGCGGACCAGCGCTTCCTCCCGCTTGGCACGATAGCCCTCGGTATCCAAAGTGACCCGGGTGTAATTATTCTGGCCCTTGTTTACCTGCAGGCTGGTCAGATATTGCAGCGCGTCCAGGGTTTCGCCCCGGCGACCGATCAGGATGCCCAGGGTGTCCCCTTCCATGTTGACCTTTACGTTGCCTTCTTCATCGGTGCCCACGGCCACGGACACGTTCACGCCCATGAGCTGGGTCAGGTCCTGCAAAAATTCCTGAGCCTTGCCGGCGGCGGTGGCCCGGTCGGCCTGCTCGGCGGGCACGATTTCCTTGGGTTCCACAGGTGCCTTTTCTTCCTTCTTTTCCCGGGGCTTGCGGGCCCTGGGCGCTTTGGCGCCCCTCTCAGTCTTTTCCAGCTGCTCGGCCTTCTCCGCTTTCTCAGGCTTTTCAGCTTTTTCTGGTTTTTCCGCCTTTTCAGGCTTGGCCGCCGGAGCAGCTTCCTTCTTTTCGGCCTTGGGCGCCTTTCTGGGCTTGCTTTCCTTCTTGGGCTTGGATTCGGCGGCGTCTTCCTTCATGGCATCCTCCAGGATGGCCCGGGCAGCTTCCGCCTCATTTTCTTCTTCCTTCAGGCTCAGCCGCACCTTGGCAGGCCGGGAGCCAAACAATCCGAACAGTCCTTTGCTGCCTTCTTCGATAATATCCACCGTCACATCGCTAATGGACACGCCCAACTCTTCCAAGCCCTGGGAGATGGCTTCCTCGATGGTACGGCCGGTAACTTCATGCACTTTCATTATTTGACAGACCCCTCTCCACTGACGGAATGCGCTTTTTTCTCATCCTGCTTTTCAAGGATTTTGGTAATCACAATGCCCTGCACCCACATAAAGCAAGTGGAGGTGACCCAATACACGGCGAAACCGGCATTGGAGGTCAGGCAGAAGAACACGGACAAGATCGGGAAGAAATACTTCATGAAATTGTTCATGCTGTTCTGCTGGCCTTCGGCAGGCTGGGCCTGGGCCTGCTCCTGCATTTGAGGATTGAATTTGGTGGACAGGATTTGGGATACACCGGCCAGGATAGGCAGGATCAGCAGGCCGTTATAGTTTTGATACAGCGTGATGCTGAACAGCATAAAGCTGACGCCTGTCCAGCCGGGCACCGTGGCCACTGCTGCGGCATAGCCAGGCATATTCTGCAAAGCGGCCACCATGTTGGCCACCGTGCCCTGCATGGCGGCGGTAGAGCTGAAATCCAGCGCGGCTCCTTCAGCCACAGACCGGATGCTTTCCTGGATGGCGGCCAGCGCGTCGGGGTTGCTTTCAAACTGAGCAAGGGCCCGCTGCCACACGTCGGCAGTGAGCAATTTCAGGTTATCCGCCGTGGGCGCGATGGAAGCGAAGAACGAATCGGTGACCCAAATGTTTTTTACCCACAGGAACCTGTCCGCCGCGGTAATCACGTTGGTTTCCCCGGACAGATAGCGGAACACCTGGACGGCCAATTGCTCGTTGGCGATGGCGCGCATGGCGGCGAACATGGCCAGCATCAGCGGCCAGGTGAGCAGCATGGGCAGGCAGCCGGACAGCGGATTGTATCCCTCTTTCTTGATCAGTTCCGCCTGCTTCTTCTGGAATTTTTCTTTGTCGTTGCCGTATTTCTTTTGCAGCTCATTCAGCTTGGGCTGGATGGCCGCCATTTTTCGCATGCCTTTGTGGCTTTTATAATCAAAGGGCATGCAGATCATGCGCATCAGAATGGTGAAAATGATGATGGACACGCCATAGTTATTCACCAGACCGTTGATGGAGGTCAGCACTCCATACAGAAAATCGGTAATAGCACTCAAGGATTTTCGTCCCTCCTAATGATAGCGCTGGGGCCCTGGGGCACGGGGTCATAACCGCCTTTGGACAAGGGATTGCAACGAACGACGCGCTTGAACGCCAGCCATCCGCCCCGCACGGCGCCATACCGCTCCACCGCCGTATAGGCATAGTGAGAGCAGGTGGGCGTAAAGCAGCAGCAAGACCGCTTACGAGGGCTGATGTACCGCTGATAAAAGCGGATCAGGCGCAAAAGCACAGGCTTCATACTGGGCCATCCTTATACAGCCCCTGCTTTTTGAGCAGGTACCGCATACCCTTTTGCAGTTGATGAAAATCCGCCTCGGCGGCGGCTTCCCGGGCCGTAACCACATACAAGCCCCGCCGGAGAGAAGGTAGTTCCGCCCGGAACGCTTCCCTCAGCCTGCGGCGCACTTTGTTGCGTGTTACGGCGTTGCCGATTTTTTTGCTTACGGAAAACCCGACCAGCGTTTTAGGGCCCTTCATGAAGCCCACCGACATTTCCCGGCAGGCAGCGCCTTTCCCTTTTCTGTAGACATAACGGAACTGGCCGTTTTTTCGCATGCGGTACTGCTGCTGCATGGCGACGTATCCTCCCCTTCATGGGTTTTCCATCCATGGAAGTCCATGAAAAGCAGGAAAACCCGCCCCACGGTTCTTTGCACGTTGGCAAGCGGCGGGGCGGGCTAAGCCATGCAAGAAACAAAGGAGAAACGGATCAGACCGTCAGCTCCTTGCGGCCACGGCGACGACGGCGGGACAGCACCCGGCGGCCATTTTTGGTGCTCATGCGGGCACGGAAGCCGTGCACCTTGTTGCGCTGGCGTTTCTTGGGCTGATAAGTACGTTTCATGTTTCCAACAACTCCTTCTAATTCCAAATGCCTGATGGCATTGATGTGGCGA
Source organism: Clostridia bacterium (assembly GCA_017470095.1). GTDB lineage: Bacteria > Bacillota > Clostridia > Christensenellales > Aristaeellaceae > RUG563. The sequence continues at coordinate 23,368 of JAFUFC010000151.1, read as the reverse complement.
ATTGTGATAGAAAGCACCACAAGACAGCCATTATAGTATAGCCGTCAGGCCGCTTCCTGTCAAGGGATTTTCTGCTTTTTCCCGCAGTTTTTTTACTGATTTCCAATCTCCTGGCGCAGGGCGCGCAGGCTATCCAGTTGCTGAGAAAGGCCCATGTCGGCATGGTCCATCATCTGGGCTACGGAAGCATGCACCCGGGCAGAAAAATCCTCGCACTCCCGGTGGGTGCTCTCCAGCATCTCCTGAGCTTCAGCCTGGGCACGGGCGATGATCTCGCTGTCCGCCACTAATTGCTGGGCCCGGGCCTGGGCATCGGCGATCATGGCGTTGGCCCGGTTTTGGGCGTCAGCCACCATGGCATTGGCCTGGTCGGTAGCGTTGCGCAGCATTTCGGACGCTCGGTTTTGAGCGTCGGCAATGGTGGCGTTGGCCGCATCATTGGCATTCTCGACGGCGGTGCGGGCCTGCTGGGCCGCTTCCCGAGTGGTACTTTCCGCAGTGCGGCGGCTTTCTTCCAGAATCTGTTGTTTTTCCTCCAGCACCTGATCGGCCAGGGCCAGGTTTTCGGGCATGCTGGCGTTCATTTGCGTGAGCAGCTTGGTCAGCTCGTCCTTTTCCACCATCACCTTGCTGGTAAAGGGCACAGATTTGGCATTATTGATGGCCAATTGAATGCGGTCAGCAATGGCCAGCGTGGTAATGCGTTCGGAAGCCATAAAAAATCCCTCCTTATGAATGGGTCAGCATATCATTTCGAAAAAGCGGCCAAAACATCCGGCAGCACTTCCGGGGGCACAAAGGGCGTCAGATCCGCCCCAAAGGAAGCCAATTGCCGCACCATGCTGGCGCTGATTTCCTGGTTTTCCGGGGAAGCGGGCAGCAGTACGGTATCCAAATCAGGATTCAGCTGATGGTTGATGCGGGCCATGGTCATTTCATTTTCCAGATCAGCTACGTTCCGAACCCCGCGAACGACCGTGCGGATGCCCATGTCCTTTGTCATTTGGGCCAGCAGGCCGCCATAAGCGATCACTTCCACGTTTTTCATGTCTCGGCAGGCTTTTTTCAACATATCAACCCGTTTTTCCACCGAGAAGCAGCCCTGCTTCTCCGGGTTGTGCAGCACGCCCACCACCACGGTGTCAAACATCCGGGCAGCCCGGCAAATAATATCCACATGCCCCAGCGTTACCGGGTCAAAGCTGCCCGGGTACAGGCAGGTTGTCATAGTCATTCCTCCTTTGCCCGAGCAAAAAAGCTTAGCCCCGTAATGCCGTATTCCCGTCGGCTCTGAAGCATGAGCGGCAGTCCCACCTCCGGCGGCGTTTCCCGGGCGTGTTCCACCACAATCATGCCGCCTTCGGCCAGTAATTTTCTTTCAATTCGGGCGCAGATCGGGGCCGTATCCATCTTGTAGGGTGGATCCAGAAACACCAGGTCAAACTGGTCGCCGCTCCCTTCCAGAGCATCGATGGCAGCGGTGTCCCGCATCTGCAAAAGCTTCACCTTGTTCCGACAGCCCAGCGCGTCAATATTTTCCCGAATCACCCGGCACGCCTTCATGGCCTGGTCATTGATCACGGCGCTCCCGGCGCCCCGGCTGACAGCTTCAAGCGCCAGCGCCCCGCTGCCGCCGTAGAGATCCAGCACCCGGGCTCCGTACAGCCGGTTCAGCAAAATGCTGAACAGCGCTTCCTTCACCCGGTCCGCCGTGGGCCGGGTATCATTTCCTTCCGGAGCTTTCAGCTTCCGGGAACGCATGTCCCCCGCGATAATGCGCATTAAATCAACTCATTCTTCTTTTCCGCCCGCTGCTGCCGGGCCTTCATAGCCTTGCGCTGGCGGCGCTGATATTTTTTGTTGTTGCTCTTAATATCGCCGTGCACCGCGGCCCGGGACCGGGGGCCGGTCAAGTAGCCCAGCGGATACCCCAACGCGGGCACACATACCAGAAGCGGGCTCCAGCGATCCAGCGTGAGCAGCGCATCTGCTCCATACAGCCGGGCGATCTGAGCAAAGGGGAACACCAGCACCCGGGTAATCAGGCGCAGAATATCCGCCGGGGTTATGCCGCCGTTGGCCTGGTAATAGGAAAGCGGCAGCATCACTTCGCTTCCCGATTCATAGGAGGATACCCATTCCGGCAACGCCTGCAGCTGATACACCTGCTTCTGGGCCTGCACGGCATATGCCCCGGTAAGCAAAATCAGCGGCAGCACCGCGCACAGCGCAGTGAACCAGCCCTTCAAGGGATGGAAGCACCGGCTTTGCTCTGCCTGGGGCACTTCCTTGCCCGCTTCCTTCCGGCCATACGCAATTTCGCCCAACGCCACCTGGCTTTCCCCTTCCCGGGCGCCCTCATTGTACAGCAGCGCCGCGCACAGGATCAGGATGACCAGGTTGGCGCCCCAGGCAACGCCCGGCGTATCCGAAGAAAAAAAGGATCCGGTCACCACAAACAGGAAGGCAAAGATTAAATAATAGGAAAGCACCTTCAGCACCTTCTTCAATGCGTCGCTTCCGTGCCAATTGCCTTTCAAATACGGCTTATAGACCAATTCCCGCTTGGGCTTTTGTTTTTTTGTATTATTATTCTGCATCGCTTTCTCCCGTTTCTCCAATGGTGTGAACAGGCACCCGGGCCGTGGCGGCCAGGAGCATTTCATAGCTGATGGTGTCAGCCCAGGCGGCCAACTCCGCCGCCGTAATTTCTTCATTTCCCTGGCGTCCCAGCAGCACGCAGTCCGCCCCCAAATGGGCTTCCTTTTCCGGCACGTGGGTCACATCCACCATGATCTGGTCCATGCACACCCTACCAATCACCGGGCAGCGCACACCGCCGATGAGCACCTGGGCCTTGCCGCTCAGCGCCCGGTGGTAGCCGTCGCCATAACCCACCGGCAACGTGGCCACTTTGGTTTCCCCCGCTGTTTGATAGGTGCAGCCATAGCTGACGCATTCCCCGGCAGGCAGCGTTTTGATATACGCAATTTCCGTATGCCAGGAAAGTGCCGGGCGCAGGGACGGGCATTCCTTCACCGGCGCGCAGCCGTACAACGCAATGCCTTCCCGCACCATATCATACCGGGCCAAGGGATACCGGGCCCCGGCTGCGCTGGCAGCGGCGTGCACCAAAATCTGGTCCGGCAGCAGCGCCCGAAGGGCCGCAAAGCGCTCCATTTGGCGGAAGGAGTAGCCATCGCTTTCCCCGTCCGCGTCGGCAAAATGAGTAAACGCGCCGGTCAATTGAACACAGTGTGATTGCTCAATCGCATCCAGCACAGCGCGCAGTTCCGCTTCATTTCTTACGCCGATGCGGCCCATGCCCGTATCGCATTTGAGGTGCACCTGGGCCACTTTGCCCTGGCGCTGGGCGGCCTGCTCAATCAGGCGCACCCGTTCCACATCAAACACCGTCATGGTCAAGCCAAAGCATACGCCGGCCTCCGCGCCTTGCGCATTCACCGCTCCCAGCACCAGCACCGGTGCGGTAATGCCCGCCTGACGCAGGGTTTCCCCTTCTTCGGGAATGGCCACGCCCAGCCAATCGGCCCCGTGCGCCAGGCCCGCCCGGGAAACCGGCACCAAGCCATGCCCGTAGGCATTGGCCTTCACCACCGCCATCATGTGGGGCGTAGGCGCAATCGACTGCTTGAGCTTTGCGGCATTGGCCGCGATGGCGCTCAAATCCACCTGAGTGTACGTTCCCCGATACTGCAAATGCGGCCTCCTGTTCGCCGCCGCCTGAGCGGTCTGCCCGCCGCGTCCTTCATGCGAAATGATACGGCAAAAAAGCTGATGACATAATCAGCAACAACATTATAGCATATTGTTTCCATCTTTGCTACGTTTTTTTCGTTTTTTTGCCAGGCAGCGAAAATTTCCTGAAAACAAATTCCTCCGTCTTTAACACAGACGAAGGAATTTGCTGAATGGGATCAATTACAATTTGCCGCCGCCCAGCTTGCTGCCCCCCAGCTTGCCCCCGGCCTTACCGCCCAACTGCACGCCGGAAAGGATATCGGAAGAGAAGGCGAATGAATTGCGTTCCTTTTCTTCATGGGCCTTCATGGCGCATTTTACCATTTCATCGATCAGCTTGGCGTAGGGCAACCCGGTGGGCTGCCACAGATAAAAGGCCAGGGAGCCGGGAATGGTGTTGATTTCGGTGATGTAATGTTTTCCGCTGGTCCGATCAATCATATAATCGATGCGCACCACGCCCTTGCAGTCCATGGCGTCAAAAATATCCATGGACAAATCCTGCAATTCTTTCGTCAATTCATCGCCGATGGGTGCGGGCACGATGCGCTTTAAGCTGGCCATGCCCTTGCTGGCCCCGTGATCGGGCAGGTATTTGTCGGCAAAATCCAGGAAACCCGCGCCGGTATTGCTCATTTCCAGCACAGATGCCTGACGCTCCCCGTCAAAACCCAGCACCGAGCAATTGACCTCGATGGGCTTATCCAACCCCTGCTCGATCAACACCCGGCGGTCATAGGAAAAAGCCAATTCAAGGGCGTCCCGCAGGGCATCCCGATCCTTGGCCGGGCTGACGCCGATGGAGGAGCCCAGGCAGGCGGGCTTGACGAACACGGGATAGGGCAGCGCTTTTTCAATCCGCTCGATCACCTTTTCCGCGTCCTTTTCCCATTGGGAGCGGGTCACGGCGCAGTCCGGCAGGATGGGAAAATCAAAGGCTTTAAAAAATCGCTTCATGGCAATTTTGTCCATGCCGATGGCGGAGGGCGTGACGCCGCTGGACGTATAGGGAAGGTCCGCCATTTCCAGCAGGCCCTGCAAAGAGCCGTCTTCCCCATGCAGCCCGTGCATCACCGGCACGGCGCAGTCAATCCGCGCGACGACCTCTTCCTTTCCGCCGCCAAACAGGCCCTTGGCGGGGGCAAAATGCAAAAGCGCGCCGGAACCGGCAGTCAAATCCAGATGCACCGGGGTGATCCCCTTCATAAAGGGATCAAAATTGGTGTAGGTTTTCATATCCAGCAGCGCCGGCCCGGTAAACCATTCGCCCTTCCGGCTGATGTACACCGGAATCACATCATACTTTTCCCTGTCCACGCTGCGCATCAGTTGCACGGCGCTGATGATGGACACGTCATGTTCACAGGACCGGCTGCCATAAATCACGCCCAGCTGCATTTTGCTCATTGCTTATTTCCTCCGTCAGTTTTCGCTGTAATGATCCGGCAGATCATTTTCATACATCACCGTATCGCCGGGCCGGACCAGGCCATTCACCACCGCCACCGCTTCCTCCAAGGAAGCGACCACATGCATGTTTTCCTGCGGGAAGCCCGCGCCACGCAGGCCCTTTTGGATGGGCAGCGTATGCTTTTTGCCCACCAGCACCGCTTCATCCACGCACGCCGCCATGGCCTTCCCGAATTCCTCGTTATATTTTTCTTCCTCCGCGCCCAATTCCACCATGCCGGGGGTGACAATGACGCGCTTGCCCGGGAAGGAAGAGAGCACCTTCAGCGCCTCCTGGCTGGAACGGGGATTGGTGTTAAACGCATCGTCAATCACGCCGATACCGCCGGGGGTTTTGAGCAGCTGCAAGCGATGCTCCACGGGTTTCAAATTGCGGATACCCCGGGCGATTTGGCCATCCGTCAGTCCCAAGTGCTTGGCAACCAGGCTGGCTGCCAGGAGGTTTTTGATGTTGTGCTCGCCAAGCAAGATCGTTTCGCAAGGAATGCTGCCGCCGTCCTTGAAGCGCAGGATGAAATGGCACCCCTGGGGGGACAGGACGACGTCCTCCGCCCAGGCGTCAGCGCCTTCCTTCGCCGCCAGCCGCTTGGGCTTTTCCGTTTTATCGTAAAGCTTTTTCACGATGCCGTCATCGTTCATAAACACGGCCAGGCCGTCATCGGGCAGGGCGTCGATCAGCTCGTATTTGGTTTTTTCGATGCGCTCCAGGGTCTTGAAGGTGTCCAAATGCTGGGGTCCCACGGCGGTCAAAATGCCAATGGTGGGATGCACCAGATGACACAGCTCCTTGATTTCCCCCACGTGCCTTGCGCCCATTTCCCCAATGAACACCTGGTGGGAAGGGGTCAGCCGCTCCCGAATGATGCGGGTGACGCCCATGGGGGTATTAAATGATGCGGGCGTGGCCAGCACGTTGTATTTTTGCGAAAGGATTTCGGCCAGGATGAATTTGGTGCTGGTTTTTCCGTAGCTGCCGGTGATGCCGATACGGATGAGCCGGGGATTTTCCATCAGCTTCTTTTCCGCGTCCCTGAAATACAGATGGAAAATCAGCCGTTCGATGGGCAGGGCCAACAACCCGGCCAGAGCGACGAGCAAGGGAAGAAATAGGGAGGGACGAATATAACACAAAAACGTGTTCAGCCTATCGAAAAAAAGATTATCCTTGACCAAATAGGTGGTGACTTTGACACACCAAGCATTCAGCCCCACCGCGGCCGCGCACACCAAGGCCAGCACTACATACAGCCGCTTCATGCGGGCCGTCATCGCGAACTTTTTCTTTTGGGGATTTTTCACGGCCCGCCGGTACAGCCAAAAGCCCAGCAGCGCCTGGATCAATCCCAACACTGTGAAAGGTAGCGGCAGGAAAGTATGCCAACCCAAAACAATCGCAAAAGCAATATAACAGATAAAGAACCCCAGCGTCAGCACAACCCCGGGGGCATAGGCATGTTTCCATTGCCGCAGGACGGTTTTAAAATACCCTCGAAACTGGTAGCTTTCCAGCTGGAAATAATGCAGCAAAATCCGCGCTGCCAGCACCATACCCACCGCTTCGCCGATGGCGAGTAAGAAAAGCATGCCCTCCGGCTGATAGAAAAAATCGAACATAACCGTTCACCCTTTATGTTAAAAATGCCCTGACCACCGCCACGAACCGGGGCCATTGGCGAAGATAAGCGAAATGATCATCGTTTTCAAAAATGACCAACCCCGCGTCCGGGATTTCCTGCTCCATGGTCTTTCCCATCCACAGGGGCGTATCCTGATCGTTTTCACCCCAAACCAGCAGGGTGGATGCCTGGATCTGCGGCAGCAGGGGGCGCAAATCTTCTGAAATCACCTTTACAAAAGTCTTTCGCATGTCGGCGTCCAGGGCGTTGTAATCGGCGGAACCGTACTTACGCCGCAAAGTCTCCAGGCTCTTTTCCGCCGTGCCGCCCAGCAGCGGCACCTTGCTCAGATTCTGCAAAAATTTCTTTTTCCGCTGGTAGGCTTCACTTTTCTTTTTCTGTTCGGCAGTGGGTTCCTTTTTTAATCCCGCGCCGCCGGTGATCACCAGGCGCTTGACCAACTCCGGCCAGTGGGACGAAAGATACAGCGCCACCCGGCCGCCAAAGGAATGGGCAATGATGTCGCAGGGCGCGATGCCCAATTTCTCCACCAGTTCCTTCCCGCATTCCGCAAAATCAGAAACACCCCAGGGCGTTTCCGGCTTCTGGCTTTGACCATGAGCCGGAAAATCGATCACTGTGACGAAGTAATCGTTCGATAAGTCGTTTGCGATGGGTTCAAAATGTTTTACCGTGCAGCCCCAGCCATGCAGGCACAGCACCGGAGGAGCGCCTGCCGCGCCGTATTGCTCATAATGGATTTCGATGCCTTTGGCCTCTGCGCGCATTGCCCGCTCCCTCCTTCATTCCTTGCCAGCATTAGTATATGTGGATTTTTTCCCGTCATTCTTTTTCCGGAATGCGCCAAATATAGCGGCACTTCTGCCGGGCACCGGCGCAAAGCATCCGGTACGCCTGGGGCACGTCGGCAATGCGTTCCAATTCACAGCCCAGTCGTTCGCAAGTCTTACGGGAAGCGAAGTTGTCCACATTGTTGGTGATCACCACGCTGCCCAAATGCAGCCGGCGAAGCAGCGGCAGCATCAGTTGGCATGCCCTGCCCGCATAGCCGTGGCCCCTGTATTTTTCCTCAACGCGGTAGCCAATGTGGCCCAGATAATACAGCCCCGGGCTTTCCCCCAGGCGCAGGCTGACATAGCCGATGTAATGCCGGGTGCCGGACAAATAAATAGAAAAAGTGTAGCCATCGTCGATGCCGTACACCGGGTCGCTCACGTCCTCGTGGCTTAGCACCAGGTCAATCTCCCCATCGGAAAACATGGGCTTACGGGAAAACAGGCGGAGCAGCGCGGTCATAGGCACCTCGAAGCAGAGATTATTTCGCAGAAGGACAGTCTTAGCCGGGAGACAACTCATTGTAACACAGGATGATCTTCCTATCAACCCGGCGTATCTGATCATGAGCTTGAACCGCAGACAGTTTCAATCCGCAGCGGCGGCATGTACGCCGCGAGGAGAAAATACACGCCAGGCAACCTTCCACCCGGAGTGAATTTTCATTCTTTTCAAATTCTCTGGCTGTGACGCGCGGCATCACAAGAAAATTTGCTTTTCAGGGAAAGGGGAGCACTCACTTTTTTCGGAGCACCGGCCTGCCAATACTCAGAACAGTGCTTCCACAAACTCCTTGGCGTCGAAAGCCTGCAAGTCGTCTATTCCCTCGCCCACGCCGATGTACCACACCGGCACGTTCAATTCCCTTCGGATGGCGATGGCCACGCCGCCCTTGGCAGTGCCATCCAGCTTGGTCAGGATGATGCCGCCAATTTCCGCAGCTTCTTTAAACTGCTTGGCTTGCTGGATGCCGTTTTGGCCGGTGGTGGCGTCCAGCACCAGCATGCAACGCATTTCCGCTTCGGGATATTCCCGGTCGATGATGCGGCGCATTTTGGACAATTCGTCCATCAGGTTCTTTTTATTGTGCAGCCGTCCGGCGGTATCGACGATCAGCAGATCGGTCTTCCGGGCCTTGGCGGCCTGCACCGCGTCGTACACCACGGAGGCCGGATCGCCGCCCTCCTGGCCGCGGATGATGGGCACCTTCGCCCGCTCTGCCCACACGGCCAATTGCTCGTCAGCGGCGGCGCGGAAGGTGTCGGCGGCGGCCAGCATCACGCTGCGGCCGATCTCCTGGAACCGCAGGGCCAATTTGCCGATGGTGGTGGTTTTGCCCACGCCGTTGACGCCCACCACGAACATCACCATGGGCCAACGCAGGGACGGCCGGGGAATATTCATTTCCTCGATGATGATCTGCTTGAAAATCTCCTTCGCCCGATCGGCGTCCTTGATTTTTTCGCTGGTCACTCGCTGGCGCAGTTTGTCGATGATCTCGGTGGTGGCGGCCATGCCCACGTCGGCCAGAATCAAGATATCCGTCAGCTCGTCGTAGAAATCCTCGTCCACCTCCCGGGTGTTTTTGACCAGTTCGTCCACCCGGTCCGTCAGGCCGCCCCGGGTCTTGGTCAAGCCCTGCTTCAAACGCTGAAAAAAACCCATCTCTGCTCCTCCTTACAATGGTCAGAATATAAAAAAGAAATGGGGAGATCGATTGCGTGGAGAGCGAAAAGAAAATTTGCGGATCGATCCTATCTTCCCGCTCCAAGCTCCACGCTTTTACTCGTAGTCCTGCAGATTGACCGACACCATCCCGCTCACGCCCCGCTCCTGCATGGCCACGCCGTAGAGCGCGTCGCACCGCTCCATGGTGCCCTTGCGGTGGGTGACCACCACGAACTGGGTGGTCTTGGCGTATTCGGACAGGTAATCAGCGAAATAGCCGATATTGGCCTCATCCAGCGCCGCTTCGATTTCATCCAGGATACAGAACGGCGTGGGCTTCAGCTTCAGCATGGCAAAGAGGATGGCGATAGCGGTCAGGGCCCGTTCGCCGCCGGACAGAAGGCTTAATAATTGCAGCTTCTTTCCCGGGGGCTGGGCAATGATCTCGATGCCGCAGTTCAGGGCGTCGTCCGGGTCCGTCAGGCGCAATTCGGCCTGACCGCCGCCAAAGAGCCGGGCAAAGGTCTCTTTGAAATAGACGCCCAGCTTTTCAAACTCCTGCACGAATTGCTTCTCCATCTGGGACAGAAGCCGGGTGATCAGGGTTTGCAAATCCTCCTCGGCCTTGGTCAAATCCTGCTGCTGCGCGGTCAATTCGTCGAACCGCTCCCTGGTGGCGGCGTATTCCTCGATGGCGCCCACGTTCACATGGCCCATTTCCCGGATGCGGCCCCGCAATGACGCCGCTTCCCGCTCGCTGCCGGTCAGATCAAACGTTCCTTCTACGCGGAATTCCTCCGCCCCAGCATAGGTCAGATCGTAGGTATTGAAGATATGATCCGTCATCACCTTCAGTTCGTTGTCCGCCCGGTCCCGGCTCAGCTCGGTGCGGTGCAGCTTCATGCTGTCCTCATCGTAAGCTTTGTGCATTTCCTCGCTCTGGCGCACGCATTCCCGCTGCCGGGCAGCCTTGTCCTGCCTGTCGGCATCGAGAGCATCCACCCGCTTTTGTCCCTGGGAAACGGCTTCCTCCTGCCGGGCGCATTCCGCGTCCTGGGCCCGCAGGGTTTCCTCTGCCTGCCGAAGCAGTTCTTCCCGGGCGGCCTTTTCCTGATCCAACTGGGTCAGGGCGCCAGACAGGGCCAGCAGTTCCTGATCCTGACGGGCTTTATCCCTTCGCAAAGTGTCCAGCACGTGGGACAGCTCCGCATATTGCAGCCGCATTTTGGTGACCAGGTCCCGCTGGGCCTCGGCCTTTTCCCGGGCGTCGAATAGGGCCTTTTGCAGGTTTTCGGTCTTTTGATCCATGGCCTCCCGGTCAATGGTCTCATTTTCCGTCTGCGTCTGCACCCGGGCCAAATCTTCCTCGATTTCGGCAATGCTCTCTTTGAGCTGCACCGCGGCAGCGCGGGTGCGGTCCAATTGCTCGGAAGCGGCGGTCAATTCCGCCTTGGCGTTGAACACCCTTTCCTGTTCCCGGGCCACGGCGATTTCTTCCTGGTGCACCCTCTCGATGGCCTCGTTACGCAGGCGCTTCATTTCTTCCCGCTGGCCCTGCATGTTCATCAGCTGATCCCGCAGGGAAACCAGGTCCTTCTTTTCATTCTCCAGCGTGCCTCGCAGTTCCTTCATTTCCCGCTCACGGCCCAGCAAACTGACGGCGCTTTTCTGCGCTGTGCCGCCGGTCATAGAACCGCCGGAGTGCATGACGTCGCCGCTGAGGGTGACCAGCCGGAAAGCGTGGTGGCCGGCCCGCATGATGGGAATACCGCTGTCCAGGTCCTTGGCAATCACCGTGCGGCCCAGCAGGTTTTCCATGATGCCCCGATATTCGGGGGCAAAAGAGATGAGCTCGCTGGCCACGCCCAGGCAGCCGGGCATAGACAAAAGCCGCCGTTCCTCGCTGCTGAGCACCCGGGATTTGACGCTGGTCATGGGCAGGAATGTGGCCCGGCCCAAACGGTTGTTGCGCAGATAATCGATCATGCGCTTGGCGGCGTTTTCATCCTCGGTGACGATGTTTTGCAGCGTGCCGCCCAGTACCATATCGATGGCCGTTTCATATTCTTTAGGCACCTGCATGAGCCTGGCCACTACGCCCCGGACGCTGGGATCGTTCTGGGCGTAGGAAAGCGCCCGGCGGACGGACTGGTTGTAGCCCTCCATTTCCCGGCTCATTTCATCCATCAGCTTGAAGCGGCTGACATCGGCCTGGTATTTCAAATTCAGGTTTTGCGCCTGCTCGGCTTTCCTTTGGGTTTCCTCCGTCAGGGCCCGCAGGCGGCCCTCGGTCTGGGCCGCGTCATTTTTCAGGGCTTCCAGCCCTTCGTTCACTTCTGCGGCCTGCTTTTCCGCGCTGCGCAGGGCGGCGGCCAAAGTCAATTGCTTTTCGCCGCCCTCTTTCACCGCCTGCTCGATTTCCGCCAGGCGGTTCTTCATTTGGGCGCAGATGGCCTGCTGCCGGGCCTGCTGGTTTTTAGCGTCACTAAGCCGGTTCATGGCGTCCAGGATATCCGCCTTATGCCGGTCCAGGGTTTCTTCTTTTTCCTGGGCGTCGCTGAGCCACCGGTCCAGCCGCGCCTGCTCTCGATCCAGTTCCTCCTGGGCCTTTGCCAAAGCGGCGTTGCTTTCCTTCGCGTCCTGCTCGCCTTTGTCAAACAGGGCCTTCAATTCCGCCTGTCGGCGCAGGGTTTCCGCCCGTTCTCCGGCGATGCGCTCCAAATTTTCCTTGGCTGATTCAATTTGATGGACCGTGCGCTCCCGGGCGGACTGGCATTCGTGCAGCGCGTCGTTAGCCGATAAATGCTCCCGCCGGGCAACGGTCAATTCCTCCTCCAGCAGGGCGATGGCTTCCTCTAATTTTTCCCGCTCGGCGGCGTTTTCATTGAGCCGGGCTTCATGATGAAGCAGCACATCCCGCAAGCCTTCCAACGCCTGATCCAAAGAAGCAATGCGTTCCTTCACCTTGTCGTGCCGGATCAAGAAAATATTAATTTCCAACGTACGCAGCCGCTCGGCCAATTCCAGGTATTCTTTGGCCACAGCCGCCTGCTTTTCCAGCGGCTCTACCCGGGCGGCCAGTTCTTCGATAATATCGTTGACCCGGCTCAGGTTGTCCCGGGTGCGGGCCAGCTTCCTCTCCGCGTCCTCTTTGCGGACACGGTAGGTCATCACCCCGGCAGCTTCTTCAAAGACCTGACGACGGTCCTCGCTCTTAACAGAGAGGATTTCGTCAATCCTTCCCTGCCCGATCAAAGAATAGCCTTCCCGACCGATGCCGGTATCCCGGAACAGTTCCAGGATATCCCGCAGTCGGCAGGTGGTTTTGTTCAAATAATACTCACTGTCGCCGTTGCGATACACCCGGCGGGTGACCACCACCTCGGCGAAATTCGACTTTAAGGCCCCATCCTCGTTATCGAACGTCAAAGAGACCTCGCAGTACGAGGCCTGTTTGCGCTTGGCCGTGCCGTTGAAAATGACGTCCTCCATCTTGGCGCCCCGCAGCACCCGGGCGCTCTGCTCCCCCAGCACCCAGCGAACGGCGTCGCCAATGTTGCTCTTGCCCGAGCCGTTGGGCCCCACGATGCCTGTGATGCCTTGATTGAAGACGATCTCCGTCCGGTCGGCAAAGGACTTGAACCCATGGATTTCCAGCTTCTTAAGCCGCATGCTCCTTTACTCCCCCGAACGTTTGATCATTTTGAGAGCCGCGCCGGCGGCCTCCTGCTCGGCCCTTTTTTTGCTTTTGCCGCTGCCCCGGGCAATCTCCCTGCCATCGATGAGCACGGCGGCGGTGAACACCCGGTCGTGGGGCGGGCCTTCTTCGCCCACGGTTTGGTAAGCGGGCATTTCCTGCCCACGAGCCTGCAAATATTCCTGCAAAGCGCTCTTATTATCGTTTTCCCCGGTTTCGGAGCAATCGCCGATCAGCAGGGCCACCATGGCCCGGGCGGCCTCAAATCCCCCATCCAGGTAAACAGCGGCCAGCACCGCTTCAAAGGCGTCGCACAGCACGCTGGGGTTCTGCCGCCCCCCGGTCAAAGCGCAGCTTTTATCCATCAGCAGCGCTTCGCCCAAATGAATCTTCCGGGCCACATCGGCCAGTTTTTCCTCCCGCACCAGTTTTTGGCGCAATTGGGTCATGGCCCCTTCGTGCATTTCCGGGTGCTTTTCATAAATTTTTTCACTGACGCACAATTCCAGCACCGCGTCCCCCAGGAATTCCAGCCGCTGATTGTGCTTCGCGCTGAAAGACGGATGGGTCAGCGCCAGCTTCAGCAGGGAAAGATCCCGGAATTGATACCCGACGGCGGCCTGCAATGCCGTATAATCCGACATGAATGTGATTCCTTCCTTGGTTTGGTCATCACTTTTCTCAGGTAAAAATGAACGGGGCAGCCGTGCCGATCCATTTATCCTTACCTGAAAGAAGTACTGCGCAGCGCACCCACATGCCGGTGAATGCGCTGCGCCAGAAAACAATTTCAGCCCTGCTTGGATTCAATGTACTTGGCCACGTCACCCACGGTTTTCAGCGTGGTGATGGCGCTGTCGTCCACGGTCATGTTGAAGGTATCTTCCAAGTCCATGATCAGCACCATCACGTTGGCGCTGTCAGCCTTCAAATCCTCCACCAGACGCTTGTCGGGGGTAATTTCGCTCACGTCCATCTTCAATTGCTTGGCGATCATCTGCGCTACGGTGTCAAATACCATGATTGCATCCTCCTCTTTGTTATGGTTGTAATTGCTTGGATATTTCCTTCTCTATTTCATCAACCAGGCCCTTGCGCTTCATTAGCGCGGCCTGACGGATGGCACAGGCAATGGCATGGGCGTTGCTGGAGCCATGGGCCTTGACCACCACGCCCTTCACGCCCAGCAGCGGCGCGCCGCCCACTTCGGTGTAGTCCATGGTCTTTTTCACCCTGCGGAACGCGGGCTTGGCGATCAGGCCGCCGATCTTTCCCCGGGTATCGGCCATCATTTCTTTCTTGATGATGCCCAGCAGGGTGCCGGCCACGCCTTCCATGAATTTGAGGATCAGGTTGCCGGAAAACCCGTCGCACACCACCACGTCTGCTACGTCCCCGGTAATATCCCTTCCTTCCACGTTCCCCACAAAGTTGAACGGTGCCTGCTCCATCAGTGGGTAAGCGGCTTTCACCAGGGCGTTGCCCTTTTCGCTCTCCGCGCCGATGTTCACCAGGCCCACTCGGGGATTTTCAATCCCCCGGACGCAGTGGATGTACGCCGCGCCCATGACGCCGAACTGGGGCAGGTATTGCGGCAGGCAATCCACATTGGCCCCGCAGTCAATGAGGCAGAAAAAATCCTTGCCGTTGGGAAGCAGCGGCGCCAGGGCAGGCCGCTCAACCCCGTCGATCCTCCCCAAGCGGAACATGCCGCCCGCCAGCGTGGCCCCGGTGGACCCGGCGGATACAAAGCCGTCCGCTTCACCGTTTTTCACCATCAGCATGCCCTTCACCTGGGCCGCGTCCTTCTTTTGGCGGATGGCCATCACCGGCGCGTCGTGATTGGTGATGATTTCGGTGCATTCGTCAATGGCGATGCGGCCGCGCACATCATCAGCCCCATTCAGGAGCGGTTCAATTTCCTTTGAAACGCCGCCCAGGGTGATTTTCAAATCCTTGTCGGCCCGCAAAATTTCTATGGCGCCTGCCACGGTGCACCGAGGCGCGTTATCGCCCCCCATGGCGTCCAAATAAATGTGGATCATCTGTTTCACTCCTTGCTTCCGCAATCACAGAAGCTTCATTATTTTACCACAAGGCGGCCAAATTGACAAGTATCGCGGGATAACAGGTTGATATTTGAATGAAAATGTTATATAATATAAACAGGAAATTTATATTTCCCGAATCAATCTTCGGAAAGGAGCATACGAAGATGAAATTAATCATTGCCATCGTGCAGGATGAGGATTCCGCCCGTCTGATAAGCAGCCTGATGGACGAGGGATATGGCGTAACGAAGCTGGCCACCACCGGCGGCTTCCTCAAATCAGGAAACACCACGCTGCTGGTGGGCGTGGAGGACAACCGCTTTGACGGCTGCATGGCCATTATTGAAAAGGTATGCAAGAGCCGTAAGCAGATTGCCACCTCCCCGGTGACCATGGGCGGCAGCGCCGGTATTTACGCTTCCTATCCCATTGAAGTGACAGTGGGCGGCGCCACAGTGTTCGTATTGACGGTGGATCAGTTTGTCAAGTATTGATATGCCCGCAGGGCTGACCATTCGGGACTGCGCGGCGGGGAGCGACACGCTCCTCGCCCTTTGCCGTGATTTTGAATCAGGGCGTTTGGCCCATGCTACGCTTTTGAGCGGCGAAAGCGGCACGGGAAAAAGAACCTTGGCCCATCTGCTGGCCCAAGGATTACTGTGCGCAGGCGATGGGCCCAAGCCCTGCGGCAGCTGCAGGGAATGCAGGCGCTATGCCGCTCGCACCCATCCCGACGCTCTCTTTCCTGCTCCCGCGCCCAGAGAAAAGACCATCAAGGTCGATGCCCTGCGGGAGATGATTGACGCCCTGTCCCGCCATTCTTTAGAGGGCGGCACCCGGGTGATCGTGATCGAGAACGCGGAGCGCATGACGCCGCAGGCCCAAAATTGCCTTCTGAAAACATTGGAAGAAGCGGAAGCGGGCACCTATTTTTTTCTCACGGCGGATGCTGAAACCGCAATCTTGCCCACCATCCGTTCCCGGTGCCGGTGCGTGCGCATGCAGCCCTGGCCGGAAAAACGGATCGAGCAGGCGCTGATCAAGCGGGGGATCCCCTCGGACCGGGCCCGTACTCTGGCCCGCTACTGCGAAGGCAGCCTGGGCCGGGCCATCGCCATGCACGAAGACGAAAGCTACTGGCAGGCACGGGACCTGGTCCGCCGCACCTTCCTTTCCGTGCAAAAGACCAGCGATATCGCGGCTGCCGCCGTCCTGCTGAAGGATCAAAAAGACAATGGGGACAGGCTGCTGGACATTTTGGAGCAGGAGATCCGGGCTCTGATGCACAGCAAAATGACCAACGAAGCGGATACCGCCGATGATTTTCCGGTCCATTTTTCCGGCGCGTCGGTGCGGGATTTGCGGAAAATTCTGGAATGTTTACTCACTGCCCGGCGGCAGAAGGCCGCCAATGTGGGCTGGGCCGCCCTGTCGGAAGGGCTGATGCAAACCATAGCGGAGGAAGCAAGCAAATGGCAACAGTAATCGGCGTTCGGTTTCGGAACGCAGGCAAATTGTATTATTTTGATCCGGGCCAGTGGTGGCCCACCGCCGGGGATGCCGTCATCGTGGAAACGGTGCGGGGCATGGAATACGGTGAAGTGGTGACGGGCGTAAAAGAGGTCAGCGACGAGTTGATCACCCCGCCGCTGAAAAAGGTGATCCGCATTGCCACCGTGGAGGACGCCCAGCACCAAGCGGACAACCGCGCCAAGGAAAAGGACGCCATGGCCCTGTGCCAGAAAAAGGTGGACGAGCATAAGCTGCAAATGAAGCTGGTGGGGTGCGAATACACCTTCGATAATTCCAAGATTTTGTTCTACTTCACCTCCGACAAGCGAGTGGATTTTCGTTCTTTGGTGAAGGATCTGGCTTCCGTGTTCCACACCCGCATTGAGCTGCGTCAAATTGGTGTGCGGGACGAAGCCAAGATGATGGGCGGCCTGGGCCTGTGCGGCCGGCCGGTGTGCTGCGGGGCATTCCTGGGCGATTTCCAGCCTGTGTCCATCAAGATGGCCAAGGAGCAGAACCTGTCCTTGAACCCCACCAAGATTTCCGGCGTATGCGGCCGGCTCATGTGCTGCCTGAAGTATGAAGAAGATCACTATGAGGCCACCCGCAAGCGCATGCCCAAAGTGGGCAAGGAAGTGATCACGCCCGATGGCAATGGCACGGTGATCGACCTGAATATTTTGAAGGAAACCGTGCGGGTGCGCATTCCCAAAGGCGACAGCACCGAACAAAAGGATTATCCCCTGGAGCAGGTGCAGCGCGTGCAGCCGCCTCAGCGCCCGCCCAAGGAAAAGAAGGCCACCGCTTTTGCCCCGGAAACGGCTGAACCGGATTTGGATAACGATGTACCCGATGAAGAATCGGTGAAGGAATTTGCTCTGGACGAGGGCATCAGCGAAGATGAAGCGCTGAACGAGATCCAGGAAATCGCCGAGGATGCGCCGGAAGAACTGATCGATGTGGAGGATGAAGACGACGGTGAGTAACCCCATCGTTATCATTCCCATGCAAGCGGCCCAAATGGCCGCTTTTCTTGATGAAAACAGACATGTAAATTCCTCCCACGTTCGTTTCGAAAAAGGTGCTCCTGTGCTATACTATCGCCAGGAGGAGGGATACGAGGTGAAAACATTGACAAGAGCGTTGGCCATTTTCATGCTGCTGGCCGGGATCGCCGTTTGGACAGTGCCGGGCCTGTCCCGAGCCGATGAACAAAGCCCGGACAGCGCCGCCCAATTCATTGCCCTGAACATCGGCAAAGCGGACTGCATGCTGCTGTTGTGGGAGGATCAGGCGTTCCTGATCGACGCGGGGTACGAGCAAACCTACGCCGCCCTGAAAACCATGCTCAGCCAATACGGTGTGGCCCATTTGAACGGCGTATTTTTGACTCATTGTCACAAGGATCACTACGGCGGGCTTCTGTCCCTGGCCCAAAGCGGCCTGCCCATCGATGCCTGGTACGCCGCCGAAATTTATTATGACGTGAAGCCCGGCCAGCATCCCGCCGCCGTGGCCGCCGCTTCCCGGGGCACACCGGTGACCTGGCTGAAGGCTGGGGATGTGGTAAGCGCAGGCAGCACCGGCTCCTTTACCGTGCTGGGCCCCACTTCCGTAAACGACGCCAACGAAAACAACAATTCCCTGGTGCTGCGTTTTTCCTGCCCCCAGGGCAGCATCCTGCTGACGGGGGATATGAAGGAGGACGAGGAGTATGACCTGCTCCGTGCCAACGCCTTCTCTCCCACGGACGTGCTGAAGGTAGGCCACCACGGGGACAACAAGGCCACCACCCTGAATATGCTCCGGGCCGTGCAGCCCAAAGCAGCCCTGATCCTGACCAGCACCCAAGAAGAGATTGACACCCCGGCCCGGTCAACCTTGAGCCGCCTGTCAGCCACAGGCTGCGCAATTTACGTTTCTCAGGAGGCCCATGATGCCTGGCAGGTTACGCTGCGAAACGGCGTGCCCGAAGTGACCGACGTATATTGGCATGATGTGCCTCTCCGGGCGGAAAACATCAGCCTGAAAATCGATTTGAAGGACGATTTGCTGACCATCCGTAATGACGGCGCCAACCCCCTGCAATTAAAGGACTGCATCCTTTATTCCTCCCGGGGCGACGATATGTTGACCTTGCCCGACGCTTCGGTCCCTGCCGGCGGCACGTTCACCGTGGGTTCCCGCTCCACCAAGGGCAGCAGCGATTATCAATGGAGCGGCAAAAAAATCTGGCATCAAAAGAAATACGATATGGCCATCCTGTACGACGCTTTTGGCCGTCCCTTGGCCCGCACCGATAACGGCATGCCGGAATAAGATGTGGTATACCCCTGAAAAGGAGGCGATACCATGAAGCATTGTCATCCAGCCCCGCCATGCCCGCCCATGCAGCCCATGTGCGGCGGCTATCTCATGCAGCGCATTTTGGCTTGCGGTAAACTGCACCGCAGGCCGGAATGCGTTTTCCTGTGCCCCGATCAACTGCCCAGGGATGCCCGTCCGCCCTTTACGGTGACGGACGCCGCCCTGTGCGGCCAGCCCCATTGGGAGGAGCTGCCCTGCCGCTGCCGGGGATCCATCGCACTGCTGGTGAATATCCCCGTTACACTGCGCATCCGGGATGGATGCGGCAGGCAATTCACCGTGGATACGACCCTGGAGGCAGAATTGACCCTGCGCAGCTGCGCGCCAGAAGCGGACATTTGGCAGGGACAAATTTTTGTCCAGGCCGCCGTGCGCCCCTTCCGCGGTTGCCTGCCCCGACAGGGAGATGGCCGGGATGTGGCCGTCGAGCTGATCATCGCAGGTTACCTTCTCTCTCCCTGTGCCGTGCCTGGGCCGGACCGGCCCAATTGCTGCCCCGACCCCAGGCCCCTGTACCCCCAGCCCCGGTTTGACCCATACGGGGATTAAAAAGATCAGGCTTTGTAAGTTCACCGAAGAAAAAGAACGGGCGCTGTGATGCCGCACAGCGCCCGCCCAGGGAGAAGAAAAGGAGGTGTGGATTGATTTGTAAAGTTAGATATTTCTAACCACAAGAATAGTATATCCCATATTTTCATTCGTGTCAATGGGTTTTTAAAAATATTTTTAAAAGACTTTTTAAAAATATTTTTAAAAGACTGACACGCTAAGCAAAAGCGTATCAGCCTCTTTGGGATGGAACGGCACCGCCCCATTATTTCGCATCCGTTTCGTTTGCCTTTTTTTCGCCGATGGCGGCCCGCAGATCCTGCTCCGTAATCAGCATCAGGCTCTCCCTGGTCAATTCCTCTTTTCCCTGGGCCAGGCGGTCAGCCTGCGCGGCAATGGCCTTTTCAAATAGGTTGCGCACACCCCGGGCGTTGCCGAAGCCTTCCACATCCTGGCTCTCCACCGCCAGAATATCCTCCAGCGGCTGCCGGGCCTCCTCCGCCAGGGTATAGCCGCTCTTTTCGCAGCGCATAAGGAAAATATCCCGCATTTCCGCCACCGTGTAATCCGGGAAATGCATAAAGCGGTTGAAGCGAGATTCCAGGCCGGGATTGGAATGGACGAATTCCTGCATCAGTTCGGTATAGCCCGCCACGATCACCACCAGATCATCCCGGTGATCCTCCATGGCCTTGAGCAAGGTATCCACAGCCTCTTGGCCGTAATCGGTGCCGCCCCGGTTGGTAAGGGCATAGGCTTCATCAATAAACAGCACGCCGCCTTTGGCCTTTTCAATCACTTCGGCGGTTTTGATGGCGGTCTGGCCCACATAGCCTGCCACCAGGCCAGACCGGTCCACTTCGACCAGCTGGCCCTGGCTGAGCACGCCCAGGCTCTTGTAGATCCGGGCCATCAAGCGGGCAATCATGGTTTTGCCCGTGCCGGGGTTACCGGAAAACACCATGTGCAGGCTCAGGTCCGGGGCGGGCAAATCGTGCTCCTTCCGGGCTTTCACAATTTCCACCCAGTTGATCAGGCTGTCCACCTCATCCTTGATCAGGTTCAGGCCGATATAGCCATGCAGTTCTTGTTTTAAATCTTCTATTTTTTCCGGCGGGTTTTCTTCCTTTTTTTCTTCCGGTTGTTTCTCCGCCTGAGCGGTGGCACCCGGAGCGTTTTTTTCATCCGTTTTTTCCGTCTGCTGCTCCCGGAAGGAGGACAGCGTGGGCACATCCTGGGTCGGCATGCCCCACAAATCCTCCCCGATCATCTTCATCCGCTGATCCAGCAGCCCCCGCATGATTTCGCTTTGCAGCCGGATGATTTCTTCCCTGCGGTCTTCCATCGTTTTATCCCCCTATATTCAGTAACGCGCGCACCCGGTCCACGGACCGGTTCAAATCCTGCCAATGAATCACCCCATCCGGCAGGAAGGACGTGGCCTCCACTGTGTAATCCCCGGCATAATGAATATCCCGCAGGAAGGCGAACAGCTTTTCAAAGTTCAATCGTCCATCACCGATGTGCAGCGTGCGCAAATGGCTCCAATCCAGATATCCCCCAGCGTAATCGTTAATATGTAAATGAGCGATATGGGCCCACAGGTCGGCATTTTCGGGCAGATACATGCATTCCAATTGATCGTGGAATGCCGCCATTTTGGTATCGAAGGTGAACTGCGCATCCGGGTATTGCTTTTGCAGGACCCGCCAATGGGTCAATGGATCGCCCTGATTGCAGACCACGTTTTCCACCGTCAAAAGGATGCCCTGCTTTTCTGCCCGCTCCCGCAAATAGGGATAAGCCGCCAGATTGTTGTCAAAATACCGATCGGAAGTGACCCCGTCCCATAAATGCAGCACCATGAGCTTTGCTCCCAGCCGAACGGCCAGGCGGCAGTTCTGGTCAAACTTTCGGAAAGCATCCTCCCAATCGCCCGGGCCCCGCAGGCTAATTTCCTCCCCAATGCATTTTTCGCAATGCAGGGTGGGAATAGTCAAGCGCAGCCCCTCCACATAATCCGCGATCTGTTCCCAATCATCATACCAGGTATCATACATCATGAATTCAAATCCATCGCAATGAAGCTGATCCCGGCAGCCGTTAAGCAAATGCCAGTCCCGGCCGTTAGGCCGGCCGATCAGCGCCCCGGTGGAGCAAAGAACGCGGTGCATCGTAAGCGCTCTCCCTTCTTCCGTATCAGAATACCCATTGAACCAGCAGCATGTAACACAATGTACCGCCGGCAATGGACAAAAGCATCTGCTTTTTCCATAAATGCAAAGCCACCACCGCCAATACGCTGATGGCTTCCGGCAGGCCATGGCTGCCGGTGAGAAAGCTGGTATTTTTCAAGCAATATACCACCAGCAGTCCGAACATGGCTGGGGGCAGCGCCCTGCCCAGATACTGCACATACTTGGGCGTAGGTTTCCCAGATGGAAACGCCACAAAAGGAAGAAAACGAGTGATCTGCGTCGCCAAGGCGGCAATAGCAATGATGATGATTCGCTGCTGCACGGTCATGCCGTCGTCCTCCCTTCGATGGGCCGCCGAAGAAGCGTGAGCGATAGCAAAATCAACGCCATGGCGGGAATGATAAACCGGTCCTGCCCAAAGACCAGCAAGCACAGCGCCGATGAACCAATGCCCAGCAAGGCGCTGTCATGGGTTTTCTCCTTCCTCCACTGCTCCAGGAAAATGACCACAAACATGGCGGTCATCACAAAATCCAGGCCCTGGGTGTTAAAATGTATAAGCGAACCAAACAAGCCGCCCAGTGTGGCCCCCAGCACCCAGTACAGCTGGTTCAGCGCCGTAATGAAAAAGTAAAACCAGCCAGGATCGACCCCTGCGGGAATGGCCACTGTGCAGTTAATGGAAAAGCTCTCGTCGCACATGCCATAGATCAGATACAGGCTTTTCCAGCCCAGGCGTCGGTATTTATCCAGCATCGAAATGCCATAAAACAAGTGCCGGGCATTGACCATCAAAATCATCGCAAAGGCCCCCAGCGGGTCGAAAAGCCCGGTCAGCATATGGCCCACCACAAATTCAGCGGACCCAGCAAAAACAGCAATGCTCATGGCCATGGGATAAAGAAAGCTAAACCCCATCGACCGCATATAAATGCCATACGTCATGCCCAGAAACAAAAAGCCCGTCAAAATGGGCACCGTATAGGGAAAGGCAGCGGCAAGCGCCTTGCGCATCTTTTGGCCGGTGTTTTCCATCCAGCGCCTCCTGCAAAAGAATCAAAATCTTTTTTATTTTATCGCAGCAGGAACCGCCGTTCAAGACGCAAATTGGATATTTTTCGTTCTTTCCCTCTCAAAGCTTGCCCTGCATGCGGATCAGGGGAAGGCTTTGGTTTTCAGCGTCCGCAAGTACGCCTTCTGCTCATTGCTGATTCGGTAGCTTTCGATGGCCTTTTGAATGGTCTTATTGTGCGTCCACAGCGCCAACGAACGGTTCTCAATATAAGGCAGCGCGGCGTCATATTGCTTGGTCAGCGCGGTGGCAAAATACCAGGCGATCATCATGTTCACATAGTATGCTTCCGACTGCACACCGGCCACCCAGTCCAGGAAACGCGGTTCAAAATCTTCCTCCAGGAAATGCTGCATCAGCATGCCGATGCCAAAACGAACGGTGTATGGGTGCGAATCCTCCAGCCATTTTTCGATGTATTCAAGCAATTCCGCCCGGTGCTTTTTAAAGCACTTGGGAGATAACTGGTCGCAGGTGGCCCAGTTATCCACAAAGGGCAAAAAAGCCTCCACCAGCCGAAAGCACACTGGCGCGTTCGTTTCTTAAGAACT
>JAFUFC010000012.1 GCA_017470095.1 Clostridia bacterium | reverse complement strand
CCTGACTGATTGTGATGGCGCAGAGAGCCTTGTCGGCAAAGTAAAACGACTGATCTTCTCCGAACCTTTACCCCGTATGGAGGCAATTCCCGGATGACGAATTTCCTAAACTATGGTACGATCCCAATGAGCACTACGGTACTGCCGGCTGATTCCCGAAAGGAGGAAACAGAATTGAATCAGCAGCAGATTACCGCGTTATATTGCAGACTCAGCAACGAAGACGACCTGGATGGAGAGTCCAACTCCATCCAAAATCATGATGTAATGTGTAGAGGAAGGTTTTATCCTTCAAATACATCATGACTGTGGCTCATTTGTGGCGAATGGTATGACAGTTATGAGGAAAGGAGCAGAAGCCTGGTAGCTGTCAGTCAATCATTCGACCATGAAAGGAGCGCAGAATGGACATAGAATACATAAAGAACGGAGATTATTTCATCCCCAATATCGTCCTTCCCCCAAGTGAACAGCAGTCCATCGGGAAATATGGACGGATGAGAATGGACTACCTGAAGGAACACCGTCCCATTATCTACAATCAACTGATCCTGTCTGGCAAGCTGTATAATCATCTTATTGAGATCGAACAGATCTGCCAAGAAAGGCTGGATCGGATGATTCCACAGATGAAAGGGGAGGAAGGTGTCTCCGAAGCCCTAAAAGCAGCCGATCAGATGAAATGGGTGCGGAAGATGAACAATATTCGCAATCGTGCTGAAGAAATGATCCTGAACGATCTGATCTATAACTGAATAATCCCGAATGGGAAGCCCGGCTGAAATCATCCAGCCGGGCTTCGCTTTTATCCATTTTGCAATGCTTTGTTTTTTCTCAGGGTTTCTATGACGGCCTGCATTGTGTTCTTTGCTATACGAATTTCATAATCGTCGCAGCCATCCAGCACAGCTTGTATGTCGCGCTCCATTTGAGCCCTGGCCCGTACCAGATTATCACACAAAAGGTCATCAACCGTTACAGATAAGGCATTGGCAATGTTGACGATGGTCGTCAGGCTCACTTTGGTGGTGCCGGTTTCAATGTTGCTCATGTGTGAAGGAGAAAGATCGACCTTTCCGGCAAGAGCTTCCTGGGTCATGTCCGCATTGATTCTGGCGATTTTGATTCGCTTACCAATGGCCTTGTAGTCCAGCTCCATAATAATTCCCCTTCGCAGTACTTTTTCTTATTGTAACTACGGAGAGAAAATATTATAATAATTCATATCCGTATTTTACGGTTATAGAACAAGATGGAGAATCTTTCTTTTACCCGATGGACGGTGAAGCGTATGACAGTCACATTTTGCGGGCATTCAGAGATAACTGAGGAAGCAGCGGTTCAAGCCTGGCTACATGAAACAGTTTTTCGGTTATGTCTTCAAGGGGCAAAGCGATTCCTGATAGGCGGATATGGGTGCTTTGATGGGCTGGCAGCAAAAACCGTTTGGCGGGTAAAATCGTTATTCCCGGAGGTATCCTCCGTTCTTGTCCTGCCATACCTTAATAGGGATGTCGATATGGCACTATATGACCACTCTCTTTATCCTCCATTGGAAAATGTACCAAGACGGTATGCTATTGTAAAGCGGAATGAATGGATGGTAACTGAGGCTGATGTTGTAGTTGCTTATGTCTTACACAGCTGGGGCGGAGCTTCAAGAACATATGAATATGCGGCGAGAAAAGGAAAAACGATAATCAGCTTTGAAGATCGGAAAAAGAGGAATGATCGTTGAGTATAGCCAAGAGAGGTTTTGCCCGGAATGTGGGCAAAACCTCTTTCCTTCGCTAAAGTTGGTTTCCGGTCTTGTTGATGGAGGCATTATATCATGCGGCCAAGAAGTTGAACAGTAACTGACAGTTACTATTTTGAAGAATTATTCCACGTTTTTCGTTACTGGAATGATTTTTTGCGCCCGTTCAAAAAACTTACCTGATGCTTACCTAATGCTTACTTGAACCTTACCTACCCCCTGTGATCTACTGTATTCGTAAAAGTCCGAGGTGATTCGATCCCCGGACTTTTCCTTTGCGTAAAGCCATGACGGGACCGCTGATCGGGAAACAGCTTCTTGCCCAATATTGACTTCTGAAAATTTTTTTCTCAGCCTGGAAAAAAACGACCCTTCTCAAGCCAATGTATGATGAAGGGATACGATAGGGAAAGAATGGAGCCGATCATACAGCAGCCGCTGGCAGCATCCTGTCAGCGGTTTTTCTGTGCGTGGCGTTACCCATTAGGAAGGAAACGATCCTTGAAATATAAGGGCTGGCGAAGCATGAATGTGCAGCCTCTGACCTTGGCGTCGTGGCCTGACTGAAATGGGTAACGCCAGAAGCTGTCGTGCTTTTTCTTTCTGGCCTTGTCGGGCGATTTTCATGTTTTTGGTGAATTTCGACATAATTATTATGGGTAGGGAAAAAGCTGCGATAGGTGCAGCACATAGCATCTTCCCCTATCAATTATCACAGGTCGAGAGAAAATTTTTGTTTTTTCCCAAAACAGTTCCGCAAAGCCCCCTGATTTTCTCCAATATACGGAGGGGTATATTGTGCGAAGGAATCGATGTCGTGTTTTTTCCTTTGGGCTTGTCGTTGAATTTTTATGTTTTTGAAGAAAACGATCATAATATATACGAGGGAGCAGAATAATGCCTGCCCCCACGCAGCGTCACAGCGATGTGGCATTTTTTATACCGCGAATTTACCAATAACCAGCGTAAAAGGGCATCTGCAAGGATGCTTTTTTGATTCAAAAAAAGAGAGGATGATACCATGCTCCACACCATTCGAGGTCCTCCCACGGGGAAGACGCTCAGGAAACTAAACAACAGAATATCAGGAGGCAATCAATGAACACATTATTGCTCGAATCAGTCGTGACCGCTGTGCCCGTCACGCAACCTCATAACAAAACAAAGCATCATTGTAAATACCGAAGGAGGAATAATTATCGAAAACGCAATTACCATGCCCTGGTTTACTTTGAACCGCCGGATCGGAAACACCAATTATGTCGTCAACGCTTTTTCTTCCGGCAGCGCGAAGGATACATTTCAAGATAAAATTTTACACCTGATCGGCAATGAACCCCTGGATTTTGGCAAAGAACCTGATATAATGGAAGTGCCACAAATGAGCCGTCAGTCTGAAAGGAGTGCCTGATATGGCAGCCAGACAGACGGAAGAACAGAAGATTACCGCGTTATATGAGAGGCTCAGCCGGGATGACGACCTGGCTGGCGATAGTAATTC
The DNA here is from genome assembly GCA_017470095.1 of Clostridia bacterium. Lineage (GTDB taxonomy): Bacteria > Bacillota > Clostridia > Christensenellales > Aristaeellaceae > RUG563. The sequence continues at coordinate 35,337 of JAFUFC010000012.1, read as the reverse complement.
GATTGCCAATCAAAAAATTTTCTTGGAACGGGCCGCAGCCGAAAGAGGCTATACCAATATCGTCCATTATACGGATGACGGCTGGAGCGGCGGGAATTTTGAGCGTCCTGGCTGGAAAAAGCTGGAGGAGGACGTAAGGGCTGGGAAAGTCGGCACCGTCATGGTCAAGGATATGAGCCGTGTGGGCAGAAACTACCTGCTGACGGGCTATTACACAGAGATTTTCTTTCCGCAGTGCGACGTTCATTTTATTGCGATTGCCAACGGCATTGACAGCAACGATCAGAATACAACGGAGCTTTCGCCGCTGTTCAACGTAATGAATGAGTTTTATCTGCGGGATCAGTCCAAGAAGGTGGCCACGGCGTATCGAGTAAAGGGTACGTCCGGTAAGCCTATCACGAACAATGCGATCTACGGCTACAAAAAAGACCCCAACGATAAAGACCATTGGCTGATCGACGAGGAGGCCGCGCCTGTCGTGAAGCGGATTTATCAAATGGCAGCGGAAGGCTACGGGCCATATGACATTTCCAAGATTCTGACTGCGGAAAGAGTCGAGTGCCCGGCCTATCATCATGCCAAGCTAAAACAGGGAAGCCTTCAGAACAGAACAGATCTGTCCCGCCCGTATGATTGGTACGGCGAATCGGTGAAGATGATCCTGAGCAAGCCGGAGTATATGGGGCATACGGTCAATTTTCGCACAGTCAAGAAAAGCTATAAGGACAAACGCAGACCCAATCCGCAGGAAGACTGGCTGATATTTGAGAATACCCATGAAGCGATCGTGGACGCGGATACCTGGGAATTGGTACAGAAGCTGCGGAAGACCCATCGGCATGAGCATTTTGACGGAACGCCGAATCCATTGACGGGGCTCGTCTTTTGTGCGGACTGCGGCGCAAAGATGTATAACCACCGATATGACCGCCCTACGCCCAGCGGCAGGATTGATCACATCAACAGCTTTAATTGCTCCACTTATACTCTGACCATTGAAAGGGAAACCATCAAATGCACGTCTCACAGTATCAGCAGCCGTGCTCTGGAAGGACTGATCCTGGATACGATCCGCAGGATCAGCAAATATGCCATTGAGCATGAGGACGAGTTTATTCAGAAGGTAAGGGAAGCCTCAGAAATTAAGCACGCCGACAAAGCAAAAGAGTTAAAGCAGAGAATCAGCAAAGAAAAGAAACGGCATGAAGAATTGGATGTGCTGATCAAAAAGCTGTATGAATCCTATGCCGTGGGCAAAATGCCGGAGAAACGCTATGATTCCCTTTCTGCTCAATATGAGCAGGAGCAGGCTGATTTGGAAACGCGGCTTGAGGCCGACCAACAACAGCTGGATTCCTTCAATCAGGACACCATCCGAATTGACCGCTTCATGGAGCTGGTGCATAAATACCGGGATTTTCCAGATTTGACGCCTGCGATGATCACGGAATTTGTGGACAGGATCATGGTGCATGAGCCCACGAAGATCGACGGAGAAAGGATCGTTCACGTTGACATTTACCTGAACTTTATCGGCGATTTTCAGGTGCCGCCCGAAACGATTACGCCGGAGGAGATCGCAGCAGCGGAAGCCTTGAGGGTGAAGCGCGCTAAGAATCGGCGCAAGTATGAAAAGAAAAAGGAACGGGATAAAAAAATCAAGGAGGGCTTGATCATTCCCGGCGAACCTTACAAATTTACTTGTCGCTTTTGCGGAAAAGAATTTGAAGCAATCAGTTCCAAAGCAATGTATTGCAATGCCAACTGCCGCCAGAAAGATTATCGGCGTCAGGCGCGGGAAGCCAAAGAGAAAGCAGCCCAGGAAAAACCGCAACAAGCCAATCAGCCCACAATCCAAGATAATGCCACCAAAAGCGCATAACCCAGCGGCCCCGCAGAATTATTTTCAGCCTGCGGGGCTTACCATTCTCTCAAAAGACGGTACACGCTTGTGTGCCGTTTTTCTTTACCCATTTTTCAACGATCCCGCCCCGGAGGTCACGAAGGCAGAAAGGATAAAAACGATATGATAACCAATTACAATACCCCCAATCACCCCGTCATCATTGGGTTGGATCATGGCCTTGGGAACGTCAAAACGGCTCATGCTTGTTTCCAGGCTGGTGTGACCAAGCATGAGAAAGAGCCTACGTTCAAGAGCAGTATGCTGTTCTATGATGGCTGGTACTACACCATCGGTGAGGAGCATAAGGAGTTCATTGCCAACAAAATCAACGATCCCGATTATTTCATCCTGACCCTGGCGAGCATCGCGTCCGAATTGGCTTTTTATGGACGGAAATCTGCGGATGTTCATCTGGCTGTGGGCCTGTCCCTGACCTGGGTAGCAGAGCAGAAAGACGATTTCAAGAAGTATCTCATGCAGCGCGATCCCCGAGAGGAGATCGTATTCTCCTTCAAAGGAAAGGAATACCGCATCCACATCACCGGCGTGGACGTGTTTCCCCAAGGCTTCGCCGCTATCGTCAGCCGCCTGTCCGATTTCAAGGGCGTCAATATGCTGTGCGACATCGGAAACGGCACCATGAACGTGATGACCATCATCAACGGGCGGCCCATCTCCAGCAAATGTTTTACGGAAAAGTATGGCACCCATCAATGCACCCTGCTGATCCGGGAGCGCCTGATGCAGAAACATCATGTGACCGTGGACGATGCTGTGATCGAAGAAGTGCTGCGCACCGGGGCCGCTGATATTGGCAAGCCCTACCTGGAAACGATCATTGAGGCAGCGAAGGAATACACAGAAGGCATCCTGCGCCGCTTGCGGGAGCATGAGTATAACCCCTCCATGATGAGGCTGTATATCGTGGGAGGTGGTGGATGTCTTTTGAAGAACTTTGCCGATCTTGATGCGGACAGGGTGACGATCAATGAAGACATCTGCGCCACAGCCAAGGGCTATGAATACATGGCGAATGCCCGCATGCGGAAAGCGGGATGATGAATGAAAAGGATCGTCAATACCAACATCCGCTTTGATCTGAGCCGGGAGGATGACCGGCGGGCATACGAACATCTGCGGAACATGGACAGGAAGCGGTACAAATCTTACACCCGCGCCGTAGTCGCCGCCCTCAATGATTTCTTTTCCCGGCAGGAGAAGCAGAAGGCTGATCCCTTCCTGGAAACCAGGGAGAAGGAAGATCGCTTCCTGCGGCAGGTGCTGGATACAATCAAGGATGGCATCAACGAGAGCATGAGCACCATCCAGCTCACGGTCCCTGCGCTGCCTGTCCAGCCCGAAGAGAAGCCGGACGATAGCGATACAGGCCAAGAGAATTATGAGATTGCGGAGGCATTTTTGAAGGACATGGGCCTTTGATACCTTCTGTCAATCGGTGGGCGATTTACTGTCACTTTTTCGGAGTGGCAGTAAATCCCCGCCTTTTTCTGCCAATCTTTACGACGAAAGGAGCGTGTTTTTCTGCCAATATGCGCACGTTTTACTGTCACTTTTCGAGCCCCAAAGGAACGGGAAACAGCCCGTTTTGGTCACCCACCCGGCGAGGCCCCCACGAAGTTTCCGGGGAACAAGCAAAAGGTCACGATAAGTGCGCACTTCTATACAGGTGTCCCACCTGTATCTCCGCGCGCTCTGCGAGGCAGCCTGCCCACCGCATCCGAATGCGGCAAACAGGCCGGAGTGGAAGATGCTTTCGGTGTGCCCACCGGCATCTTTCCCTCCCTCCAAGGGCTGCGGCCCTTGCGCCGCTGCGCGGCTATCCCATGAGTAAGTACGACGAAGGAGAAAACCGACGATGAAGAAAACAAAAGACGAATTACAAAACGAACTGACCGACGCTCAGCGGCAGCACGATCAGGAACAGCACCGGCTGCAACGGGCAGAGAACCGTAAGGAATACTTTGAAGCTATGTCCCGTAGGCAGCGAAATCACAGGCTGATCACCAGAGGGGCGGCGATGGAAAGTATCTTTCCCGCCATCAAGTCTCTGACGGAACGGGAGTTTTATGAGATGGTGGAGCAAATCTCCGAACTGCCCGGAATCTTTCCGATCATCGAGGAAGCCGTTACCCAACATCAGGCCCATGAGAAAATGGAGGCTGGATAATGGCGCTGTATCATTTCCATGTGGAACAGATCAAGCGCAGCGCTGGCCAAAGTGCCATCGCTGCTGCCGCCTACCGGGCAGGAGAAAACCTGTACAGCGAATACTACGGTGAAACCAACGATTTCACCCGGAAGGGCGGCGTGCTGCATACGGAAATCATGTTGCCACCCAATGCACCTGCTGAATATTCCGACAGGCAGACCTTATGGAACGCTGTGGAGAAAGTGGAGAAAAACAAGAAGGCACAGCTGGCATACAGCTTCGACATTGCTTTGCAAAATGAATTGACGATGGAAGAAAACATTGCCTTGGCCCGGCGTTTCGTGCAGGAGCATTTCGTCAGCAAGGGCATGATTGCCGATCTCGCTGTCCATGAGCCAGACAAGGAGAACGGCATCCCCAATCCGCATTTCCATGTGCTGACCACCATGCGGCCCTTCAATCCTGATGGCAGTTGGGGCAACAAGCAGCGCCGGGAGTATGCCTTGGATGAAAACGGCGAGCGCATCCGGGACGAGAAGGGCGAGTATTTATTCAACGCCGTTCATACCACCGACTGGCATGAGCCGGAAACGCTGGAGCATTGGCGGGAAGCCTGGTGCCGGATGGTAAACGCCGAGTTTGAACGGAAGGGACTTGAAACCCGGATCGACCACCGCAGCTACGAGGCCCAGGGCATTGAGCAAATCCCCACGGTACATGAAGGGCCGCTGGTACAAAAGATGGAGAAACGGGGCATCCACACACAGAAAGGCGACCTAAACCGCTGGATCAAGGCCACCAACCGCCTGATTGCCAGCATCAAAAAGAAGCTGAAATCCTTGGTTGAATGGATCGCCGCTGTGAAGGAAGAACTGACAAAAGCAAAGGAGCCTGATCTCGCTGATTATCTGATCCAGTATCACGATATGCGCAATGCCGGGGCATGGAGCCAGAAGGCCAAGATCGGCAATCTGAAAAAGTTTGTGGACGCTTTCCATTTCCTGAAGGAAAACCAGATTTTCACCGTGGAAGAATTGGAGCGCCAGACCCACGAATTATCCGCTGCCGTGGACGATCTTGTTGCCCAATCCAAGTCCAATACTGCCCGTATCAAACAGCTTGACAACATGATCACCTTTGCCGAGCATATTCGCCACATTCAGCCCATCATTGACCAAATGAATGCCATCCATTGGAAAGGAAGCCGAGAAAAGTTCCGGGCGGCCCATCAGAATGATATTGACCTGTACTATACCTCCCAGCGTATCCTGAAGGAAAAACATGGTGTGAAGAAGATCGACATTCCTGCTTGGAAAAAGGAACAGGCTGAACTCCGCCAGAAGGAAAAAGAGCGGGCTGCTCAGTATAAGCCCCTTCGTGAAAAGTTGGATCAGATGCTCAACGTAAAGTATTGTGTTGACCAAATGCGGAAGAATGATCGTAGCGAACCAGAAAAAAGGCGAAGCAAGATTCTGACCCATTAGCATTCTCTATATAATTATTTTGAATCCACCGATTTCAGAATACTTCTTATCCATTCTTGTATTACTTTTCGTACAATAGGGCTCCAGAAGTTGCCTTCATGCTCCGCACCATCCACGTAATAAGCGGCGACGTCCGTTTTGGCTTCTTTCAGCTTTGTATACAGTGAGTCCATTTGCTGGCAGGGCACCACCGGGTCACCGGTGCCATGCAGCAGCAGGAACGGTGGATATTCCTTTCCCTGTTGCACACGATAAACAGGGCTCCAGGTGCGCATAACCTGATCCCATGCTTCGGAATCCTGCCCGAAATAGGCTGTCATGACAGCGTTCATATTCGGCACGTCCTTGAGATACGCAAACAGCGCCGGCAGATCGGTAGGCGCAAAGCAGGATGCCACAGCGCAGACTGCATCGCTTTGATCGGCGTATTCCTCGGTTTTCAGGGCGGGCTCGTCGCCGGTCAGCCCCAGCAGGCAAACGGTATTGCCGCCGGAGGACGTGCCGAAGGCAACGATACGATCCGGGTCGATGGCATAATCGGCGGCGTGGGCCCGCAGAAAACGGATGGCGCACTTCACATCCAGCAGGAAAGCGGGGAAGGGATACCCGTCGTTGGCACTGCGGTGAGATACGGTGGCTACTGCGATGCCTTCTTCGGCAAAGTGAGACAGCATGGGGATTTCATAACCCAGATTGGGGGTGGTCCAGGAACTGCCCTGTACAAACAGAATCAGGGGCACGGGCGGTACTTTGGAGCGGTCATCCTGAGGAGCCCAAGGCAGGATCAACGTCAGTTCCTGCCCGTTTTGAGAATAAATCACGTGCTGGATCAATTCCGCCTGGCCCTTCAATGTGGGATTCATGGGCAAATGGGCGATTTCAGGAATCACGAAAATACCTCCTTCAAAAAAGCGAATGGTTTCCCGACATTTTTCCATCTGTACATCGGCAGGCTTTTTCTATATGATGAGTATAGTTTATTGGCTCCAATCGTATATGTCAACCATTTTTTGAAAGGCAGGGAGGATTTTATGGCAAGCGGCTATCGGTGGCAGGAAGATGAAAAAGGAATTTTTACCTTGTATCAGGACGAGCAGCCTGTTTTGTCCGCATCCGCCCAGGCGGAGGAGTTTGAAACAGGCGAGCGGATCGACACCCGGCAAGCGGCGTTGATCGACGTTAAAAAACAGAAGCAGACATTGACTTTGACCTATGCAAACGAGGCCGGACTGCGTCTGACGGAATATTTGACTGTGACCGAGGCCGGGGCGATTGTTCAATGCAGCATATCCAGGAATGACGGCGCATCAGTCAAATCCAACCGCCTGATCCCGCTGATCGCCCACGGGAAAGGGGACGAGCCCTATTTATGGCGGGACTTGGGGGCCAAAATGCTGCTGGCACCCTATGATAACGACATGTGGATGCGATATGAAACCGCGGCGCTGCGGGCGGGACGAAAGAGCTATGACGTGACGGTGCTCTTGAAGGAGGACACACGGGAAGGGCTGCTCATCGGAGCCATGAATTTTGATATATGGAAAAATGCCATCGCTTGCCCTGGCATGGACGCCCGTATCCTGGAGGCTCGCTGCGGCCAGGGTGCCAGCGATGAGGGCAGCCACGATTACGCGCCTCACGGCGTAATCGAAGGAGCGGAGGTATTCTCCTCTCGCTTCCTGGTGAACTTTGGTGCAGATTGGCGCAATTTGCTGGAGCTGTACGCCGACGCGCTGGCAAAAGAAAGAGCTCCCCGCATGTGGGATCAGGGCGTGCCCTTTGGCTTCAACAGCTACGCCGGGCTGGCGCATACCCTGAACGCGGAAAACTTCCGGGCCAGCGGGGATTTCGTGCGGGAAGAACTGACGCCCCGGGGCTTCCACAATCACGGGGGAACCTACATCAATTTGGACGGCGGCTGGCAGCGCATCTCGGAGGAGGAACGCTTGCGCATCAAGGATAATCTGCACGCCCATGGGCAGAAGACGGGCATCTATGACGCTCCCTTTGCCTGCTTCTATCCCTTGGATCGGGAAATCCCGCTGCTGCCGGGGCACACCTTCGCGGAAATCGTGCTGCGAAATGAAAAGGGCGAACCGCTGCCCCGCATCGACCGGGCCGTGCCCTACGACGTGACCCATCCCTTGTGGCTGGAATGGACGGAGAAGAAAGCCAGGCAGTTCATCGACTGGGGCTATGATTACCTGAAAATCGATTTCCTCAGTCACGGCGGCATGGAGGGCATTCATCACGATCCCGCCGTCCGCACCGGCAGACAGGCGCTGGATTTCGGGTATCGGACGCTGGAACAATTGTACGATGAAAAGAAAATCGGCAGGCCCTTCTTTATCAGCCTGTCCATTGCACCGCTGTTCCCCTATGGCTTTGGCAACGCCCGGCGCTTTTCCTGCGACGCTTTCGGTTTATCCGAGGATATCGAATACGTGCTCAACGCCCAAACTTATTCCTGGTGGACTGGCGGCAGGTTGTACCAATTCAACGACCCGGATCACATCGTCTTGCAGCGCAGCTTCTGCATGCTGAAGGATTCCACCGAAGGGGAGGCCCGGGCCAGGTATACCTCCGCCGTGATCGCGGGTTCCGTGATGCTGCTGTCGGAGGATTACGGCAGGCCCGGCGCGAAAGAGCGCACCTTAAAGATCGTGGGCAATCCGGCGGTGAACGCCATCGCTCGCAGCGGCGTGGTATTCCGTCCGGTGGATGCGGCGGGAGGATCGGCGTGCAATACCTATACAGCAACAATAGATGGACAAATTTATGTTGCCCTGTTTTGCTGGAAGCCTGTCGGGGAAACCGTGACCGTCGATCTGAAACGAGCGAACCTTCCCTGTGGGACCTATGAGGATGTGTGGAGCGGAAAACAGGTACAGTCCGATGCGCAGTTCCTTGTATGGTCATTTGATGGTACGGATGCAGCGCTGCTCAAGAAAATATAGCTATTTCGGGCAAGGCGAAATGTATGTTGAATTTCGCTGAATCCCAGATAAAAGCAGATTGAAAATGTTTTATTTGGTTTTGATTTGCACATTGTTTACTTTTTCATACCGCAATCACCCAACAAAAAAACATATAATCCTGTCATAATTCCATAGACGGACGCGACACATAACCATATAATAAAGCCATCAAACGCAGCGATAAGCTGACAAGGAGGAACAGATATGAAGAAACTGGTTGGCCTGCTGTTGGCCGCGATGATGGTTCTGTCCATCATGGCTCCCGCCCTGGCGGATGACGCCGTTACCATCTCCTTCTTCGACAAGAACTCCGGCGTGCGCGCCTTCGACGATCCCGTGGCGAAAGCCCTGGAAGAACGCACCGGCGTGAAGATCGACCTGATCAGCCCCTCCGGCAACCCCGGGGAAAAGCTGAGCCTGATGCTGGCCGGCTTGAACTACCCTGACATCGTACTGATGGACCGCGGCAGCGACATCGTGAACCAGTACATCGAAGCAGGCGCTCTGGTGAACCTCTCCGACTATCTGGATCAGATGCCCAACGTGGTGGCCATGTACGGCGACACCCTGAACAAGACCCGCTACTCCGACGGCAACAACTACTACCTGTCCAACTGGTACGGCTACGATCCCGACCCAGTGAACGGCTTCATCTGCCGCTATGACGAAATGATCAACCTGGTGGGCCAGGAGCGGGCCGATTCCGCCGAGCCCTTCACCTGGAGCGAATTCAAGGCTCTGCTGGAACGGTACAAGGCCGCCCATCCCGAATCCAGCAACACCCTGGTGATCAGCGAGCCCGGCAGCGGCCTGATCAACGGCACCTTCGCCGGCATGAACGACATTTATCCATACTATGTGCATGAAGGCAAGCTGTACTTCTCCGTCCGCGATCCGCAGTTCATCGACGCCATTCACCAGATGAACGAGCTGTACCGCGAAGGCATCCTGGATCCCGAATGGACTGGCAACAACAGCGAGCTGCGCAACCAGAAGCTCTCCAACGACGGCGCGTTCGCCTTCGCCGGCGCTTACTGGGACACATGGACCCCCTCCGCCGCGCTGATGGCCTCCGCCAATGAAAACGCCGAATACCTGGCTTACAAGGTCGTGGCCGATGACGCCGCCACCACCGATCTGCCTCTGGCCGGCCGTTCCTCCCTGGGCTGGGACGCCATCGCCATCACCACCAACTGCAAGAACATTGAAGCCGCTGTGAAGTTCATCGACTACTGCGCTTCCCAGGAAGGCCAGGACCTGCTGCTGTGGGGCATCCAGGGCCAGGATTGGGACTTTGTGGACGGCGTGCGCACTCCCATCGGCGACATCGTGGAACGCTACCAGGCTGACCCCTCCAACACCGTGGATCAGACCGGCATCACCAAGTGGACCTGGTTCGTCAAGAACGACGTGCATCCCGATGACGGCACCACCTGCCGTATCTGGTTCAACGAAAAGGACCGCAGCGCCACCTACGCCTACCAGAACCTGACCAACGGCTACTATGACAGCGCCGAATTCGCCGCGCTGGAGCCCGCCGGCAGCACCCTGGAAGCACTGATGTATCAGGGTGTGATCGACGTGTTCGACCAGTACTATCCCCGCATGGTCAACGCCGCTTCCGTGGAACAGTGCGATGCGCTGTACAACGAAATGGTTGCCGCCATGGAAAGCGCCGGCATGGCCGATATCGAAGCCTACATGACCGAAACTTACTTTGCCCGTCTGGCGCTGTGGGGCCTGGAACCCGTCGCCAGCAAATAATGCCTGAACGTTTCATCTCTGCCAAGGGATAAGCGAGAGAAGCAGGATTGGATGATGTTGCTTCCAAGCGACTTATCTGATCCTGCTTCTGTTTCTGTGAAGGAGGATTCCTGATGACAAGCATCCCCATGGACGGCAAAAAGAAAAAGCCGTTAATGAGCAGGCTGAAGGACCAGAAGTATCTGTTCCTGCTGATGCTTCCCGCCGTGATCTGGGTGCTGGTGATTTGCTATGCGCCTATGACCGGCCTGTATATGGCCTTTACCAATTACCGCCCTTCCCAGAACGGATATTTCTATGATCTGTTCAACGGCAAGTTCGTCGGCCTGCAGTGGTTCCAGTATTTCTTCAACAAGGATTTCGGCATGATCATGCGGAACACCTTGGCCACCAGCCTGCTGACCTTGCTGTTCTCTTTCCCGGCCCCCATCATCCTGGCCGTGATGCTCAATGAGCTGAAGAACATCAGGCTGAAGAAATTCATTCAGACCGCTTCCTACCTGCCATACTTCGTTTCCTGGGTTATTGCCGCCAATATTTTCCTCACCTTCCTGTCCGGCGGCGGCTTGGTAAACGATTTACTGATGAGCCTGGGGCTGATCAAGGAGCGCATCCTGTTCTTCCAGCACGGCCCCTACTTCTGGTGGATCATCGCCATCGCAAACACCTGGAAGGGCATGGGCTATAACGCCATCATCTATCTGTCGGCCATTTCTGGTATCGACGAGCAATTGTACGAAGCGGCCTCCATCGACGGCGCCAGCCGGATCAAGCGCATCTGGCACATCACATTGCCCACCATCCGTCCCACCATCGCAACACTGCTGATCCTGGCTGTGGGCGGAATCCTCTCTACCGGCTTTGAACAGCAATTGCTGATGGGCAACAACGCCATCCTCAATTACTCCGACGTATTGGACACCTACGCCTACCGCTACGGCCTGGCCAAAGGCATGTACTCCTACGGTACCGCCGTGGGCCTGTTCAAATCCATCGTGTCCTTCATTTTGGTGATGAGCACCAACAAGATCACCGCCAAGCTGAACGACAGCGCACTGTTCTGAGAAAGGAGGAGAAAACCATGACTGCGATCACCAAAAAAGCCATTCCCAGCCGCATCAAGGAAAAAAGGACGCCGGGCGACTGGGTGCTGGATATCTTCAAGGTTCTCTTCCTGGCCATTGTCGCTATCATCACAGTATATCCCTTCTGGAATATTTTTGTGGTGTCCATCAACGACGCGACAGACGCTGTGCGCGGCGGCATCTACTTCTGGCCCCGTGTGTTCTCCCTGGCCAGCTATAAAGAAATCCTGGGCCGCTCCACCTTCCAGCATTCCATCCTGGTCACTGTGGCCCGTACCCTGATCGGCACGCCGCTGGCAGTGATGTGCACGGCCATGCTGGCCTATCCGCTGAGCCGCAAGGATCTGGTGGGCCATAAGTTCTGGAGTTTGCTGTTCGTGTTCACGATGTACTTTGGCGGCGGCCAGGTGCCTTATTACATGGTGCTTAAGGGCTTGGGCCTGCTGGATAATTTCTGGGTTTTCATCCTGCCCAACGTCATGAGCGTGTACAACATGATCCTGATCCGTTCCTACATCGATTCCATGCCCTCCTCTCTGTTTGAGGCGGTGCGCATCGATGGCGGCAACGACCTGGTGATCTTCTTTAAGATCATCCTGCCGCTGTCCAAGCCCATCCTGATGACCGTTGCGCTGTTCGTAGCGATCAATCAGTGGAACAGCTGGTTCGACGCCTATCTGTATACTTCCTCTCAGAATTTGAAGCCCATGCAGTCTATCCTGGTGGAAATTCTGAATCAGTACCAGACCGGCGCATCCACCTCCCAGCAGATGGCCGCGGGCAAGACCAGTGCAGCCACCGTGACCCCTGACTCCATCCGCATGGCTGCCACCATGGTAGCCACTCTGCCCATCGTGATGATCTATCCCTTTATCCAGAAATATTTCGTCAAGGGCATCATGCTGGGCGCTGTGAAGGGGTAAAAATCCATTTTCCCCCAGTGGGGGAAATTAAAATGGATTTTTACAGAGCGCACACAGAGCAAAGGGCCCATGAAGGGCCGTTTGCGACAATGTGCGCGACCGGGAAGTTTATGTTATAATGGCGCAGTACAGTACAGACGCAAGAACCTGCTGTACTGCGCCTTTTCTATGAGCAACAGGAAAGGAGGAAAACAAAATGACGGAAAAGAGCGGGCAGACCGTGGAAAGTCCCTCTGTTTTCAAATCGCCAAATTACCATGGCATCGAATACCTGCGCAACAAAGACGATGAATTCTATATGAAAACCTGCGGCATCCAGCGCTGTCTGCCGGGCTACGCCTATCCGCATAATTCCCGGGAAGGGTATCATTTGCATGTGGTGCTGTCCGGAAAAGGCATCCTGCGGGCCGAAGGAAAGGAATATCACATCCACAAGGGGCAGTTATTCCTGCTGAGGGAAAGGGACGATATTTTCTATCAGGCAGATATGGAAGACCCCTGGTATTATGTGTGGATCACCTATTGCGGGGAAAAGGCGGGCCAATATATGGCCTTTGCCGGGTTTACAGACGGCGTATACGTGCAGGACTGTAATATTGACCTGTCAGAGTTTTCTTCCGTGGTGACGGATATCCTGGAACGCCCGCACCTGAAGCCCTCCAGTGAATTTTATCGTGCAAGCCTTGCGCTTCGGTTCTTGTCCCTGGCCATTGAATCCTGGGAAAAAAGCGAGGAAGGGGCCCGTCATAAAAATGATTTGACCGTGGAGGACTATGTCAACTTTGCGGCCAAATTCATGAAAAGCAATTATTCGGGGATCAAGGTAAGCGACGTGGCGGATTACATCGGCATCAACCGCACCTACTTGACGGCCATTTTCAAAGAAAAAATGCATATATCTCCCCAGGAGTATTTGATGCAGGTGCGCATGGACAAAAGCCGTGAATTGCTCCTAAAAACGGACGTGCCGATCTATGTGGTCGCCAAAGAAGTAGGATATAATGATCAGCTGGCGTTTTCAAAAATCTTTCGTAAAAAATTCGGGCTGAGCCCAGAACAATATAGAAAGAAGCATCGCGATGAGTATTCAATTTCATGAGCCTACCGGCGTATTTTCACTGGAAACGGCACATTCTCTTTACCAGATGAAGGCGGACGAAGCAGGCGTTCTGCTGCACCTTTATTACGGGGAAAAGACAAGCGGCAATATGGATTACCTGATCCGTTACAGTGATCGGGGATTTTCCGGCAATCCCTACGAGCAGCGGGACCGCCGGGGCTATTCTTTGGATACCCTGCCCCAGGAATATTCCGGCAGCGGCGTGGGGGATTATCGCCTGCCTGCTGTGCAGGTGCTAAGCGAAAATGGCAGCCGAAGCGTGGACTTACGGTACGTTGATTTCCAGATTGAAAAAGGCCGCCAGGCACTGCATGGTCTGCCTTATATTCGTGAAAGCGCGGATTGTGAAACGCTGACCGTCACCCTGCGGGACGATGTGATCGGCCTGGAAGCGCAGCTTTTATATCATGTGTTTCCATCCCAGGATGTGATCGTCCGTTCGGTGATTTTGAAGAATACAAGCAAAAAAACGCTGACGATTGGGAAAGCGGCTTCCGCCTGCGTGGATTTCCTGTACGGCGATTTCGACGCGCTGCATTTTCATGGCCGCCATTGCATGGAGCGGCAGGCGGAAAGGCTGCATTTGCCCAAGGGCGCGACTTCCTTCGGCTCCCGCCGGGGCATGAGCAGCCACCACAGCAACCCCTTCGTGATCCTCAGCGACAGGCGCGCCACCGAGCATCAGGGCGATTGCTACGGCTTCATGCTGATGTATTCCGGCAACCACTTGGAGGAAATGGAAGTGGATCAGGCGGGCAGCATCCGCATTGTGACGGGCATTCATCCCGACGGCTTTGCCTGGCGTTTGGAGCCCGGCGATACCTTTGAAACGCCGGAAGCGATTTTATCTTTCAGCGCGGAAGGCTTCAACGGCCTCAGCAATCAGTACCACCGCATCATCCGGGAACAGGTGATTGATCCCCGGTACCGGGGGACTAAGAAACCCGTGCTGATCAACAGCTGGGAAGCGGCGTATTTTGACTTTGACGCAGAAAAGATCCTGCGCTTCGCCCGCTCCGCCAAGGCGCTTGGCATGGAAATGCTGGTGCTGGACGACGGCTGGTTCGGCAAGCGGGACGATGATAATTCCGGCCTGGGCGATTGGGTGGTTAACGAGAAGAAGCTGGGCTGCTCCATGAAGTCGCTCTCCGATCAGATTCATCAGATCGGTCTGAAATTTGGCCTGTGGTTTGAGCCGGAAATGATCAGTGAGGATTCCGAACTTTTCCGGGCGCATCCCGATTGGGCGCTCACCGATCCGGAGCGCAAGCCCATGCTGGCCCGGAATCAATTGGTGCTGGATATGTCCCGGCAGGACGTGGTAGATTATCTGGTTAACGCCATGTGCGCTGTACTGGATCATGCGAAAATTGAGTATGTCAAGTGGGACTTCAACCGTTCCATCGCCAATTGCTATTCCCATGCGCTGCCTCCGGAACGCCAGGGCGAAGTGGCTCATCGCTTTATGATGGGCACCTATCAGCTGCTTTCCAGACTCCTGGAAAAGTATCCCGATTTACTGATCGAGGGCTGCTCTGGGGGCGGCGGCCGGTTTGATGCCGGGATGCTGTTCTACTGCCCGCAAATCTGGTGTTCCGATGATACGGATGCTATCGAGCGCCTGGAAATCCAGCGAGGCACCTCCTATGGCTATCCCGCTTCTGCCATGGGGGCCCACGTGTCCGCGTCCCCCAATCACCAGACAAGCCGGATGACGCCCCTTTCCACACGCAGCATCGTAGCCCAATCCGGCACCTTTGGATATGAGCTGAATCCCGAACGACTGACGGAGGAAGAAAAAGAACAGATCAAAGCGCAGATCAGCGATTATCACCGCTTTGAAGCGCTGATTGCTGAGGGCAGCTACTATCGTCTATCAGAACTGGATGAAAACAAGGATTATGAAGCCTGGATGTTCGTATCGCCCGATCAAAAGGAAGCGCTGGTGAATCTGGTGATGACCCACATTCGCGCCAACGGGCCCTTCCCGTATATCCGGCTGCAGGGGCTGGACCCCCGGCAGGTTTACCGTTTGGAAGGCACAGAGGAAAGCTACCCCGGCTCGGCGCTGCTGTATGGCGGATACGCTTTTGGGCAGCTGAGAGGGGACTATCCGGCGATCCAGCTTCATTTGATTTCGGAAGAAGCATGATGGAGGAGGAAAAAATGTCGCTGCAATTTCCTGCTGTTCCGGCGGATATTCGCCACGGGGATATGCCCGGAGATAAAGTCTGCATAGGCGAAGAACACATTCAAAAAGCCCAGGCCATCTATCCCCGTTTGCGGGAGGAATTGGATGCGCCGAAGGATAAGAAAGCTGTTATGGCCGTATGCGGCGGCAGCGGCGTGGGCAAAAGCGAGATCGCCTCGGTGCTGGCCTATTACCTGAATCACGACGGCATCGGCGCGTATGTGATGAGCGGCGATAATTACCCCCGCCGCATCCCCCGGGACAACGATATCGAACGGGTGCGGGTGTACCGCCAGGGCGGGCTGCATGGGCTGGTGGATCATGATTTGCTTACGGCCGATGTGTCCGCCCAACTGCGCAGGCTGTGGGGCGAAGAAAAGGATGCCGATCCAGCGGCGGCGCAGGCGCTTCCCTGGCTGGCTGTCTATCAGCAATCGGGCCGCCGGGCGCTGACGGGGTATCTTGGCACGCCCAATGAAACCAATTTTGACGAGGTATCCGATATCCTGGCCCGTTTTCATCAGGGGGAGGAAGCCATTTACCTCAAACGCATGGGCCGGGAAACCACCGAATTATGGTACGACAAGGTGGATTTTTCCAACATCCAGGTGCTGATCCTGGAATGGACCCACGGCAACAGCGATTTTATTGAAGGCGTGGATATTCCCATTCTCCTCAATTCTACCCCCGCTGAAACCCTGGCCCATCGCCGCGCCCGGAACCGGGACGGCAAAATCGACAGCGCCTTCACCACCATGGTGCTGGAAATCGAGCAAAAGAAGCTGGAAGCTCAGGCGCACAAGGCCAAAATCATCCTGAGCAAGCAGGGTGAATTACTGTCCTACGCTGATTACCGCCTTTTGATGGCGAAAGAATAAAGGAGGAAAAGCCATGCACAGCGGCGCTATGCTCAACGCCTATCCCGACAGCCTGGGCGGCACGTTGACCGACATCGCATCTCTGCTGGAAACGAAGGAAATGCAGGGAGCATTTCGCTCCTTTTACATCCTGCCCAGTGTATTCACCACCGATTTGGACCGGGGCTTTTCGGTGATCAGCTACGATCTGGACAAGCAACTCACTTCTCCCGACGATATGGAACGCCTGCAGGCCCTGGGCCTGGATTTGAAGCTGGATTTTATCCTTAACCACCTGTCCGTGCAATCGCCGCAATTTCAGGATATGATCCAGAAGGGCGAAGCCTCGGAATACCGGGACTTCTTTATCGATTGGAACAAGTTTTGGGAAGGAAAGGGACACATGACGGAATCGGGCTATATTCAGCCCGACGAACAGTATATTCAGGATATGTTTTTCCGCAAGCCGGGACTGCCCATCCTGATGGTGCAGTTTCCCGATGGGAAAGAAATCCCGTACTGGAACACCTTCTATCAGGAGGTGAAAACAGACCCGGAAAGTGGCAAACGCAGCTATCTGGGCCAGATGGATGTGAATATCCAGTCGCCCCTGGTGTGGCAGTATTACGAAGAAGTACTGGACAAGCTGGCTTCCTACGGGGCGTCCATCGTGCGGCTGGACGCCTTCGGGTACGCCTCCAAGATCCCGGGACGGCGCAACTTCATGAATGAGCCCGAAACCTGGGAAATCCTGGAGCGCATCCGGCAGATGGCCGAGCAGCGCGGCTTGACCCTGCTGCCCGAGATCCACGCCGCCTACGGCGAGGGCAGCTACAAAACCCTGGCGCAAAAGGGATACATGACCTACGATTTTTTTCTGCCCGGGCTGCTGATCGACGCCATCGAAAACCACGACGCCACCTATCTGGCACGCTGGGCCCTGGAGCAAAAGGAAAACGATATCCGCTGCGTGAACATGCTGGGCTGCCATGACGGCATCCCGCTGCTGGATTTGAAAGGCCTGGTGCCCGACGAGCGTATCCAGGGGCTTATCGATCTGATCGTCAGCCGGGGCGGGCTGATCAAGAACCTGCACGGCAAAAAGAATATGTACTACCAGGTCAACGCCACCTATTTCAGCGCTTTGGGATGCGACGAAAAAAAATGCTGCTGGCCCGCGCTTTGCAGATGTTTATGCCGGGGAAGCCCCAGGTGTGGTATCTGGATCTCTTTGCAGGGGAAAATGATTTGGAGGCCGTACAGCGCGGTGGCGAAGCAGGTCACAAGGAAATCAACCGCACGAATCTTTCAAAAGCAGAGATTGAGAAGCGCATGCAATGGCCCATCGTGCAGGAGCAACTGAAACTGCTGAAAATGCGCAACGCCTGCCCCGCCTTTGGCGTTGACGCGGAATTGCAGATCGAACAGCCGGAAAAGCACATTCTGCGATTGACCTGGCATAAGCAAGACGGCAAAGCCGCCCTGGAAGCGAATCTACTGACGTATGATTTCAACATCACCCTGGCTTAACATGTAAAAAAGAAATGATAATCTGAGAGTAATCCGCAATTCCCTATAATAGGAATTTGCGGATTGTTTATTATGAATTAGAATATACCTACAAAATTGTTCTATTCGTGATTTTCCCCTTTACAAAACAGTCGTCAAAAGATGTGCAGGGGGAAAGTGAGGAAAACATTGGGGCAAAGAAAATAAACAAAAAGGAAACGAACCTAAATTGTAACAAAGTATAATTTCGTAAGCCATGCACTAACAATGTGTTTACAAAGCGTCGCTCTTACATCGAGTGGCGCTTTCATTTTAGATAGCCGGATTTCTTCATCTGTGATATAATGAGCAAGGCGAAACAGAAAGTTTGCTTTTCCTGCAGCTTAGATGCGGTAAAAAAATACACAAATATTCATGAATGACGAGGGGAGTACAATCATGATTCATATCACGATCTGTGACGATGATGCTGAAATCATTGCAGCATGTAAAGATTTCGCTGCCCGCTACGAAACGGAGCAGATCCATCACATGGATTGGAATTATCTGATAAATCCCAGGGAGATGCGGGCGGAAAATCTGGCTAAAGAGGATATTTTGATCCTTGATATCCAGATGGGTGAATGGAACGGCATTGACTTGGCTCGGGAAATCCGCCAGTATAATGAAAACAACATCATCATTTTCAGCACAAACTACCTGGAATACGCCTTGCAGGGATATGAGGTGGCCGCTTTTCGTTACCTGAAAAAGCCAATCAGCTATGCCCAATTTACCAAAGTTCTGACGGAAGCGGTGGAGCAGCATCTAAAATCTGCCCAGGCTTCCATCGTGCTGCGCTGTGGATATCAAACGGAGCAATTCCGTATTTCGGATATTATGTATTGCGAAACGGAAATGGGGCATGTAAAGATTACGCTTCAGGATGGCACTGTGGCGCTGGCCAATGCGGGCATCAGCACCCTGGAGAACGAATTGCGGGATCACGCTTTTTTTCGCTGTCATAAGGGATGCATGGTCAATCTGCGCTATGTGAAGCAACTTATGAAAACGGATGTGTTGATGAAGAACGGGGTGTTGATCCCTGTCAGCAAACATCGGATGAAAGATTTTATGCTGGTGCTGATGAAGCATTGGGGAGGTCAGCTAAGATGAATGCTCCTTTTCTTCGGGATGTGATTGACTGCTCAGTAAAGATATGGTCGATTCTGTTTTTTTCCCATGCCATGGGAAAAAGGGAGAAAGCCTGGGGTTGGCGGATCGGTTCCGTGCTGTTGATGATCATTTTCGTGCTGGGCCAGCGGTATGTGTTGAATCGAAATACTTTAAGCGAAGCCTTGGTGAGAAACATCCTTTTATATGTGCTGACCTGTTTTGTCATGCTATCATGGAGGAAAGGGCAAGCGCAATACCTAATCTTTTTAGCCAGTATCGTCTTTTTCCTATGGGGCGGCTGGCTCAAGCTTTTTACCCCTGTGGTATTTGCTTCCCTGCATCTGCCCACCTTCGGCTACGCTGTAACGGATGCCTTTCCGCTAATTCCAGTGACGCTTGCGGAAAACGCCTGCCGGGTGCTGGCTATTGTGTTGATGCAGAAATATACCTTTGATATTTCGTCGGATCGGCAGATCACGGCCAAAGAAGCGTTTCTGGCGCTGGTGCCCGCGGTCATCGATCATACAACGGTGTTAATCTTGTATTATCTGACGATTATAGCGCCATCTTCCCAGGTGGCGGGTATTTCTCTGGAAATGACGTTGCTGACCCTGATGCTGGTGTTCGGTATGCCTTGTATCCTTGCTGCCACGGAAAAGCAATTCCAGCTGCAGCGGGAAAAGGTAAAGCTGCTGCGGATGGAGAACCAGATGAAGCAGCAGGTGCAGGAATTTGAAAACAGGCAGCTTTCAGATGAACAGGCACGGCGTATATATCACGATATGAGCAAGCATCTGCGTGTGCTGGAAGGCATGACAGCCAACAGCAAAAGCGCCAGCGCCGCCAATGAGTATTTGAATGATATATTACAGGCAACCGATACCGTTACACCCCAGATTCATACGGGAAATGCTGTGCTGGATATGCTGCTTGCGCAAAAACAGGTGGAATGTAAAGAAAAGGATATCGACTTGGAGTGTATGGTAGATTTCTCCAAAGCTGATTTCATCCGATATGCCGATGTGGTTACCATGTTTGCCAACGCAATCGACAACGCCATGGAAGCAGTGCAGGTATTGCTGGAGGAAAAACGCTGTATCCATCTTAGCGCTGGAATGATCGGCGGGCAGATCATCGTCAAATGCGAAAATCCCTACGCGGGCACGCTGAAGAAACGACAGGACGGTTTGTTTTCCACCTCCAAACGGGATACTTTCCTGCATGGCATCGGCTTGAGTAATTTGAAGCGCATTGTGGAGTCTTATCAGGGCATTTTGCAGATTGATGAACAGAACGGCATCTTTCAGGTGGAATGGATGATTCCCGTGCCAGTTGCCGCTTGAAAATGCCCAGTTGAGGCATTTGAACCCATGAGCCCTCCTCTTTATGGTATCATGCGAACCATAAAGAAAGGAGGGTTTCTTGATGAAGAAACTCGTTTCATTGATCCTGTGCCTGGCTATGCTGCTGGGCTGCGTGAACGTAATCGCTGAAAGCCTGTATACTCCTGGTACCTACGAGGCCAGCGTACAGGGAATGGGCGGCCCCGTGGTTGTTACCATGGAATTCAGCGAAGATGCCATCGTTTCCATTATCGCAGCAGGCGAATTGGAAACCAAGGGGCTGGGCGATGTAGCCATCGAACAGCTGACCCAGGCCGTTCTGGATGCACAATCCGCTGAAGTGGATATGGTTTCCGGCGCTACTGTTTCCAGTACCGCTATGCTCTCTGCCGTGGCTGATTGCATCAATCAGGCCAAGGGCATTGCGGAAGAAAAGCCCGTCGTGACGGATGAAACCGCTGATGTGATCGTGGTCGGCGCAGGTGCCGCGGGCCTGTCCGCTGCTGCCAGCGCTATCGACAGCGGCGCTTCCGTGATCGTTCTGGAAGCCAATTCCTTCCTGGGCGGCGCGGCAGGAACCTCCATGGGCAACATATTGGATCTTAATCAGGAAGTATTTGCCCAGGCGGATCGCAATGATGCTGCGCTGGAAAAATATGCCGCTTACGGCGAGGATCGTTTTCCCGAACCTTGGAAAACAGATTACAAAACCCTGCTGAATCAGATCGAAGAATACAAAAACAACGGCCACGAAAAAGGCAGCCTTGTGACCATTGAACGCGTGATGATCGATCACTATGTCAAGGGCATGGGGAAAGACCTGGAAGGCAATACGGTATTCCTGGATTATGACATGATTCGCTCCGGCGTGGAAAACGCCGAAAACATCTATGGATGGCTGGAAGAATACGGCCTGACGACCACGCCCTTGATGGAATATGTGTCTACGCCCGCTGGCCGCGGCATGGGCTTGATCGAACTGCTGAACAAGGCCGCCAACGGAGCTGAAATCCGCCTAAGCACCCGGGCGCGTGAGTTGGTTGTGGAAAACGGTAAAGTGGTAGGCGTGATTGCGGAAGATGCAGAAGGCAACCGCATCACCTATCACGCCAATGGCGGTGTAGTGCTGGCTACCGGCAGTTTCTCCTCCAATGGTGAAATGGTTGCCCAGTATCAGAAGATCGGCACAGGCCTGACTGCCAATATTCCCAGCAACAACCCTGCGGGCAATCGGGGCGACGGCATTGTGATGGCCGAAGCCGTTGGCGCAGAACTGCGGGATATGGGCTTCATCCAGACCTATCTGAAGGGCTATCAGAACCTGGCCGCCTCCGGCGAAGCAGGCAATGTGTTCAAGGCCGCTCAACTGCTGGTAAATACCAATGCCGTGCGTTTTGCGGACGACAGCAACCAGAGCCGGATCGTCAGCCGGGAGGGAAATGACCAGCCGGACGGCATTCTGATTGCCATTGGCGATAGCAAAATGATCGAAGCCCTGAATGCTCAGAAGGAAGGCTTTGCCGCTGAACTGATCAGCCGCGGCATGGCGTATACTGCCGATTCCCTGGATGAAATGGCCAATTTGACGGGCTTGGATGCTGCCACCCTCGTCGCTACCGTTGATACCTTCAATGGTTATGTGGACGCGGAAGAAGATGCCGAATTTGGCCGCAAGACTTTCAATGGCAAAGTAGAAGATGGCCCCTACTATGCTGCCAAGCTGCAACTGGCTTGCCATTTGACCTTTGGCGGCCTGGTGATTAATAAAGAAGCCCAGGTGCTGGATACCGATGAAACCCCCATTCCTGGCCTGTATGCTGCAGGCGAAAAAACCCTGTCAACTTTGATACAAACCAACGAAACTAAAAAATCGACGCAAATGGCAGGTATCCATAAAACAGTATTAGCCAGAAATTCAGAAAAGGCATCTGCGTACTGGATTGGTCAATACTGAATTATGGAGGAAAACACAATGAAATCCCTGTTTGAAGAGCTCGGCGGAACCTATACCCTGAGCAAAGACGGAATGTACTATCCAAACCTGACGATTGATGATCGCGACCAACGCCCCATCGGAAAATGGGGAAGGATGCACAAGGATTATCTCGAAAAGAAGCATCCGAGCCTATATCAACGACTCATCCTGAAAGGAACTTTAGGCAGACATCTGGCTGATGCAAACGAAAGAGCGACAGAAATGCTTGAGAACCTGATTATGCAGATGGTCAGGCAGGAAGGCATCACTGAGCAGCTCAAGGCCGAGCAGCCCATGGTATGGGTGGGCAAAATGAACAGCATTCGCAGCCGAGCCGAAGAGATCATCATGGCAGAAGTCATCAACATCCTGTAAACAAAGCAGCCGCTGGCGGGATCGTACCGATCTTGTCAGCGGCCTTTGTTTTTTGGTGAAACTATTATCGTTTCCGACTATTTTCCACAAACTTTTTGAGTGTTGCCTCATCCTCCCCATCCCGGACACGCCGTGCAACGACCACCCGGCGATCCTCATCTTTGTCCACGCAGGTCACCAGCACTAAAAGCTGATCGTCCATCTGCACATCAATGGGACAAGTATGAACCGAGGCAGCAATCAGGGTTTCGATGACCCTCTGACGCTCAGGAATATTGACAGAGCGGAGAGCGTAGAAATCCACATAATTGCTGTCTCCTTCCTCTGTGCTGACGATGCCCACAGCGAAGATCACATAGCGACCCGTTTCGTACAGGGTATCGAAGGTGATGAAGGGATCATTGTGATAAAAGGTGCTGTTTTCATAGTTCCGCAGACTGCCGAACATGGCTCCGCTTTTCATGTTGTGACCGTAGATGATATAGGTATAGGGCCTGGTTTTCAGATTAATGCCGCTGTCCAGGAACAACGCTCCGTTTACGTTGCTGTTGCCCAAGGCGTCGTGATCGAGATAATAGACGTTATCCCGCTGCACCACGGCTTCATCCAGCATCCTATGAATCGACAGCCAGCCAACGATGTATTTGCTTTCCTTCTGCAATGTCTTGAAACGGCTGCTGACGGTCAACTTGGGATTGCTTGGATAAATGACGCTGGGAAGGCGCGGAATGGGTGATTGGGAAGGTGTCACAGTGACGGTAGGTGTCACGAACGGTGTTTCTTTAGTGGATGGCACAGGCGTTAGGGTTGGTGCCTCTGTTGCGAGGATCGGCTCCGGTGTTGCTTCTGCGTAGTATGTTTCCCGCAATTCCTGAGCGGTGTGTCGGGCTGACAGCAGATTGACTCCATAGCCAATCAGTTTGATCAACCCGAAAGTTGCCGCGATCAGTCCCATGAGCACTACCAGCAGCCGTTCCCAACGTATTCTGCGGTATCGTCTGCGTCTTCTCCGCCTGGGCTGCCAATCCATACTTATACCTTCTTGATAGAACAGGCCATACCAAATTGCTGATATAGCCTGTTAGTATCCTCATCATACCTTATTGATGGGTGTTCTTCTTTCTGCTGAATATCAGCGTGCCGCACACGGCGCTGACGCCCAGGAGCACACATCCCAGCCACAGCCACAGATCGAAATCATCGCCTGTCTTGGGCACCTTGTAATTGATGATGGTGCCGCCATTGTAGCAGCGATCCGTTTCCCCGGCGTGCGCGCCTACGTTTTCATATCGGACTTTGTAGCCATCGGGGATCGTTTCAATTATATAGCAGTCATCCACAGGCTCCGGGAACCATGCTTCATAATACCATTCGTTTTCGCTGATATAGCGCTTGTTGAATTTTTTATGCAGCACTGAGCCGTCCGGCCGATACAGTATCCAATCAATGCTGTCTTCGTGACTTCCCTGCCACAGCTTGGTAAAGGTGAAGCAATAGGGATAGGGAACGGGCGTGGGCGGCGGCGTGATAATGACATTGTAAAACTCCAGGGCTTCTTTCTTCCCTTGGGATGTTTTTCCCAGCACCCCGTAGGTATCAACGATAATTGAATATCCAACCTGATCCTCTGAATTGTAATACAGAATCACTCTCAGATCATATTGTGTGTGGTCATATTGAACTGTTTCTGTATCATGATCGGCCAGGCGAATAGAAAAATCAAACTGTTTGAGCCCAACACATTCAATGGTGAAGGAAGACGGCACATCCTTTATCAGCCGTATTGTTTGCAATTGAATGCCGTCACTGCCATACAATTCTGCCGTGCAGTCTGCACCATACGCAATCACCGGGATATTCACTTGGGCCGATTCCGAAGCAGCGGCATGGGCCATCGGCATTATCCATAGGAAGGCGCATATAAGGAGCGCACCCAGGATCATATCAGTTTTACCTTTCATAGCGCTCCTTTCTCCTCATCTCTGTCCAGAATCATGGCGAATACCAATAGTCTGGATGTTTCGTTTTCTCCGGCGCAGGTGGATAACGCAATGATCTTTGCGCCTGGTTTATATGCTGTATATATTTCAGCCTTATCCTCGATGTAGCTCAATACATCTGCAGCCATGCGCCCCTGCGGGTTGAATACCGTGTAATCTTTGGCATCTCCCCACACGACAGCAAACAGCTCCAGATCATATATTCCGTTTCTGGTTGCGAGCCATCCCGCAGTATGCGTCAGAAAATATGCTTCTGAGGTGAATAAATCTAACGAACCGAACATATTGTAATGATCCATGTGATGTCCGTAGATCATGGAGAATTCGTCCGAAAAATCAGGGGCGTTTCTCCAATCCAAAAAGATGGACCCGCTGATCCGGTATTCGCCGTAAGGGTCTTTGTTCAAATACTCAAAGTTGTTTTCGGCCTGCATTACAGGATAATCAACATAAGTATTATCAATGCAGAGCCACGCCGATTGATGATCGAGAAAAACAAAGCTGCTGTCGCTCCGTTCCTCATCTCTGACGACGGGCTTGAATTGCTGCAGTGAGGTATCCGAAGCATAATGATAGATTTGTGCATTGTCCAGCAGTGAATAGCCGCTTACACACAGAACGATCAAAGCAAACAGGATCAGTGCGCAATTTAATGCGTGATCCAGCAGATACACGATTCGCTCAAGTGCTTTTTTCACTGCTCATGCTCCATTGCCTATGCCTTCGGAGAAGGAAATCATCCTCCCCCGAAGGCATAGAACTGTCGTCGGATGATCATATCATCCGTTGTAAGAGTGGTGGTAACTGCTTGTTGTGATCAGCGCACTTTTTCCTTGCGCTTGGGAAGGAAAGCCATCATCAGCAGGCTCAGTGCCAGCAGGATGCCAAGCATCGCTACGCTGCTTTCCAGCGTTACACCGGTGGGAACATCCGCATCCTTGTTGTTGGTGTACTGCACCAGCGTATCAGCGGTCAGAGAGGAATCAGTAACCGTTTCGCCGCTTCCGCTCGCAATATCATTTGAAGTGCTGTTGGTATTATCGCCGGTCACAACAGTTGTGGGCGTATCATATCCATCGTTTGCGCTTTCAGTAACGGTATAGCTTGTGCCGTAAGGCAGATCGGAGATTTTGAATGTCTGTCCATGCCGCAGCCATACGGTGATCTTGGTTGTGGAATTGCCGGTCAGCGATACGGGGCTTGTCGGCTGCGTAGCGCCGGAATTGTAGGGACTGGCGTTCACAACGGAGGCATCGTCAAAACCGCTGATCTGATAGTTGCGGGTGGCGCTGCCTGCGGGCGTGATTTGTATATCATATTTGAAGTATTGCTCTTTGGAGCCTTGTGTGCCGGTAACGGTTTTTCCCACAGACAGGTCAACCGACGTCGCCGGATACTGATCCTGCAAGTCCGCTTTTGCGCTTAACGCATCCGTTGTGCTGAGCCCGGTAGCAGCCGCTGTCAATACGCCGTTCACATCCGTAACCAATGCGAAGAGATAGGTTTTCTCGGAATTGTTGGATAGTGTCAGAGGAGCCCCGCCATCATCTGCTGTTTTCGTGATTTCCCAATAATAGACGCCGGGCTCCTTGAAGGAAACGCCGCTCCAATCTACGGCAGCCGTCTTGGTGATTTTGTGGCCTGCGGCGCCGGCAAAATCATCATCGGGGCCATAGGATACGGAGGCAATGGCGGGTGTGCCCGTGATCACATCAGCGGCAGATAAACCATCCGGCGATTTTACGGTGGGGCTTCCTGCCGCAAAGGAATAGGTAATGGTGTAATCGAGGTTGTAGGGGGATTCCGTCAGTTCCATGGTATGGTTTACGGAACTGTTGCCCGGCGTAACGGCAGTATAGTTTACGACGTCTGCCAGTGCCGGCAATACCATAGCTGACAACATCAGCATGGCTGCAAGCGTCAGTACAAATGCTTTTTTCATGTAACTTCCATCCTTTCGTTTTATCTATTCTTTTCCTACGAATCAGGCAGAGTTCAGCGAAGCTATATGCCCCGTCTGCGGAATACATATACAACTTTTCCGATCAGATCACTCAGCCGCAATTCTCCAAAGCTGCGGCTGTCACTGCCGATGGTTCGGCAGTCATCCAATACGAACACGCCGGTTTTCCGCATAGTGTAGGGATAAACTACTGCGCTGTTCTCTATCTGATAAGTAGGATAGAATACACTTTCATCAAGCTCCTGATCATCTATCAGCAGTTTCCCATCAGGCGTCACCTGAATGGTGTTTTCGCCCATGGCTGCGATACGGGAAAGGGCGATCTCTCCGGTATCCGGATTTCTGTAAGCCACCACATCGCCTACGCGATATTCGCCCAGCCTGTAAAATACCGTCAAATCTCCATCCATCAGAAAGGGATACATTCGATTGCCCCGTTGGATATGAACCCCTATGATGAAGATAAACACCACCGTGAGCAGAGTTGCATTCAGGGCCAGCTTGATCAGAAACCGAACAACAAGGCCCCGGCTCTTCTTCTGTTCCGTGTCCTGTGGTGCTCTTGGCTTTTGCACAGCCTTCTCAGGGGCCTGAACTTCAACCGGCTCATCAATCGGCATTTGGTCGTCTGATGGGCCTTTGTTCATTCTGATACCATCATTCATATCCGCGTTTTCTCCTTTCCAGCCATACGATTGTCAGCAAAGCAATGCCAGTCCCTATTCCAATCCAAGCTGGTGTTACGGAATCCAGCACCCCGGTAGGAGGAGATGCCTCCAGTTCATTGATGAACGCCACTTCTTCCTCGTTGCCTGCAACAGTCCCTTGTGCCTGATTCCCGGCTGTAATCGTTCCGTTATTGATTTGGTAAGATGCTGCGTATGCGCCGTTGGATTCCTGAATGACGTAACTTCCGTGAAAAGCGTGAAATGTAATGGTCTGACCGTGGGCCAGGCTGAATGTTGCTTTTCCGTCTGCGTCAAGCTGGATTTCCCTGACGCCAGTTTCATCATCCATCGAATATTGGATGGTCATATCAGCATAATCAGGCGCTGCCAGTTCAAAAGCAAAGGATTGATCCTTGCTTCCGATATTGCCACCCACCTGCTTGGATACGGTCAACTTTCCAACCTGCGTGTTCGTGTTTACAAATATCACTTGGCTTTCCTGAATTTCCTCAGTGCAGGCTTCGTCATAATAATACTTCGTTTCCACGATCAGGCTGCCGTCCCCGTCGTCCGTTAAAATGACCTGGGCATAATAAGTCTGGTCTGTATAGCTGATGCTCGGATCACTGCCAGGATTTTCTTCGATTCTATAGGTATAAGTTTTGTTGGTCACGCCTCCCGTCATATCATTTGCGAGGGAAAACATCATCTCAGGGAAGGTGAATTTCCCGCTTCCATCGTTGCCGACAGCCTCCGCTATCACCACGGGATTGGCAGCGTCCGTAATGTTTGTTAATTTGCAGGAAAACTGTCCTACTTCCATGGGCAGCGGCTCGTCCAGCGCAGACAGATAGCTTTTCTGTGCCGCCAGAACGGATTTGCCTGTTGAGTTGTAATAATTCGTGAAATTGACAAAATCCACATTGGCTTTCTGCGTAAAGGTTTCATCGGTGTAGTATGTTTTGTTGATCCACCCCTCCGGACTGACGGTTCCCTCAAAATAGAATTTCTTCGTATCATAGGTTATGCCGTTCAGGGAATATGTACCGTCTGCGTTGAGTATCGCGCCGTCCGGTATAAGTTCCTCATACACATAGCGGAATGTTTTGCCGACGTAACGCTCCAGCCTTTCTCCCTCCAGCTGCGCATCGCCATAGTTGATGTTGCCATCGACCGCGTTGCCCACAATCAGCGTTTGCGGCTCGTGATCATAGTCCGGTATCCAAATTACATCCTGATCTGGTGCAGATACGGGCATCACCGCCGGCAACAGCACATTGCCGTCTTCATCCAGAATGGCATAGCCGGTTAGCTTATATTGAAATTGATTTTCCTTCAGCGTTTCCTCGCCGTCACTGCCACCCTTATATAGGGTCTTATGCGCAGTAAAGTCATAGGTGCTCACCAGATTGTAACGGATCTTCATATTGGATCTGCCAGCTCCGCGTTCCAGATAAAAGAAATCCAAAGTGTGATATGTGCCGCTGGCGTATGTTTTGATGCTGCCATCTTCCTCCACCTTCCAGCGGAACTGCTCTTGGGCAGCTTCTTCCCCGATGGCTGCAACCACCATGTCATAGATCGTTGTTTCATGTACATTGTTACCATATTGATGGTTTTTCACCTTCACTTCACCCGTGGCAAAGTTGATGCTCAAATCCTGTGCAGAGTGAATGCCGCCCACGTCGCCGATCAAAATGCCGTCGATAAAGACCCATACATCGTCATCGCCGGAGAACTCATAAACCATTTCCTGATATTGACCGCTGGGGTTGAGCACCAGGCCGTCATTCGGCACAGAAAACTCGGTTTGCATATGAACGCCAAAGAAGCATCGATCCGGTTCGGCATCTGAAAACGGGAAAAACATGCCGTTGCTTTGCTGTGTTACGTCAAAATCTCCCGTTTCCGTATTCAGCTTGGCTTTGTGAATTTCCGAATTAAAATAATAGTAGCCGTCCTCATCCACGGTAAACAACTCGCTTGCGTCCGTATGCGTTTCCTTGGCCGGCAGTGTATTGCCATTGATTTCAACATCAATATCCTCATGATTAAATAAGTAGGCCAGGCTTTCTCTGCTTCCAAAATTCAGCACAGGGTATCCGTCCACCAATTGCCGCTGCACGAGGTTTTGTGTAACACCTCCAGTATATCCAGTCCAATTGTTTTCTGTGCCGTGGCTGTTGTTTGTGCTGCCCCAAAACCATAATGTGTGATTATCATAATTAATTCCTCGATTATTGTCTTTTATTGTGCTGTTTCCTTTCGCATCATAGACCCAATAGTCAAAAACGTCGATGTTCGTGTTGGCAGGATTGGAAATCGTCTGCACGGGATCACCGTTTGCTGCCGAAGCCGGGAAAGGAAAAAGGCAGCACATCATCATAAGGCACAGCATCATGTGAAGCCAGCGACGCCCCCGTCTGGTCGGTGGAAAGCTCTTCATACACTCACCTCGCTTTCAGTCGCTTCTCCAGTGATATAGGATAGCAGAGCAGCTGATAGCAGAGGGTTATTCATCGGTTTGCCATCGGTTACAATGGCTGTATTATCAGAAATTTTCAAAAAAATTGTCAGAAGCGCGAGCTTCTGACTGAAAATGATTAAAAGAAAATATGCTGTTTTCTTACTTTTGTTTGGTAACTGGAAAAAATTTCATGCGGGGGGGGTAAACAATAGCGTAGCTTTGACGCCGCATCCGGGTTTGCTTTCAACCGTTAAAGACCCGGCATTCCATAAGCGAAGAAGCTCTTGCATATTCTTGAGGCCGAAGGATTCTTTCGCATCGAATTGAGAAGGGTCAAAGCCCGGCCCGTCATCCTGCACCATGACGCAAAAACTGTCATTGTCCATCCAGCTTTTTATTTCAATATGTATGCCAGACGATCCTTTCATTCCGTGCTTGACGGCGTTTTCTACCAGTGGCTGTACGGTAAAAGGGGGAACTGAAAAATCGCTATTTTGAATGTCATAACGGACAGTCAGCCGATCTCCGAACCGCATTTGCTCCAGCTTTACATAGTTTTCCACCAGCTTCAGTTCCTGGAAAAAATGGACACGCTGCAATTGATCCATATTCCGTAGTGCATCCCGCAGATAATCGGAAAACAGCCCGACAGCTTGCTGCGCCTTTGAAGGATCGCTTTCGCACAAATAATAGATGCTTGTGAGCACGTTATAAATATAATGCGGTTTGACTCGCTCCAATATGGCTCGCAGGTGATATTCATGCACTTCCTGCTCCCGCTGAGTCAATTTCCGTTCCAGGACTTCATCAAAATAAAAATGATTTGCCACCAGGCCGGCCATAATCAACGGATATTGCAGGCTGAGTCCTGGAATAACCGGGCCAATCAGTGAGGATATGAGCGGCAGTGACGGGAGAAAAATAAGCAAAGCGGCATCCGTTTTCTTATTGGTCTTTTTCACATATCGGATCACAGAAATGATGTTAAAGATTACCGGAAGCGCGCCAGGAATGATAGCGATCCGATACAAAATGGGATTGGTTATTTCCCGAACCACCAAATCATAAAAATATGGGGAAATACAGTTGCTGCTCCACAAAAGCAGCCCGATCATGCAAGCGATGCCGTTGCATAGGAGCAGCAGTTTTGCGGCACGGTTCTTCCTTATAGAAAGCACAGCCAGCATATAGTAAGTATAGAGCCATATAAGCGAATAGAACGCAACGAATGAAAGGGCGTTCAACAATCTGAACAGAAGGTCATAGCGTTCATCCTGATAAAAAAAGCATAGCGCCGTACCGTTGAGCAGGAGCATCACAGTAGCAACAATCAGCAAGACCCGGTTGATTTCTCCGGGTTCAGAGCGCCTTATATCTCTCTTTAAGACCGTTCCCCAAATGATAAAAAGAATACCAAGACCGGCGCAGTAGAGATTCAAGACACCATTGACCAGATTCATAAGCCGATCCGCCCTTCTTTGCGGTCGATATTGACATGCGTCTGTTCCGCCCAATCATATTGCCGCATGTATTCACCCATATAGGCGTTGATGCCTTCAGGCGTTCCGCGAATCCAGTTATAGTAATCACAGCGTATCTGATCTGCTGCCAACCCCAGGGAGTTTCGCTGTTTGATCAGAATATATTCCATGCCCACGCTTTTCAGTGTGTCATTCAAATCCTTCTGCACCTGCTTATAGTAACTGTCCCGTTTAGTTTTTCCTCCCCATAGAATAGTAATCAGCTCATCACGGGAGATCACTGCACCGCGCCGATCAATCAGATAGGCAAAAAGCTCTTTCGTCTTTTGATACTTGAAAACCAAAGGTCGTTTATCATAAAATACTTCAAAGCTGCCAAAGGTGCGAACATACAGGCCGGTATGCTGTGTTTCCGGGGCATAACGCAGATTGCCTAATTCCTCCATGACCCGTTCCGTTTTGAGCGGCTTGAGCAAATAACCCGATGCCCGCAGATTCATTGCTTCTTCAAAATAGTTCTGATAGGCGGTAGCAAAGATAATATTCAGCCGGGGACAAAGGTGCTTCATATGTTTTGCCAGTTCAATGCCATGATACTCCGGCATTTCCAAATCCAGAAAAACCACGTCCGCTGCTTCAACCTTCAAACGTGCTAACGCATCTGCCGGAGAAGAAAAAGCCAATACCGTTGCCTGTGGCGCGCATTGCCGGATCAGCGCTGCTTCTCCTTCCAAGATCACCTTTTCATCATCGATCACGAAAA
This sequence comes from Clostridia bacterium, assembly GCA_017470095.1. Taxonomy (GTDB): domain Bacteria; phylum Bacillota; class Clostridia; order Christensenellales; family Aristaeellaceae; genus RUG563. Next base: position 3,157 of record JAFUFC010000012.1, on the reverse strand, counting down.
TGGTCATCCCAACCATACCTCCCTTCAGACGGCAATACCCATTTTAGCACATAAAAGTTATACAACGGTTACAGTATGCTGTGCCATTATATTCAGAAACTTGAAACGGGTATCAGCATCCTTTTGGGATATTTTTTGTCTTTGAAAAAAGAGATAATGGCGTGAATGGCAGCATCCGTTATATTCCAAGTATCGCAGGGATCGTTCTCAGCGAATGTCTCTACCCAAGCAGTCTCTTCTTCCAGATTGAATTGAATCTCACCCCATGCACCGTCGTTGTCCACCTGATAAGCGTAGGCAGCGGCGGTTATTTTTTTGCCTTCACGCTGGATGGAGATTCGCTTGAGGCGCACGCAATGAAGCTGGCCCATTTTTACCAACTCCAGCATCAGCTTTTCCACGGCGCGCTTGTAAGCCATTTCTGCGCCAGGCGCGCCGGTGCCTTCAAAATCTTCGGCCAGCTTTTCAAAGGAAACTTTCGTTTTCATATCGCTGACCCGGCCGCAGGTCATGCAGATGGCGTTGCGTTTCTCCAGCAGCCTCTGATCCCGGTAGGACAGTCTTTCAAACGCTTTGTCAACCGCCTTCGCCTCTGTGCCTGCCCATAGAATATCGACATAATCCCAATGATCCGGGATCAGTTCATCCGCTTGTTCCCAGCCTTCGCCTTCATCGTTGAGCAGCACGGGCACTCGGCGTTTGCGCTGCCGGAAAGCGGCAGCCAGCTTTGCCGCAGCCGTATCCTCGGAGCATTGATTTTTTTCAGCGAAAAGCCGGATCGTTTCTTTCGTATTTCCGTGGCACAACGCATAAAACTCCATGATCTGCCGGGCGTCCTTGTATTCCTGGAGAGAATCGAAAGCATAGTATTCCTCTTCCATGCGGAAGCGCAGCATCACGTCGGTGATATACCATTTGATATAAGAGAGGAATCTTACGTTCCTGTCGGGATCATAGTCCTGGAATCTCCGCAGTACCTCCATCCGGCATTCCAGCTTCAAATCCATGAACCGTTCCGGGTGAATCCAGCTTGTCTCCGTACCGAGAAAATTCTCGATTCGTTTATTGAAATATGCCTCATTCTCATGGAGATAAAAGAAGATGTATTTCAGCTCGTGGGTCTCCTGGGCCAGGCAGATGTAATGATCCTTTTTGCCTTCCGGCGAAGCAGGCGGCTCCGGGTTCAGCCGATACGCATTTCGCGCGTCATACAACGTCAGCCTGCCTCGTCCTGATTGGGACGCCCGCAGCGTGTATTCGCCTAAATCCCAGGAGTAATCTTTCAGTATCTGTTCCAACGCTGCCTCCGTTTATCCCTGCAGTTTTTGCGCTTCAGCCTTCAGTGCGTCCTGTTCCATTTCCCGCTGATAGGCTCCCTTTGCATAGGCCAGATCCGCCTTGGCCCGCTGCTTTTTATCCTTCGCCAATTTCTTCATGGCGTCGGCCAATTCCCGGCTGATCGTGCCTCGGCTCAGGCATTGGTTGATGGTGTTCATGCGCCGGTTATAAGGCGCGTTCAGCGGATGATCCGCCGCCAATTCCCGCGCTGCCCGGCCCTGCATATTGCCGATCACCCGGCACTTCCTTCCCAGGGGATCAGTGGGGCAAAGATCGCTGCAATATTTCGTGTGCCGAGCATCGGTGGTCAGAAACCACCTGCCGCAGATGGCGCAGCGTTTCGGGGCGTGGCCTACGGATAGGCCCTCAAAGAAATCGGCCCGCAGCATCCCGCCGAAGGTGAGGAAGTGCATCTGTTTTTTCATGTGCTTCTGCCCGTTCTTTCCGTTCACGCCCGCCGTATATTGAAGGGATACATTTGCCATGGACATCCAGGAATCGGTGCCATCTCCGATGCGGAAATTCTCCGGGAAAGACTGGCTGAACTGCGTCAGATATGCTTCCTTCGTGCGGGGCACATCCTTTCCGTCCAGCTTATCGGCAAATGGGCCGATATGCTTTTGCAGCATCGTGATAGCTTCATAGTAATTCGACAGCGCAGGAGCCAGGCCAAGCAAGTCTCGGGTAGGACCAAATCGCTTCCCTGCTTCTTCGTCCACCTGTCCGATTTGTACAGCCCTGTTATAAGCCTGGATTTTCTTGAACGCTTCCACGCTGAATACCTGATCCAGCCGCTGATCCAATTTCGGATTGCTGAAGAATGTAAAGGGCTCGTATCGGGCTATCAGCTTCAACAGGTCATGGGCTGCCAGGCACGCGCTTTTCATGGCGATTTTGTCTGCGGTGCCGGTGTGCAGCATGGTGTTGACTGCCGCGATCCGCTGACACAGGGGCAGCAATTCTTCCAAGGCTTTCCCTGGGATATTCAGCGCCATGCAAGCGATGGAACCTGTGGGCAGAATCCGATCCCTGTATTGCACGGTATCATCGGCAAAAATCAGTGTGAGCATACCGCTCTCTTTCTCCAAATCCATGTTGTACTCCTCAAAGATACGAATGTGTGTTCGCGTTTCTTTATACATCATTCTTTTTGAAAATGAAAGGGGTAATTTGCGCCTTTGTCGTGTTTTTTCTTTCAGGCTTGTCATCGGTTTTTTGGGTTTTTAACGAAAACGATCATATTTACGGTGAAGGGACGAATGACAGCGCCAGAGCAGGGTGACGCTGTTTTTCTGTGCCTGGATTTTCAAGCGAAGGAGGTGAACGAATGAGCAAACGGATGGATCAACTGCTGGAGAAGCAAAAGAAGCTGCTGGAGAAGAAACAGCAGGCTGAAGCCGAGGAAAAGGCCGTGCAGAAGCAGATCAAAGAACTGACCCGCAGCGAGCGCACCCATCGGCTGTGCAACAGGGGCGGGTATCTGGAAAAGCTTCTGGAAACCCTTGGCGCGCCGGAGCTTACGGACGAGGAAGTATTCGGTTATCTGGATTATGCCTTGAATACGCCGTATGCAAAGAAGGCCCTGGAAAACCTGCTGGAAACCAAGCGGATGGCGGCAGCGAAGGCCGAGGGAACCGAAGCCGGGGAATCGACTGACTAAGAACCCGGAGTTTACGGAGGGCGCAATTATATGAACTTCGTTCATCCATTGCGCTCTCCGAGGGCTCCTGCGGAGGGCTCGATGGAGAGAGGCCACTTTCATGGCTTCTCTCCATCAGCAGGGGCGGCCCCCTGCGCCGATTGCATCGGCTACCCCCAT
>JAFUFC010000150.1 GCA_017470095.1 Clostridia bacterium | reverse complement strand
TTACTTGAAGGGTCTGACCCGGCCCTATTTCCTGCGGGCGCTGGTGGCCCGGGTGAAGGAGGCCGCCAAGCCTTTTGGCGGTCAGGTGTGGCTGCACGACGCCCGGGTGTTTATCAGCGATATGAGCGACCCGGAAGGCTGCATGCAGCGGGTGTGCAAAGTGTTCGGCGTGCATTCAGTGGCTCCGGCCATCGAAATTGAAAAGGACAATTTCGAAGACATTTGCGCGCAAGCAAACGAGCTGATGAAGGACGTGAACGGCACCTTCAAGGTGGAAGCCCGGCGGGCGGATAAGCATTATTTCCTGGATTCGCCGCAGATCAACGCTCAAATTGGCGAATACGTTCTGATGCGCAATGAGGATCACCTGAAGGTGGACGTGCGCAAGCCGGAGCATATTTTATCCGTGGAAATTCGGGATCAAGCCTATCTGTACTGCAAGGTGTACCCCGCCGTAGGGGGCATGCCCGTGGGCACCGGCGGCAAGGCTGCGCTGCTCCTTTCCGGCGGCATCGACAGCCCGGTGGCCGGCTACATGATCGCCAAACGGGGCGTGCAATTGGTGGCGGTGCATTACCACTCTTTCCCCTATACCAGCGAATTTGCCAAACAGAAGGTGCTGGATCTGGCGAAGATCCTGAGCGAATACTGCTGCGGCATCAAAGTGTATGTGGTGCCCTTTACCGATATCCAGATGCAGATTCATGAAAAGTGCCCGGAAGATTACACCACCCTGATCATGCGCCGCTACATGATGCGCATTGCTGAAAAAATCGCCGAAAAGGAAGACGCTTTGGCCCTGATCACCGGCGAATCGGTAGGCCAGGTGGCCAGCCAGACCATGGAAGCCCTGGTCACCACCAACGAAGTGGTGAAAATGCCCGTGTTCCGGCCCTTGATCGGCTTTGACAAGATCGATATTATCGAGTATGCTAAAAAAATCGGCACCTACGAAACTTCCTCCCTGCCTTATGAGGATTGCTGCACCGTCTTTACTCCCCGCCATCCCGCCACCAAGCCCAAAATGGCCCTGATTTTGAAGGGCGAAAACAATCTGGACCAGGACGCCCTCATTCAAGCGGCGGTAGACAACGCGGAGATCGTGGAATTATAAGAAACGCAAACCATTCGCCCCTTGCTGTATCAGAAATGACGCAGCAAGGGGCGTGTTGTTTTTATTTTTTGATTGCTTCATAAAAATCGGCAAAATACCGTTTCTTATCCGCTGTGGAGACTTTGTACGTGCTGCATACCAGATCCACCACCTTCGATGGGCGCTGAGCGCACATCCTGCGGAATTCTTTCACCTCATACTGCCAATTGGCCAGGGATTTGGGGCTGCATTTGGGCCAGCGCTTGATCTGCGCAGCCATCAGTGGCTCCAGTTTTGCCGTCCAGGCATCCACCTCTGCCGTCAGGTCCTGCGGCAAATACTGCAAAATCACCTGGCCCATGATGGTAAAAAACTTTTCCTTCATATCCGGCACCTTCATCAGAGCGGCGAAGGGCTCATGGTAGAACAGCTTACTGGCGGTGGTCACCGATTTGTTGTAGTAGCTAATGGGGCCCTTTTTCAGGTTCTGCATACCTGCGTCCAAGTCATAGAGCACGCATTTCCATTTGCCCCCAGGGAATTTATAATACCGCTGGTTGCCGATGTCCGTGTTGCCGGTAATCATCTGGATAGCCACGTGGGTGAAAAAATTATCGATATCCAACCGTTCCTCGATCCAAGCCAGGTTATCGCCCTTGTTCAGGTTATTCTTCTTGCAGAAGGAAATCAGCTCGTTCCATTCGTCAATAGTGCCCTGCTGCACCTCGCCCCGGCCCTTGATGATGGTCACCTGGTCGATAAGATCATCGTCCGTGATACCTTCGAACTGGGCCAGGAAATGCTTGTTGATCCGCTCCCGCAGGTTATATTGTCCCCAGTACTGACCGTTGATGTACACGATCACTGTCTGGCTTTCCTGGTAAGCAATGCTCAGGTTCTTGGCCCGGGAAGTGAGCAGCGCGTCCCGAAAGCGGGTCAGGAAGCTTTCCGTCCCAGCGGCGCGAAGGGTCAGGGCCCGGTAACCGGTGTAGCTTTCCCGGTTTTCAAAGGGATTGAAGGAAAAATACTTGCTCCCATAAGCCGACCGGGCAAAGATCGAAATGCTCTTTTGCCCGTAGCTGCGGCTGGTGGCCCCTGTGACCCGAAAGGTGGCAATCTGGTTGATCAACTGCTGGCCATCCAGATCAAAATACTCCACCGAGATGGGGTACTCCCAATTGCGGTTATAATTCTTGATCTTCCCGTTGCCCGGCACCAGCAGGCCCGTTTTGCTGTTGGTCAGATATTTTTCATCCGTGACCAGGGACACAATGGGCGTGGTGGGCTCAAGAGCCACGAAGTAGGTGTTAGTCACCGTTTCAGAAGGCAAAGCGCCGCTTTCAAAAGCCTTGGCTCGGATGCAGGTAACCGCTCTTGCGTAAGGGATGGGTCCTGTATACAGTGTGGACGTTTCAGTGGGTTCGGTGCCATCGGTGGTGTAGCGGATAGCCGCTCCCGTTTTAGCGGATAAGGCAACGCTGCCTGCCAGATCATATACGCCGCCCGGAACGGAGAAAATGGGCGTCGCCGTGCGGTGATCATAGCCTGTGGCCGTGTTCCGGCCACCCCGGCTGCTTTCCGCCAGGAAATGCCATGCCCCATCGTCATTCACCCGGCCAAAGGAAATATTGCCATATTGCTGGCCGTACTCGACAGAATCGACCGCCTGGCCGTCCCGATACAAAGTCACCGTTCCGCCCTTTCGGGAAAGATCCAGGGGCGCGTAATAATCCTTGCCCCCGTTCGGAGCCGCGTCGTTTTCGATGCAGTAAACCACCGCGTATCCCCCGGCGGACAAGGTCCCGCCCTTGAGATCAAATACCTGCTCCTCTCCTTTGCGTGTATACTTCAGCGTATAGCCCTGTAAGGAAACCTTGGAAGCGCCGGTGTTTTTCAGTTCAATCCACTCATAAGCATTGCCATTTTCATAAATGCCGTTATTGGCCATGATTTCATTGATCTGTACTTCCGCCCGGGCGCAGGCCGCCACGGACAGGAGCGCCAGCGCCAAAAGCCAGATTTTGCGCATGTGTGTTCCTCCTTGCGCTTTTGCATAAAACTATTGTACCATCTGCGTTTCTGCCGGTCAATGAAAAGAATGTAAATTTTTGACGAACCGCCGCGCGGCGTATGCAAATCAAAAACAAAAATATTGCATCGGGCCTTTGTCTCCAGCATTCCGTGTTGAGGTACAATAGATCGGTAACATAAGGTATAGAAAAACAGAGAGTCAAGTGATAAAGTAAAGTTGCTACACTCCATCATCACAGAAAGGACTCTCTGTAATGGAAAGGATAACACAGGATGCCCACTTTCGT
>JAFUFC010000011.1 GCA_017470095.1 Clostridia bacterium | reverse complement strand
TCTCCATCGTGCCCTCCGCAGGAGCCCTCGGAGAGCGCAATGAATGAACGGAGTTCATATAATTGCGCCCTCCGTAAACTCCGGGGCCTTAGTCAGTCAAACTCCCGGCTTTGGTTCCCTCAGCCTCGGTGGCAGCTTCCCGCTTTGCTTCGAGCAGTTTTGCCAACCTGTCCTTCACAAAAGGAGTGCCGAAAGCGTAGTCCAGCAGGTCCTGTATTTCCTCTTCGGAAAACAATCCCGGCTCAACCAGCAGCTTCTCCAGATACCCACCCCTGGTACACAGCCGATGGGTGCGCTCACTGCGGGACAGTTCCCTGATCTGCTTCTGCACAGCCTTCTCTTCGGCCTCGGCCTGCTGCTTCTTTTCCAGCAGCTTCTTCTGCTTCTCCAACAGTTGATCCATCCGTTTGCTCATACGTTCACCTCCTTCCTGTCGCCTGCATCCGGCTTTTTCTGCACGCAAAAAGCCACCGGCAGAACCGATGGCTGTGATTGCGGAAGGGGAATTATCTCCCCCTCTAATATTCATTGGCTTGAAAATGGCCGTTTTTTTCCTGGATACAAAAATTTTTTGAAAAAATTTTAGGGCCGCTTTTTCTCCGGTTTTATTCGTTCCGCGCCTTCGGGCAGCGGATTGATAAATGCTTCATACTGCTCCGCAATTTTGTCGATGCGTTTCGACACAGCGCTGGGCGTTTCATAGTCCACGACATCTGCGATTTCCTGCAGCGTCCGTCCTTTCATCCGCAAATCTAAAATCGTTTTATCCTTTTGGGACAGCGTCGCTTCAAACTGCTCCACCAGCTGCTCTGAAAGCACCTTCCGGTCAAACGCCATCCGCGTATCGGGTACATCAATTTTGTCATCCATCATCTGCTCTACCGAGGCATGCTGATAGTAGCGGCTGTGATTCCACTTTCGCAGAAATTCACCCCGCTTGAGATTGTACCCGGTGTAATCCTCCGGCTGGCGATGATTCCATACCTCGTCAATGACAGGCTGCAATTTTTGTTCTTTCAAAATCATGTCCGTCAGGTTGAAAACAAGATTGGAAAAATGCCGCCAATCCAACCAGGGAAGACTTGAATTATGCGGCATGGTAAACAGCTGTTGGAAGCTCCATTCCATTCTTGTTTCATACGTCATACGGAAGTAGGGAATGATGCTATAGACCAGTCGCCAAATGGGAAAATCGCCGGAATAGTTTTGCCAATCCCCCGGCACTTCCTTATACCCACCCTTGCCGTCCGGCACCTGAATAGCCTGCCAGATAGACCAGGCGTAACTATCCCATACCAGCTCCAGGAAAGCATCCTTCTCGATGAGCTTCATGTACTTTTCGCTATCCAATAATTGTGCAATGTTTCTGGGCAGTTCCAGATACGCAGGCCGCCTTTCCACCAGCTCTCGGGGCAGAGCATAGAACATGGTCATCCACGCAAAATTGCTGTCCTGCGGGATGCGGATGATCTCGCCGGGGAGCAGTACGATGAAATCCGTTTTCGGGTCATATACGATGCCGCTTTCATCATGTTCGACAGTTTCGGGGTAGCCGTCGTCCGCGTTATCTTCGTTGATTTCATCCGTTTCCTCGCCATGATATTCGTATGAGCTGTCTTCCGCTTTCCGTATCCGAGTGTATTCATCATCGTCTATATCATTGGTGTTTCTGTACGTATCGCTCTGCATTTTCTTCGCTCCTATTCATTTATGTAGAGATGTTATCCTGTTCAAACGCCTTTATTATATACAAGAACGTATGTTCTGTAAAGAGAAAGAAATATTAAAAAACATAAGTGTTGGGGATGACTCTCTGCAGCTTTTCCTATATTATTAAATTGTTCATTTCAGTTGACACACAAGACGGCTTTGGAAAAGTAATTTTTCATGCTTTCCTGATTGTATTTTTTCTCTGTAAGGTGTGTTATAATCATGATGGGCCGATCAAAGTTGCGCCACACACTATGGAAAATGGAGTGAATCCTATTGATAATGATCCCCATGGTCATCATGGCAATCGAATCGGATGATGACCGAGCCTATATGACCGATTTATACCGGCAGCATCGAGCGCTGATGATGAAAATTACCTGGAAGTACACAAAAGACCTCTCGGAAGTGGACGACATCGTCTCCGAAAGCTGTGTTGCACTGATTCAAAATATTGACACATTAAGAAAACTATCGGATAGCGCTTTGCGTGCCTATATTGCCACCGTCGTGAGGAATAAAGCGATTGATTTAGCCCGAAAAAAACAGCGGGAGCAGAGCAAAATCCTGCATATGGATGAAAATATATTGGAGCAGATTGCCGAGCCTATTTCATTTGAAAGAAAAATATCCGTTCAGCAGGATATCGATATGGTAAAACAAGCGATTCTTGCCCTGCCGGAACGAGAGCGTGAAACGCTGCGAATGAAATTCTTTCTGCAGCTCTCTGACAGTCAGATTGCAGAGCGTTTAGGCGTTGCGGAAAACTCCGTCCGTCGGTATATCATTCGGGGACGCAATCATTTGAAAGCTGTTCTATACGAAGGAGGCGCAGAAGAATGAACCAGCCCTCTTATCAGGATCAGCATCTAGACTTGATGATCGAATTAGCTTTTAAACAGTTGGAAGCGGAAGAAATCGAACAGCTTATCAATGAGCCTGATCCCGAGTTGACCCCGGAAGAAGAGGCACGGGCGGACCGCGTGTTTCTTTCCGCCTTGGATTGTTCTTCCAACCTGGAAAAGAAAGAAAAGCATGGAGCGAGGAAAATCAAGGTGTCCACAGAGCTGCGCTATGCGGCCGCAGCTATTGCGGCAATCTTTATTCTGGCCTTGATTGCGCTGCCCATCACCTTCGTCGCATCGGCGGAGTTCCGCAACGCTGGGATGAAGCGGTTTGTGGAAAT
>JAFUFC010000149.1 GCA_017470095.1 Clostridia bacterium | reverse complement strand
GATATTTCCGCCGATGAAGCCTATAAGATTGCACGGAAAGCCTATCAGGATGCAACGGATATCTCTGAGCATGAATTGGAGGAAATATATTGCTATTCATATTTCATCGTGGACGAGGAACGACCATACTATGCAATCACTATGTTCTACGATCAGGAAGCAACCCTATCGACAGAGTTTTCCATCCAGATATGTCCTGTGCATTCTGCCCCATTTCCCGATGGGACGCTGATCGTTATCATCAATCGTCAGGTTCGGATAATACATCCCGTCTTTGCCCAGGGTGTAGGTTCCGCCAAGTTCTTCAAACAGGGATTTCATCGTGATTTCCTCCATAGTTCAGTATTGCCAATCCTGCATTGGAGGCCATTTTTTCTGAATTATGTTTTACGGACAATCAGTCAAGGGTGATTTAAGATGTCACCTAATCATAGCATAGCTGGATTGGCTCATCTGTGGTGGATGGCTTCGCAGCTATGCGAAACCCACAGCATGGCCTTGATAGGCCAATTATACCACAAGGAGGGCTGAAAATGAACAGTATCTTTGAAAAAACAGGTGGAACCTATACCCAAGCAGGTGATTATCTGATCCCGAACCTTTCTTTGCCGGATACACCCCATGAACCCATCGGAAAGTATAGCAGGATGCGTCAGGTATATCTGACGGAACATCATCCGGAACTATACAGCCACCTGATCCTGTCGGGAAAGCTGTATGAGCACTTAGCTGAGGTTGAACGCATCTGCCAAGAACGGCTGGAGACCATGATCCCGCAGATGGCAAAGCAGCAAGGCATCACAGAGGAATTGAAAGCCAGAGATCAGCTTGGGTGGGTAGGCCGGATGAATGAAGTCCAGCACAGTGCGGAAGAGATCATCCTTTCAGAAATCGTATATGAGTAACAAGCCCAGGGGCAGCTCGTTCATCACAGCGGGCTGCCTCTTTTCATTTCTTAAAGGGTAGCTTGTTTTCTTGGCTTCAGCGCTTGGCAATATCGAGACATACCAAATGACCAAAGTAAAGTATTCGCCCCCATATCAAGAAATATGACCGCCTTGACGATCCTATAGCGTCATGTTATAATCAAATTGAATCAAAGAGAGAGTTATAAGCCGAGAAATTAGAAGAAATTTGGCTTATAGCTTCCACCTAATTCACCGGAGAAAATGCTTGGAACGGGCACGGATGCGGCCTTCATCCGTGTCCCGTCCAGATATAAGGAGGGGAAAACAGTTCCATGAGAAAACTCATCGCGGGGATGTTCGTGGTATGTCTTTTCCTGTGCGTCTCGGGCTGTGCTCTGGCGGCAACGCCGGCAAACGTGGCGCAAAGCGGCACCGGGGTCACCATGATCCCGGCTGACCAGTGGGAAAACGTCTACCCGGACGTCTACGCCAGCTACATGGCGAACCAAGAAAACAGTGAGGTCATGGATCACCCGACGGAGTATCCCATGCTTGCCACGGTATATGAAGGCAACGCTTTCAGCACCTACTATGGCAGCGCACGGGGCCACTACTACGCTATCCAGGACTTGCTGGCAACTGGCCGCCCCCACAAGCTGGCCAACTGCTTTACCTGCAAAACGGCGGATTTCACCCACATGACCCTGGAAATGGGCGACAGCGCTTACGCGCTTCCCTTTGAGGACGTAGCGCCCGACATGAAACAGGATGTGGGCTGCTTTACCTGCCATGCCAACGACCCGTCCACGGGCGTAACCGTCACGCATCTGTATCTGGCAAACGCCATGGGTGAGGATGCGAGCAAGGTGGCCGCGGCTAACGCTGCCTGCGGCCAATGCCACGTGGAATACTACTTCGACCCTGATTCCAAGGCTACTACCCTGCCCTATGTCGGCATGGGCGTCGCCAATCCCGACGATATCTACGCCTACTATCAGGCCATGGATTTCGCGGATTACGTGAACCCCCGCACCGGCGTTCGTCAGCTGAAAGCCCAGCATCCCGAATTCGAGACGTATATGGGCGCTGGCAGCGTGCACGCCAGCATGTTCACCTGTGCGGACTGCCACATGGAAAAAGTGACCAAGGAAGACGGAACCACCTACCGCAGCCATACGCTGGTCAGCCCCTTGCAGAGCGAAACCATCATGGCGAACTGCGCCGCCTGCCATGCCGATCTGCCTGACTTCGTCCACGGCATTCAGGAAAAGATGGAGGCGCGTACCATCGCCATCGGTTACAAACTGGAAGACCTGACCAACAAACTGGCCGACGCCGTTGCTTCCGGCAACTACACCGAGGAGCAATTGAACACGATCCGGGAGCTGAACCGCAAGGGACAGTGGTACTGGGATTTCGTGTTCGTGGAAAACAGTGAGGGTGCCCACAACTCCCGTCTGGACAACAGCTGCCTGGACAAAGCGGAAGCGCTGATCGACGAGGCGCTGGGACTGCTCCAGCTCTGACCGACCCCGGAACAGGGCAGGCGGGAAACCGCAAGGCTCTGCCCTGTTCCAACTGCATTTAATGCTGAAAGAGGGATATATTGAAGAAGTTTTTGCGGTTCTTCCGTTCCATGAAGTTCGGCATGATTCTGCTGGTGCTGGTGATGCTCTTGTCCCTGGCAGGCTCGCTGATCCCCCAACAGGAAAGCGCCATGCATTATGTGCGCGCCTACGGTTCTCAGGCAGCGCAGGTGATGATCGCCCTGGGTGTCACGGATATTTTCCATACCTGGTATTTTTACGCGCTGGAAATTCTTCTGTGCCTGAATCTGACGCTGTGCTCCATCCTTCGCTTTCCGAGAACCCGAAAAGCCGGTAGGGAGTGGCTTTCGCGGGCGGAAAAGGCGGAAGGGGAGCATCCGCTGACATCGGAGCAGCGGGAAAAGCTGTGCGCCTATCTGTCCGCCCGGCATTACCGCCTGTATGAAACGGCAGGCGGAAAAGTGTACAGCAAAAACGCCGCGGGGTTTTACGGCTCATTCCTGACCCACCTGTCCATCCTGCTGGTGCTGCTGTTCGGCTCCCTGGTGCTGATGACCCCGGACATTCAGGATCGCACGGTGATGCCGGGCAGCGACTTCATCCTGGAGGACGGTACGGTGATCACCTGCGAGAGCTTCCATATCCAGGATGATACGGGCAAACTGGATTACGCCAGCGTGCTCACCATGAAAAGCGCTGACGGCAGCCAGGAAAAGCGGCAGGAGATTCGGGTAAACGAGCCTATGCGCTTTGGCGAATACAAAGTGTACCAGCAGACCTACGGCACCGCCGGGCGGGTGAAGATCACCAATCACGCAAACGGGGCGGAGGAAGTCATGTTCCTGACCGATCCCTGCTTCCTCTCCATCGACGGGCGCAACGGCGTGTATTTCCAGGCGCTGTATCCCGGCTTCATCCAGGATGAGGAAGGGAATTACACGCTGATCACCAGCACCGCCAATAGCTATACGGACCCGGTATATTCCATCCAGTCCATTGCCGACGGGATGTCCACCTCGGTGCTGGCCTTTCCGGATGAGGAACTGCGCATCGGCGATATCAGCTTTACTTTCTTATCGCCTGCGGAATATCCGGGCCTTAGGATCAAGCACGTATCCAGCTGGCTGTTCGGAGGACTGTATTTCAGCTTTGGTTTGATGGTAGTTGCTTTGTACCTGTGTTTCTTCGCGGTGCCGGTGTATGTGAAGGTACAGCCGGACGCTTTCACCGTATTATCCCCCAAGAATCAGCAGGGCCTGATGATCGACCTGGGCGCACTGCTGGATGAAAAGGAGCAAGAAGAGTGAACATTCTGTTTTTTGCCGCCCTGGTTGGTTACTTTGTCGCTTCGGTTTTCCAGTTTGTTGGCGCGTCCATGAAGAAAGAGGCCCTGCGCAAAATTGCCCACATCGTCTTTCTAATTTCCTTCGTCCTGCATACGGCGTTCATGACCTGGCGGGGCATCGAGGCCCACCGGGTACCCCTGTCCAACCAATTTGAGTTCGCCTCCGCCTTTGCCTGGGCGGCGGTGGTGATGGGCTTTGTGCTGTATAAGCGCTTAAAGCAGGAATGGGTGATGACGGTGGCCATGCCCGTTGCCTACCTGGTGCTCAGTTATGCCGCCTTCCAGCCTATGGAAATCAAGGAAATGATGCCCGCCCTGCGCTCCACCTGGTTCGTGCTGCACATCGGCTCTGCCGCCTTTTCCTATGCTTCCTTCGCCATTGCGGGCGGTTTGGGGGTCAGTTATCTGGTACAGTTGAAAAAAGGCAAGAGCGAAACCGACGCCAAAATGAAGCAGATCGACTATATGGGCTATCGGCTGATTTGTCTGGGATTTCTGCTGCTGACGGTGGTCATTTTCTCCGGGGCCATCTGGGCTGAGCAAGCCTGGAGCGCCTGGTGGACATGGGACCCCAAGGAGACCTGGGCGTTGATTACCTGGATTTTCTACGCTATTTACCTGCACCAGCGCCTGCGCCTGAAATGGCAGGGCAAGCGCATGGCCTGGCTGGCCATCATCGCCGTGATCCTGGTGGCGTTTACCTTCGTCGGGGTGAACCTGTTGCTGCCGGGGCTTCATTCCTACGCGGTATAACAAAAAACATGGATAAAGGCTTTCTCCTCTGCCTGATCGTTGGCACAGGGGAAAGCCTTTTTTGATGCCCGAATCTTATCATTCTTCCTTGGTAAAATGCGCCTTGGCTGCTTCCATATCCTCCACTACTTCCACCGTGCCCAGGTAGTTTCTCTGCGCATCCCGCACGGCCATGTAACGTACCAGCATGCTCCGTCCACCCTTTTCCATCCAGACGGGAACGATGTCACGCCGTCCCGCGCGGAAATCGTCGATAATTGCCCGCACCATGACCTCGATCTTGGGCGGATGGCAGGAGAATACTTCCCGGTCAATGGCCATGCCGGGCCGCTTGAACACCTTGGGGCCCTCATTGAAAAAGCGGTTGATGTTGTCCGCGTCCACAAAGGTGATTTCAACGGGCAGAGTATTCAGTAGCGCCGTCAGCTGCTCCAGGGTCATGTGACCGCCAGGCATGACGATCTCCCCGGAAGCGGCGTTTTCCTGAATAGATTGCCTTGCTTCCGCAGCTTCCCAGACGCCGTTTTCCACGCCGAAGCAAAGGGCGTAATCCTTGGAATCGCGGTAAATGCCGTACCATTCTCCTTCTGTAAACCAGACAGCGCAAATGGGGAACAGAATGTTCTGCTCCTTGTAGATCATTTCGTCAGCGCGTTTCAGCACGGCCTGGGCGCGTTCCTTCCAAGCGGCGTCGTGATGGGTTTCTTTTACCAATGCGCCCATCTCGTCCCGGATCTCATCATCCACCGTCCACATCACGTCGGAAGGGCCGGAGATGCTGTATTTCACCTTCAAATGCGGATAAAGCAGATCGCCTTTTTTCGCATAATGGATACTCAGCTGGCGCAGCGTGACTATTTCATCATTGATATCTGCGCCGTGCGCCAGCTTTTCCAGCGCGTCCTTGAGCAGCGGCGCGAGGACTTCGTTCTCTTTGGTGAAGGTGTACAGAGGGTGTCCGGGAATGGCGGCCAGGGCAGCGGCGCGGGCGTTTTTATCCGCATAATTGACCTGGGGCGGATTCTCCTGCAGCGCCTGCACCTTCTTCATGGCCTCCGCCAACTTTTCCTTTTGCAGGGATTCTTCCACTGCTTTTTCGGCATTGGCGATCTGCTCTTCCTTGGTTGCGCCGTGGAACAGGGCGGAATGAATATCGCAGAGCTTTTGCACTTCGCTGAGAGGCGTACCCTCCTGCATCAGCTCCTGCTCCGCTTTCATGATCTCGGAGGCTTCCACGTCCCGGAAGTGCGCCACGAAATCGGCGCGGACACTCTCCAAATCTTCCCCTGCGCCGAGACGGCGGAGATAGGCTTTCAGCTGTTCGGTGCGGCTTTTGGGCAACGTTGCTTCATCGGAAGGCGCAGCTTCCGCCTCCTGCTGTTCTTTCTTTTTTTCTGGGCCGTTTTCTCCGATCACCTCAAAGCCATGCGCGTGGAAGGAATCCAAAATCTTTTCCATCGGGATGCCCTTCATCTTTGCGCCTTTGGAGATGGTCATGATCTTGCCAACGGAATGAAGGACGGGCTTCTTGGTAATTTCGCTGAAACCCAGCTCCGCCATGATCTCTATCAGTTCAGGATATTCCTGAGCCAGTTCAAAAACGCTGCGGTTCAAATCAAGCTGCTTTGCCATGATGGGAACAACCTCCTCTATCTGATTTACAGGCTCATCATATCCCGGCCACGAGAAAAAGTATGTTGTTAAAACAACAAATCAATCTCTTTCGATCCATTTTTTCAGCACGATTGCATGGTTGCAGGCGGGGTCTTTCGCTGCGTACAGCAAGGTGACGTTCCCTTTTTCCAAACGGGCCAAGCAGGCAGCTTTCCATTCGAGCGCGAATGGGTTTTCATTCAGCTCCTGCTGATACTGTATCGAAAAGGATTCAAACCGTTCCTGCTCGTGATGGAACCATTGCCTTAGCTCATTGGATGGCGCAATTTCCTTGGCCCATTCGTTGATCTGCGCCTTTTCTTTTGATATGCCTCTGGGCCACAGACGATCCACCAGCACGCGGTATCCATCTTCCTCCAGAAACGGATCATAAATTCGTTTGATTCGGATTTCATGCATCCACATCGCCTCTTTCCAACAGAGCGAATTCGCTCTTGTGGTATTCAATCAGGCCATCTTTTTTCATTCTTGAGAGTTCAGCCGACATGGCGCTGCGGTCTACTCCCAGATAGTCCGCCATTTGCTGGCGATCAAAAGGAACGGTAAAATGAGCGCTGCCCTGTTCCAATGCCTGCTCGGACAGGTAGGAAAGCAGCCGATCCCGGATGGACTTGGAGGCAGTGTGCATCATGCGATTGGATAGGTTCAGGTTTTTCGTAGCAGAGATTCGGATCAGATTATGAATGATCCGGTTATGGAAAGCGCACCCCGAGGAACACGTAGTCAGCAACTTATCCATGTCCAGGAAGAGAACTTCTGTAGGCTCGGCGGCGATGACGTCGCAGATCAATTCCTTGCCCGGTATGGCGGCGTAGGTTTCCCCGAAAATCTGCCCGGCGGACACATGACCGAAAATATGATTACCACCCCAAAAGAAAGTGACCTGAATATTCACGCTGCCGCTTTCCACCAGCCCAATGCTGCCGGTGGTGCTGCCCGCCCGCAGGATGGTTTCGTCTTTGCGATACGCTTTCTCCCGCGCGTTCAGGCAGCCGAGCATACTGCCGATCTCCTCTTCCCGGATGCCGTGAAACAGGGGCGTATTTTGAAGAAAGTGCAAATTCATAAATTTCTCCCATTTTCGTTGTTATAACAACATACTTGTCATTCCTATTGTAGTATATTGTTTGCGAAAAAGCAAGCAAGGAGGTCATCATTATGACGACTTTTACTGTTACCGGCAAGACCCTGGTGGGCGAAATCGTGAACAACTATCCTGAGACCGCCGAAATCCTGTTCTCCATCGGTATGCACTGCCTGGGCTGCCCCGCTTCCCAAGCGGAATCCCTGGAAGACGCCTGCGCCGTACATGGCATTGATCCCCAGCCGGTGATCGAGAAGATCAACGCAAAGATTGCCGAAAGCGGAAAGTGAGGAAGGCATGAGCAAGTTTCTTGGCCCGATCCATTATTGGCTGTATGGAAAGATCGGCCATCAGGAGGAACTGACGCGGGCTTTTGCCGATGTCGCCGGGAAACATGGATGGCTGGAAAATGCCGCCGACTACACAAAAGCGCTTCCCGCGCTGGAAAGCGTTATTGATGAGGGCAACATTCATGGCTGGCTGCAAGCCCGCATTGCCGATGCAGAAACCCGCTATGCCGCTTTGGTGCTTGCCATCCTGGCTCAAGATGAAGAGCAGCGGCTTTCCCAGCTTCAGCAGGCTGCGTTTGTGTTTGGCAGGGCCAATACGCTGGATACGGGCGTATCTCCCGAGGAAGCCTTCAGGGCGTTTGACAGCTTCTATGTGAACGGTATGCCCTGTGACCGGGTAAATGTGATCACCGTGAACGACGCAGATGCGTTCACCTGGCAGGAAACTCAGGACGTTCACGGCGCTTACTGGCCCGAAAGACCGGAGCTGTACGCGATGCTGCGTGAGAGTGTAATGGAAGGAATGCTGGCCGCTACGGCAGTTGGCATCCGCAAACTGGATAGGAGCAGCTATCAACTGTATCGAAAAACACCGGTAAATGATTGAGTAGGAGGGGTATTTAATGGAGAAACAGATGTTTTGTTTTCAGTGCGAGCAGACTGCAGGCGGCAAGGGCTGCATGGGCCGCGCAGGCGTGTGCGGAAAAAGTGCTGTTGTCGCAGGCTTGCAGGATGAACTGACCGGGGCGCTGATCGGACTGGCCCGTGCTACGGATGGAGATACTCATCCCACGGAGGAAACCTGGCAATTGCTGATCAAAGGACTCTTCACCACCATCACCAATGTCAATTTCAATGAAGAAACCATCCGTCAGCTGATCGATGCGGTTCATGCCGAAAAGGAGAAGCTCGTTCCCCGGTGCATGAGCTGTGAATCGCCTTGCGGACGGAACAACGATTTTGCCATGAAACAGTTATGGGAAGAGAATGAGGATATCCGCTCGCTCAAGTCACTGATCCTGTTCGGCATCCGCGGGATGGCAGCCTATGCCTATCATGCGGGTGTGCTGGGCTATCACAATGACGAAGTCAACCGCTTCTTTGCCAAAGCTCTGATGATGATCGGGGACGAATGGAGCCAGGAAGAACTGCTGGCTGCCGTGCTGGAAGTGGGCCGGGTCAATTTCCTCTGCATGGAGATGCTGGACAAGGTCAACACCGAAACCTACGGTAACCCCGTACCTACCAGCGTGTCGCTGAAGGTGGAAAAAGGCCCGTTCATCGTGATCTCCGGCCATGATCTGTATGACCTGAAACAGCTGCTGGAGCAGACCAAGGACAAGGGCGTGAATATTTACACGCACGGCGAAATGATCCCTGCGCATGCTTATCCCGAACTGAAAAAGTATCCGCATCTCAAAGGCAATTTCGGCACAGCCTGGCAGAACCAGCAGAAGGAATTTGCTGATATTCCTGCGCCTATCCTCTTTACCACCAACTGCCTAATGCCACCCAAGGACAGCTACAAGGACCGGGTGTTCACCACGGAAGTGGTCTCCTATCCCGAAATGGTTCATATCGGCGAGGACAAGGATTTTACCCCGGTGATCGAAAAGGCCCTGGAACTGGGCGGTTATTCCGAGGACAGGCAGTTTACCGGCATCAATGGCGGTGAAACCGTCATGACGGGCTTTGCACACGGCACGGTGCTGGGTGTGGCGGACAAGGTGATCGAGGCCGTCAAGTCCGGCGCGATCAAGCACTTCTTTGTGGTGGCGGGCTGCGACGGGGCCAAGCCTGGCCGGAATTATTACACCGAGCTGGTGAAGCAGACGCCTGCCGACACCATGGTGCTGACCTGCGCCTGCGGTAAGTTCCGCTTCAACGACTTGGATCTGGGCACCATTGGCGGGTTGCCTCGGCTGATGGATATGGGCCAGTGCAACGACGCCTACAGTGCCGTTCGTGTGGCTGTCGCTCTGGCGGAAGCCTTTGGCTGCGGCGTGAATGATCTGCCGCTGTCCATCATCCTGTCCTGGTATGAGCAGAAAGCCGTCTGCGTGTTGTTGACGCTGCTGTACCTGGGCATCAAAGATATTCGCCTGGGACCGTCCCTGCCTGCGTTTGTTTCTCCCAACGTGCTGAATTACCTGGTTGAGCATTATGGCCTTAAGCCCATCAGCACCCCGGAAAAGGATTTGGTGGATATTCTTCATTAATACCAACTATAATTGATGGAAATACCGTTGGACAGCCTGTTCATTACATCAGGCTGTCCATTTTTATGTTTCAGCCGTTGTCATTCCCATTTTTGCGGGCATCATATTGTTTTCTGCACGACGCTCCACAGAAATCCTGATCCTTGCGTTTGGCAATATACACCTTGGCGCAGTTCCGGCAAATGCGGAGCGGGTTTTCATCGTCCGCCAGCATGAAGCTGAACATGAGCTGGATGCCCAGCAGAAGGGAATGGAAATCCCACACAATGGTGGGCTTATCATACAGAGCGATATGATAGGTTGGCGTATTCCCATCCAAGGTTGCCATGGCCTGTTGATAGATATTCCGCTGATCCGGGCTGAGCTTCTCGTAGTCCATATAATACAGGATCGCCGTAGTCAGGATGAACGCCCAATCCTTGAATTGATCCTTCAGCCAGTCATAGCGTTCTGCATAGCTGCGCTGGAAACTCATGTTCACCGCCATGGGCTGATCCCGCATGGTCAGAGCCAAGGCCATCATGCCTTTGTCGCCCGACAGATTCCACATGGATTCTATCCCGCGCTTGGCAATTTC
>JAFUFC010000148.1 GCA_017470095.1 Clostridia bacterium | reverse complement strand
CCGTACCACGGACGTGACCGGCTCCATCAAGCTGCCCGAGGGCGTTGAAATGGTTATGCCTGGTGACAACGTGGAAATGGAAGTGGAACTGATCACCCCCATCGCCATCGAACAGGGCCTGCGTTTCGCTATCCGCGAAGGTGGCCACACCGTGGGCGCTGGCGCCGTGACCCGCATGGTGGAATAAGCCCATTTTATTGAAACAATGGACCCGCAGGCTGTAAAGCCTGCGGGCTTTTCTTATGCAATGATGATTGTATTCAATAAAAAAATCCATTGCATTCTGTGTGTTACTCATGGTATACTATATTGCTCCATTGAGCAATCAGGAGGAATGTATGGCTTCTTTTGTGGATCGCGCGCCTTTTATCGCTAAAGCTGGAAACGGCGGCAATGGCTGCGTTTCTTTTCACCGGGAAAAATTCGTGCAGAATGGAGGGCCGGACGGCGGCGACGGCGGCCATGGGGGAGACGTTGTACTCTTGGCTGACGAAAATATGCACACACTGCTGGATTTCCGCTTCCGCAGCAAATATGAAGCGGAGGCCGGCGTGGACGGTTCCAGCGGTCGCCGCCAGGGACGCCGGGGTGAGAACCTGATTGTGAAGGTTCCGGTTGGCACTGTGGTGCGGGACAAGGCAACTGGCGTTGTGGTGGCCGATATGTACGAAGCAGGCCGGGAAAAGGTGCTGCTGCGGGGTGGCCGGGGCGGTTGGGGTAATAGTCATTTTGCTACGCCCACCCGTCAAGCGCCCAATTTTGCTAAGCCTGGCATTAAAACAGAACGCCATGAATTTACTTTGGAATTGAAATCCATTGCTGATGTGGGATTGATTGGCTATCCCAACGTTGGCAAGAGCACCATTCTGTCAGTAGTGACGGCGGCCAAGCCCAAAATTGCCAATTATCATTTCACTACCTTGACGCCCAATCTTGGCATGGTGCGCCATCACGGGCAGGATTTCATTATGGCAGATATTCCGGGCCTGGTGGAAGGCGCCAGCGAAGGCGCGGGCCTGGGGCACGATTTTCTGCGCCATGTGGAGCGCACGCGGCTGTTGCTGCATGTGATCGACGCCGCCGGCAGTGAAGGAAGGGACCCGGTAGCCGATTACGAGCAGATCAACGAAGAACTGCTTAAATACGGTGATCTTGCCAATCGGCCACAGATTATTGCCGCCAATAAGATGGATTTGCCGGATGGAGAGACGGGCTATGAAATGCTCAAGGAGCATATTGGTAATAAATGGCCCATTTTCCCCGTCAGCGCGGCCACCCGCCAAGGCTTTGAACAACTGATGAACTGTGTTGCCCAAACGCTGGCTGCCTTGCCGCCCATGACCCCGTTCGCCGAGGAGGAATTGATTCCCGAAATGCTGGAAAACACCGGCTTTGAGGTGACCAAGGATGGTTCCGTCTTTGTGGTCACAGGCAGTGCCATTGTGCAGTTGTTGGACAGCGTGAATTTCAGCGACGAGGAATCTTTGAACTGGTTCCATCGCACACTGCGGCGGGCCGGCATTATCGATGCGCTTCGCCAGGCGGGCGCCCAGGAGGGCAGCACTGTGCGGATGGAAGAGATGGAATTTGATTTTGTGGAATAAAAACAAGGAAAGGTGACCGTCATGCAATTGGAATTGACCAGCAAACAGCGAGCCTATTTGCGCTCCATGTGCAATACCATGCAGCCCGTTTTGTATATCGGCAAAGAAGGCATTACGGACAACACTGTGACAGAAGCCTGGAACGTGCTGGAAGCCCGGGAATTGATCAAGTGCGCCGTTCAAAGGGAAGCGCCCCTGACAGCCCGGGAGGCTTGCCAGGAACTGTGCGAGAGGGTGCACGCTGCCCCGGTGCAGTGCATCGGCAGCAAATTTGCTATTTACCGTCCCCGTCGGAAGGATCCTACCATCGTCCTGCCGTAACGGTTGATGCTTCTGCGTGAAACATTTTCTGTGGAACCACAAGATATTGTGGTTTGAAAGAAAATTATCCGAAAATATCCCAAATATGGTATTGACATTCATGGCCGCACCTTATATAATGAGGTGCGGTTTTGAATGAGAGATCATTCGGCTCACACCGAAGAAAATATACTTGGAGGAACGTACCGTGATTACATCCATCCGGAAGCGGGACGGCCGCGTTGTGCCGTTCGATATGGACAAGATTCAGCATGCCGTCAGCAAGGCCTTTGAAGCCTCCGGCAGCGCCAAAGGGGAGGAAACCGCCCGGGTTATCAGCCAGCAGGTGGAAAGCGAACTGGAGAATAACGAGAGCATCGGCAGCGTGCCTACCGTTGAAGAAGTGCAGGATACGGTGGAGCGGGTGCTGATCGAAAAAGGCTTTGTGCGCACGGCGAAGGCTTATATTCTTTACCGTGCCGAACGCAGCCGGGTGCGGGAGATGAACACCCGCCTGATGAAGGTGTTTGAGGATATCGCCTATAAGGATGCGGTCGACAGCGATATCAAACGTGAAAACGCTAACATCAACGGCGATACCGCCATGGGCAGCATGCTGAAATTTGGCAGCGAGGGCAGCAAGCAGTTTTATGATATGTTCGTGCTCAATCCCAAGCATGCAAAGGCACACCGGGAAGGGGATATCCACATCCATGATCTGGACTTCCTGACCTTGACCACCACTTGCTGCCAGATACAGCTGTCTACCCTGTTCAAGGGCGGCTTTTCCACCGGTCACGGCGTGCTGCGGGAGCCTAATGACATTGCCAGCTATTCTGCCCTGGCATGCATTGCCATCCAGGCCAATCAGAACGACCAGCACGGCGGCCAATCCATTGTGGATTTTGATTACGGTATGGCGCCTGGTGTGCGCAAGACTTTTATCAAGCGGTTCCGGGATAATTTGTCCCGAGCGCTGACGCTGCGCTGCGGCGATGAAAACGCTGATGATACCGCTCGTGCGATGTTAAATGCTATTGAAGAGGAAGCCGGCCTGATTCCTGCGCTGCAATTCTCTGATGATTTTAACATGGCGCTCAAGAAAAAACTGATGGCGCTGTGCGATGAAACCACGGCCCAGGAAATCATTGACTTTTCCCAGCAGTATGCTACCAAGGAAACCCGCCGGGCCACCTATCAGGCCATGGAAGCTTTGGTGCACAATTTGAACACCATGAATTCCCGCGCGGGTGCTCAGGTGCCCTTCTCTTCCATTAACTACGGCACGGATACTACTCCGGAAGGCCGGCTGGTGATGGAGCAGGTGCTGCTGGCTACCGAAGCAGGCTTGGGCCGGGGCGAAACCCCCATTTTCCCTATCCAGATTTTCCGCGTCAAGGAAGGCATCAACTATAATCCTGGCGAACCCAACTACGACCTGTATCGCCTGGCCATTCGGGTGAGTGCCAAGCGGCTGTTCCCCAATTTCTCTTTCCTGGATGCGCCTTTCAATCTGCAATATTATAAGCCTGGCCATCCCGAAACGGAAGTGGGCTACATGGGCTGCCGCACCCGCGTGATGGGCAACGCTTATGACCGGAACCGGGAAATTGCTCCTCGCCGGGGCAACCTGTCCTTCACCTCCATTAACCTGCCTCGCATCGCCATCAAGGCCAACGGGGATGTGGAATGGTTCTTCAATGAACTGGAGAACAAGATGAAGCTGGTGGTGGAGCAGCTGGACGAACGGTTTGAGATCATTGCACGGAAGAAGGTTTACAACTTCCCCTTCCTGATGGGCCAGGGCGTGTGGATTGATTCCGAAAAACTGGAATGGGACGACGAGGTGCGGGAAGTGTTGAAGCACGGCACCCTTTCGATCGGCTTTATCGGCCTGGCTGAGTGCCTGAAGGCGCTGCGGGGCAAGCACCACGGCGAAAGCGAAGAAAGCCAGAACCTGGGGCTGGAAATCGTGGGCTTCATGCGCTCCTTCCTGGACAAGCTGACTGCTGAACGCCACCTGAATTACACCCTGCTGGCCACTCCCGCGGAAGGCCTGTCTGGCCGTTTTGTGCGCATGGATCGGGAACGCTACGGCGTGATCGAAGGTGTGACGGATCGGGACTACTACACCAACTCCTTCCATGTGCCGGTGTACTACCCCATCAGCGCCTTTGAGAAGATCAGCATTGAAGGTCCCTATCATGCCTTGACCAATGCCGGCCACATCAGCTATGTGGAAATGGACGGCGATCCCACCAAGAACCTGGAAGCCTTTGAAAAGATCGTTCGCCATATGCATGACTGCGGCATCGGCTACGGCTCCATCAACCATCCCGTAGACCGGGATCCGCTGTGTGGGTTCAATGGCATCATCGGCGATACCTGCCCCTGCTGCGGTCGAGAGGAAAACGGCCACGCTTTTGAGCGTATCCGTCGCATTACCGGTTATCTGGTGGGCACCCTGGACCGCTTCAACAATGCCAAGCGCGCTGAGGAACATGACCGGGTGAAGCACCAAATTTGATCCTTAACGATAAACAAACCCCCGATTCGCATCACTGTGAATCGGGGGTTTGTTTTTTAGTTCAAGTCATGAGAAGGGAATGATGGGGAACGGCATTAATCCGCTTCCACAATAATGGCGTCCACCCGGGGATAGGTCTTGATGTTGCCATCGGCGTCCAGCACGCTATATTTGCCGGAATAGGTGCCAATGACCTTAATTTTATCATTCTCCGAAAAGGACGGTTCTTCCTTGCAGATGACATATACAGAATTTTTATATGTATTGCCAGATTTGGTGGTAGCCACGGTCAGCACCCATTCATTGATGCTGGGATTAATGGCGGTGATATAGCTGCTGAAAGATACGGCTTTGCCTTCGGCGACGTTCTTGGTCAACTGGGCGTACGTTACTTTTTTCGCCGAGGAGCGTAGCTTGCTATTCATTTCCACCTCAGAATAGGTGCGGCTGGCCGTATAGGTGAATACCCGATCTTCCAACCCCTTCTTGGTCACTGCCAGCACAAATTGGTAGGTGCCTGCGGCGCTGGTATCAACCGTGAATTTGAAATTGCTGTTGGTGGTTTTCTTATTATAGGTGATGGGGCCAGACACAGAAAGCTGAATGGAGGCGCCCCGCACAGTGCTGCCCGAAATGGTGGTGGAATCACCCAGGTCTTCGCCGGGGGACAGGGTTACATCCACTGGCAGCATACCTTTGCGGTAAGTGACGGAATAGAGTCGCTGGGCCACCTTAGCGCCTTCGGTTTCCGATGTCAGGGTGACGGAATACACGCCTTGACCGGGCAACGTTACTTTCACACTGAACACGCCGCTGCCGGACGCGATGACGTTATAGTTTTTACTGCCGCCGCTGCCCAGGGAGATGACGGTTACATTCACCTTGGCGTTTTTGCCGGTGGTGCCTTTGATGGTGAAGGTGTCATCATTGGTTTCGGTGGGCGGAGTGCTGCTCACGGTCAGTTTCACCGGCACCTCAGGCATAGGGAGGATCTGGGAGAAGGCAAAGGTCTTCATGATCTTTTCCAGCGCCGTATTATCGGTGTCCTTGGCGGCGCGGCCACGCACCTGCATATCCAGCGTGATGGTGTAGCCATTGCGGATGGTGCGGCGTTGATAGCCGGAGCACACTTGCTCGCCCTCCTGGCGCAGGGTATATTTGGTTTGCAGGAAACGCAGGGTGGTTCCTTTGTAATTGGCCCATTTAGCGCTGGAATAGGCGTATCCCAGGGTGGAATAGCCAATCCCATTGGTGTGGTTGGTGCGGAATTCCTTGCGCATGGATTCATCCTGGTTGTTCAGGTCAAAGTACGTTTGGCCGTCCAGGTCGTTAAGAGCGGTCAAAACAAAGATTCTGTTGTTTTCTGCATCATAGGCTTTCAATAAAATGCCTTCCGCTTCAAATTCGTTCAGCGTGGCATCGTAATCCATGCCCTGGGTTTCCATCCAGGAGGCGTTGGAACTCAGGTTATAAGGGGTCAGCACCACCTCATAATCATTGGGAATATCCACGCTGGCATAGATTTCGTTGAAAGTGTAGGTGTCTGCCAGGGCCGACGCGGTCATGAGCAGCATCAGGCAGGCAAGGCAAAAAAGAAATTTGCGCAAAGCTTGCGCCTCCCTTCCAATTCGACGGGGAAAGATGGGGGAATTTCGTACAAATCCCTAACTTATATTTTATCACAAACCATATGGATTTTCAACCATCCCCAGGGATTGTTTACATACAGGACGTTTTTTTATTGGATGGGGGCGGCTTGAAAAGCGAGGAAAATGATTTTTCTTGACGGTTTACCCGGAAAGCGGTATCATATTAAATGAAAACAATTGAGCAAGGAGCGCTTATGAAGCCTTATTCCAATCGGGAAAGAACACGCCGGGTGGCCTTATCCGGCCTGTTGATTGCAATGATGCTGGTGCTGGGCTATGTGGAAAGCCTGATTCCGGCAGTCAGCGGCGTGCCGGGTATCAAGCTGGGCTTGTCCAACGGCGTGCTGATTTTTGCCATTTATATGCTGGATATCCCCACGGCATGGATTTTGATGGTACTGAAGGTGATGCTCAGCGGTTTGCTGTTTGGCGGCTTCAACACCATAATGTACGCGTTGGCCGGCGGCGTGCTGAGCATGCTGGCCATGACGGTGCTCAGCCGCATCAAGGGCATGCATCCTGTCACCGTCAGCATGACCGGTGGTGTGATGCACAATGTGGGCCAGGTGGGCATGGCCATGCTGCTGCTCCACACCCGGCAGCTAATGTACTATCTGGCGGTGCTGATGCTGGTAGGCTTGGCCTGCGGCGCGCTGACAGGGGTGTGTGCCAGCAGCGTGATGAAGCACTTGAAAAAGATGCGCTGATTGCAGCCAATCATGAAACGGAAGGATGAATTTCCTTCCGTTTTTTCATGCCTCTTATTCAACGGGCATACATTGGCCTGGAGGGATGGCATGAAGATAGTGTGCATCGTGTGCGGTATTTTGGGCGCGGTGATCGGAGCAGGATTTGCGTCCGGACGGGAAATTATGCATTTCTTTACCTGCTATGGTTCCTTTTCCTGGGGATTGGCCATATTGGCAGCGGTTTGCATGGGCGGAATTATTTACTGGATCATGGGTTTTGAGAATCTTTCGTCCCTGTTGCCAGGAGGAAAATTTGCCTGGATAGGCCGAGGGCTTATGGCGGTGCTGCTGCTGGGCACGGCTGGATCGATGACCGCAGCGGCAGGAGAATTGGCGGCGCTGACGGTGCCGCTGCGCCACGCCCGGGGGGTGGGATTGCTATTGACGCTGGGGATTTGCCTGGAGCTTAGCAAACGGGGCGTGGGCGCCTTGGCTTCGTTGGGGCAAATTTTGCTGCCGTTGACGGCGCTGGCTTGGGGCTTGTGCTGCTTTCTCCCGGCTGAACCTGCGCAAACGGCGCAGGAAACGTGGGGGAGGATTCCTTTGGGAATAGGGAATGCCTTGTGTTACAGCGCCATGAACAGCATGCTTTCATCCGGTATCCTGTGCGATGCCGGGCGGCTGTGCACGCCCAAGGAGAGGCGACAGGCGGCCATAGGCGCCGGCATGCTGCTGGGCTGCTTTTTGCTGCTGGGCAATGGCGCGTTGATCAGGCACCGGATGGAACTGTCCGGCCAGGCGCTGCCCACGGTGATTCTGCTGCGGCGATACGGCAAAATGGGATACTATTTATCGGCGCTGATGCTGTACTTGGCGGTGACATCCACGCTAATTGCCGTTCTGCGCGGCTTGATCACGCTGGTGGGGTACGTAGCGCACCGCCATCCTGCGGCCTTGGCTGGTCTTTTGACAGCCCTGGTGACGCTGGGCGGCTTTGAGTGGATTGTAGCGCGGGTGTATCCGTTTATGGGGTTGATGAGCCTGGCAGCCCTTCTATTCTCTATGAAAAAAAGCGAAAGCAGATAAGTGCCTTCGCTTCTTCAAAAGCAACATCGAAATCAGCCGCCGTCCTGAAGCATTTCATAATATTGCTCCCGGGTCATCAGCGTCTTGCGGGGCTTGCTGCCTTCGCTTTGGCTGATGATGCCGCGTTTTTCCATTTCATCAATCAGGCGGCCCGCCCGGGCGTAGCCCACGCGCAGGCGGCGCTGAAGCAT
Source organism: Clostridia bacterium (assembly GCA_017470095.1). GTDB lineage: Bacteria > Bacillota > Clostridia > Christensenellales > Aristaeellaceae > RUG563. The sequence goes on along the minus strand of JAFUFC010000148.1, from coordinate 15,205 downwards.
GCTGGTGGAGGTTTGGCCATCTTCGACGGCCATTTCAATGGCCGCTTGGAGCAGATCATGGAATTCGCCTTCATTGGGACCGCTGCCCGCTGCCACGCTGCCATTGCCGTCGTCAAAGCCGGTGGTTTCATCGGCTTCCCGTTCTTTGCCGGCATTGTCCAGGTGCTCGACGATGTTCACATCATAATCTGTCTGATAACGGCTGCCGATGTATTCGGTGATGGCGTTCACTTCCTCATCGCTAACAAAGCAGCCCTGCACACGGGTAGGGGAGGTGCCTGCGGGCTTATACAGCATATCACCCTTGCCCATTAGTTTTTCTGCGCCGTTGATATCAATAAGGGTGCGGCTGTCCGTGCCGGAAGACACGGCGAAGGCAATGCGGCTGGGAATATTGTTTTTGATCACACCGGTGATAACGTCCACAGAGGGGCGCTGGGTGGCCAGCACCATGTAGATGCCCGCGGCGCGGGCCAGCGCGGCCAGGCGGCGAATGGATTCTTCCACGTCCTTGCGGCAGACCTCCATCAGGTCGGCCATTTCGTCGATGATGACCACAATATTGGGCAGCACCTGATCGGTGCCTTGGTTCACCTTGTTGTAGCCCGCCAGGTTGCGCACGCCCTGGGCGCTGAACTTGCCGTAGCGCTCCAGCATCTCCTGCACCACCCAGGACAGGGCTCCGGCCGCTTTCTTGGGATCGCTGACCACCGGTACCAGCAAATGGGGGATCGAATTATATACGCTCAGTTCGACCTGCTTGGGGTCGATCATGATCAACCGCACTTGATCGGGGGAGGTGCGATACACAAGGCTGCACACAATGGAGTTGATGCACACGGATTTACCACTGCCCGTGGCGCCGGCGATGAGCAGATGGGGCATCTTGCTCAGATCGCACAGGATGGGCGCGCCGGCAATATCTTTGCCCAGGGCCACCAGCAGGGGAGAAGGATTGTTGTGCATTTCGGGGCTGTCCAGCACATCCCGCAAGGAGACGGTGCTCACTTTCTGGTTAGGCACTTCGATGCCGATATAGCTGGTGCCTTGAATGGGCGCTTCCACACGAACATGCTTGGTTTTTAAATCCAAGGCCAGGTTTTCGGCGGTATTGGCCACTCGGCTCACCTTGACGCCAGGGGCGATCTGGATAGCGAAGCGGGTGATGGCAGGGCCGTGCATAATCTGCTTGACTTCTGATTCCACACCGAAGGAGCGAAGCGTGTTTTCGATGATTTGCGCCCGCTGCTCATCTTCCTGGGCGGCGTTTTCCTGGGGAACCTGGCGGCCTTCATTGAGTAAGCGGATGGGCGGCGCCTGGTAAGGAATATTCATGCCCACGCTGCCTTGCTTGACTTTGGGAGCGGAGGTGCCGTCCAATTTTGCATTAGGATCGTCGTTTTCCCGGCGGGGCGTGATGGGGATGCGCTCGCCGGTAATGGGCATGACAGGATCGGTGTACACCGGTTTGGGATCGTTCTTCGCGGTGGTATGCACCGGCATATCTTGGCTAATTTCCGCCTGTTTGCGCTGCACCTGGGATGCCCAATCGCCGCCGGAGGCAGCGGGACGGGATGATCCGCCGGAAGCTGAAGGCCGGGAAGCGGTAGCGTTGGGCTGGCGCACCGGCACCTCCCAGGGCAGATCGTCTTCCTCATTTTCATCCTCGGTGATGGAGGGCAAAACGGGCTTTTGCATCGGCTGGGGCCGAGCGACAGTTTGCTGCTGGATAGGCTGCGCCTTGGTAACGGGAACAGTCGGCTTGGCCTGTTCTTCCTGCTCCGGCTGGGGGCCCGGCTTTTTTTCGGAAACGGCGGGGGACTGCGCTACGGGCTTTGCTGGTTCGGCGGCAGGATGCTGGGATTCCTGCGCCTTTTCGTGGTATCGACGGCGGCGGAAACGATGGGGAATAATGCCCTCATCCTCTTCTTCCTGCGGCTGGGGTTCATTCGCCGCAGGCACAGGTGCGGCGGGCTGCTGAACAGGGATATCGACCGTTTCCTGGGCAGGCTGCCAGATGGGCTCCTGCACAGGCTGCTGAGGTTGATCATGAAGGGGGAAGCGTTCGTCATAGAGGTCCGGCTGCACCGGATAGAACCCGGAGGCATCCTGCGAAGCGGGCTGTGGTTGGGAATAGACAGGCTGGGCATTGTAAATAGGAGCGGAATGATAGTAATCGGGAGTGGTATACACCGTTTCCTCCCGCTGCACCATCTGGCCGGGCTGCAGATCGTTCATGGGCATTTCTTGTACTACGGGCGCAGGATGCTGGGCCACCGCTGCTTGCTCCCGTGCCTGACGGGCCTGTTCCTTTTCAGCTCGCTTCTGTTCCCTGCGAATTTGACGCTGTTCGCTGCGGTCAGAAACATTGCGGAACAGATCTCCCGGGTTGACACGGAACAGCACAAACAGCAAGGCAATACCGGCGGCCAACACAAACAGGATGGCCCCTACCCGGCTGAGCAGCTTCCACAGCGGATAAGCGAGCAGCATGCCCAGCATACCGCCGGCTTTCACATCCAATTTGAAAGCCAGATAGAGATAATCAGACAAACCGCCATGGTCAGCCGGCATGCCCTGGAAATTCACATTGCCGACGTAATCCAGGTAGGGCACAGAGCTGGTGCCCTGCAAAACCCGGGCAATCAGCGTATGCCCGGCCAGCACCAGCCAATACAGAGCGGAAATGATTAAAATATCTCGCACAGCCACTTTATGCCTTGCGGCCACCATCAGTTTAACGCCGCACCAGATGAGCAGCAGGGGCAGCGCCGGGCACAGCGGCCCACACAGGCCATACAACGTTAAGGCCAACTGCCGCAGAATCTCGCTGCTGCCGCCGTCCATCAGCATCGAAAGCAGCCACAGGCAGCCCAGGGTCATCAGCGTGACGCCTAAAGTGACATACAAAGCCGCGCCCTGGCCGGTGGTGACCAGAGCGGGCTGATTGCTTTTTTGGTTTTTCGCGGTGGTTGCGCTCATTGAATTTTCTTATCTCCGAATTTCCTTTATTTTTCGATGGCAAGTTTGATATACTGCACGATGCCTTCTTCATCGGCGTAGAGGGTCAGCGTCATGGGGGACTGATCCCCGGCTCGGGTTAAAGGATAAATCAGCATATGCCCCGGGCACACATGATAGATTTCCGCTGCTGCTTCATTCAACTCCATCCGGGATACAGGCGCGTTTCCCAGGAACCCTTCCGCTTCTTCCAGCGTGGTTGCTCCTGTGCTGATACCGTATAGGTCGATTTGGTTGGTTTGTATGCCAATTATCCTTTCTTCGTTTTCATCCGTCAGGATCAATGCGCCCCGGAACACCGGTTCCTCCACCTCGAAATAAGCGCCGTTTGGGTAATAACCCGAATCTGTGGTGGCATGAAAATCCTTCAGCACGAGTTCCATGCTCGTTCCCAAGCTGATCGATGGATTGGCGACAATCAGACAGGCGTTGTTTTTTAGCCATGTCCACATTGCCTCCGATCGCTGCGCGTCTGTCTGTTCAGGGGTCATTACGTACATCTGCCAGGGCGTGTGGGCAACGATGCCGTCATCGGACAGATCCAGCCAGGGGGATAACTGGCTGTAACGGAAGGATACGGCCCCGCTGGTGCCGGACAGGAAGGATAATTGGCTGTTTTCATACGCCAGCATCACATGGCCGAAGGAATCCAGGAAAAAACGATCATAGGGCACCGGGAACAGTTGATTGTTTTCCAGATAGGTGGACAAAGTTGGTTCGACTTCGTTCTCCAGATAGGTTTCTATGAACGATTTTGCTCCATCTGGATCAGTAAACAGTTGATCGAAAGTTATTTCCTCACCGGTAAATAAATCGAACGTCATGGGGTAATACGCATGAGAGGGACGCCCGGTCAGCATTTTCCCTTCCACGCTGAACAGGATCGAAAGATACCGGTCGTCGATGCAAGGCCCTTGTCCGTCCGTGTGCCGGATGGCGGCACCCAGGGAAAAATCCATACGCAGTCCGCTGCTGCCTGGCGTAATGGTAGAAAGCAATTGCAGATAAGCAGGAATATGCGCCTTTTTTGCTATGGCCTGGTTGATTTTTTCAACGGCGGCGGAAAAAGTGGGATCTTCGCTGGCCAACGTTGGGTAGCGTACATAGCTTCCGCTTTCTCCATCAACGTCCGTCACAGGGCCCAGCGTTTCCAGTGTTTCAATGGTGATGGGGAGCCCCTGATCTTCCTGACTTGCTAGGGCGTTGCATGAAAGAATCAGGCACAGCGCCAGAAGCATTACGCACAACAGGTTGCATTTCAAGTGTTTCATGGCAAAACCTCCACAAGTATATATTATATCCTATTTCCCTTCGTTTTTCAAGCTGCCCAGCAGGATGGGCTGCATCTGCGCTCCGGCCAGAGCGGCGGCCAGGGCTTCGGGGATTTTGGTAAAATCCGCCACCACGGAACGGGGTTTGTTGATGGGATCGTCCTGGCCGAAGGGTACTACATAAACGTTTCGCATGGCCAAAATCTTCCCGATGTTTTCCGCCGCGGTGCTCAAGCCGTCATTGGTGGACGGGGCGATTAGCACAGGCCGAGCATTTCGCAGGTGGGATTTGGCGCCAAGCAAGGCGGGGGTATCGAACATGCCGTGGGCGAATTTGGCCATCGAAGCCCCGGTCATGGGGGCGATGATGTAGGCGTCCACCAGCTTCTTGGGCCCAATGGGCTCCACCTCCGGTAAAGTGGAAAGCGGGGTTTTGCCGGTAATGTCTTTTAATTCCTGCCACACATCATCTTTTAGATAGAATCTGGTATCTTCCCGGCTGGAAGCATAGGAAAGGATGGGCAGGACTTCATAACCGGAATCTACCAGTTCCCGCATGACGGAAAAAATTTGCCGAAACGTGCAAAAAGAGCCCGTCAGGGCAAAACCAATTTTTGTGTTACGCATGAGAAAAAACCTCCCGATTCAAATAATTGTAGAGAGCTTGGGCCGCGGATTGGGGGCAGTACTGCCCTGGGATGCCGCTTTTCAGGTGGGCATTTAGATTCATACGGCGTGCCGATTCCAGATCGAAACCATAAGGCGCGCTGGCCAATTCCAGCAGCAAAGCATCCAGACGGATGCTGCGCAGTGCGTCATCGTTCAGTACAAGGGAAGGAACAGTGTTGAAGATCACATCCATGTGAGGAAGAATATGGACGATGTCTTCTATGGATACGCTGGTGCTTCCGGCTTCCTCCCGGCTTTGTTTCCGACGGGCGGCAACGGTTACGTGGGCGCCGATGCCGCGCAACTGTTCAGTCAACGCTTTGCCAATACGGCCGTAGCCGACGACCAGGCAGCTGGCGCTCCGAAGGGCGGCTTGGCGCAGCTCCATGGCTGCGAAGATGGCTCCTTCGGCGGAAAGCCAGGCATTTTCCTGAGTGTAGATTTCATCTTTCAGCACCCGCAGAACCTGCCACTGTTTTTTCTTGGCCAGTTCATCAAAAGCTTCATCGGTCTGACCGCAAATGAGGATTTGCCCACATGGCAGTTGATCCGCCATGCCGCGCGGCAGGTCGGAACGGGGAAGGGACAAAACGACCACATCCCAGGGCGGCTGGGATGGCAGGGTGTGCCCGTTGGCTAACAAAAGCTGCCGCAGATGATGCTCCCGGGGACCGTTTCCCACAAGAGAACACCGCATACGTCATCACCTCGAAAAATGGATTTACTTCATCCTATGAAAAAGTGGGCGAGGGGTGCCATGATTCCCAGCGGGGACACGTAAAGTGTCAATTAAAACATAGAACAGCGGAATCGATGAAAGGCAAAAACGAAATGAAAAAAATAGGGGTGGTCAAACGGGGAAAAATCCTGTATAATATTGTCACTGTCCCAAAGGAGGGAAGAAGATGCTTTGGAAGCGGGTATGGAGCGGCTTGGCCGCGATGGTGCTGGCGCTGTCCTGCGCAGGATGGGCGATGGCAGAAGGAACAAAAAATGCGTATGTTATGGCTGGGTTTGACGATACCAATCTCCGGCAATGGGAAAGCAACCGTTTCTTTATCCGAATGGAGGAACTGACCGGCGTATCCTTTTCCTTCCGGCAATATACCGATTTGGCTGCTTGGAAAAGCTATAAAGCGTCTCTAACAAAGGATGGGGAGCTGCCGGATGTGCTTTTTAAAGCCATGCTCACGCCATCGGAATGCATTGACCTCAAGGAAAAGGGCGTTCTGATCGATTTGAAGCCCTACCTGGAGAAATATGCGCCGCATATATGGGCTATTTTGCAGGAGCAGAAAGATGCGCTGGAGGCTGTTACGTTGCCGGATGGCAGCATCGTGGCGCTGCCGTACCTGAATGCTGTACCAGCGCAGAATTATATTTGGATCAACCAGCAGTGGCTGGATTACCTGCGCTTGGATATGCCCACCACGGCGGAAGAACTGGTGAATGTGCTGACGGCGTTTCAAACCCGGGATCCCAACCGAAATGGTAAGAAGGATGAAATCCCCTTGGGTTTCTTGGGCCCTTTTGATCTCAAATTTCTGGCCCACGCATTTGGCCTGATTTGCAATGATTACAACATCTTTGAGCAGAACGGGCAAGTAAAATTCATGCCGTTGGAAGAAAATTACCGTCTGTTTGTAACCTGGTGCCGGGACCTATACCAGGCGGGGCTGCTGGACAGCAACGGATTCTCTACGGCGGATTCTTTGCGACGGGTGACGGATAAGAACGCCACGCCCATGTATGGGGCCATTATGACCACCGTTCCCGGTAATCTGTTTCAGGTCACCTGGGCGGAGCAGTACACGGTGGTGCCGCCGCTGACCTACGAAGGCAAGCAGGTGTACCGCGATTTCTTTGGCTCCGTGCAACGGGGCACCTTTGCCATCACTTCTGCCTGCGCTTCCCCGGAAACACTGCTTCAATGGGTGGATTTCCTGTACACTGAAGAAGGCGCTATTCTATCCACCGCCGGGCAAGAGAACATCGATTATTTGGTGGATGGCGATGGCAGCTGGCGGCTGGTGGAAGCGGCTCAGAGCAACAGCTCTGCCTTCATTGCTTCCGAATTGATGGATGGAGGCGCAGCCATGCCCGGCATCACTCCATCGGAATTTATCCTGCGTTTCAATGGCCAGACGGATGCTTACCGGGCCAATATGGAAAAGCAGATCGAACTAAAATCCCTTTGCGTTCGTCCCTTCCCGTATGTGTCGCTGACGACGGCTCAGGAAGCGGAAGTGACGCGGATGCAGAATCAGCTCGGCGCGTATGTGGATGTTCAATTGGCCCGGTGGGTGCTGGGTGAGGAAACAATTTCCGATGCGTCGTTTGAACAATTTAAAAATACATTGGAAGAAAAGGGCCTTTCCGCCTTCCTGGCTTTCTGGCAGGATGTGCTGGATCACCGGTAAGGAGGAAAAACATATGGATTGCTACGCGCAAATGCTGGCACAATTGAAGCGCTCTCCGGCAATTGAACGATTTGCCCAGCTTTATGGACAGCGGGAAGGAAAATTAGCCCGGCAAATGACCCGATACACTCGGTTGGTAAAGGCCCACGAGGATATTTTTCATGCAGGGGACAAGCCGCTGTATCTAATCAGCGCGCCTGGCCGCACCGAAATCATTGGCAACCATACTGACCACAACAACGGCCGGGTATTGGCCGCGGCGGTGAACCTGGATTGTCTGGCCGCTGTCACCCCTCGAGATGATATGCAGGTGTGCATCCGCAGCCAAGGATATCCAGCTATTGAGCTTTCTTTGGAAGATTTGGCTGTTCGCCCTGAAGAAGCGGGCACCTCTGCCGCCTTGGTGCGCGGTGTTGCCAAGGGCATGTCGGACCTGGGATTCAAGCTGGGCGGCTTTGACGCCGCCGTCACCAGTGATGTGCTGGGCGGCAGCGGCTTATCCTCTTCCGCCGCGTATGAAGTGATGATCTGCGCCGTGCTGGATGCGTTGTACAATGGCTTTACCATGGAAAGCACGCCCCGGGCTCAAATTTCTCAGTACGCGGAAAATGTGTATTTTGGCAAGCCCTCCGGCTTGATGGATCAAATGGCTTGCTCGACCGGCGGCTTGGTGACCATCGATTTTAAGGCCGAACCGGTGGTAACGCCCCTGTCTTTCCGGTTTCATGACGCCGGTTATGCCTTGGTTGTAGTCAATACCGGTGGCAGCCATGATAATCTGACGCCGGAATATGCCGCCATCCGCACGGAAATGGAGGCGGTGGCTGCCTTCTTTGGCGAAAAGGTGCTACGCCAGGTGCGGCCGGAACAGCTGATTCAGCAGCTGCCTGCCCTTCGGGAAAAGGTTGGTGAGCGGGCCATCCTGCGGTCCATCCATTATTTTGAAGAAAATAAGCGGGTCAAGCAGATGGTGCAGGCCATTCAAAACCAGGATGTGCTGGCCATGATGAAGGAGCTGAACGCGTCTGGCGAAAGCAGCTGGAAGCTGCTGCAAAATGTGTTCTGTGTAGGCGCCGAGCAGCCTATGACGCTGGCGCTGGCCCTGGCGAAGATCCTGCTCAACGGCAAAGGCGCCTGCCGAGTGCATGGAGGAGGATTTGCCGGAACGACGCTGAATTTTGTGCCTGTCGAGCAGGTCGATGGCTTTGTGCAGCAGATGGAAGTGGTGTTTGGCGATCATTCCTGCTTTGTGCTGGATGTGCGGCCAGATGGCGCCGCTGTGGCTTTTACGACGGCGGAAAAATAAACGAAGACGGATTATCCGTCTGCCTGATAGAGAGCGGGCAGACGGATTTTTGTAAGGAGTAAGGGTATGGCGGGGTTGCTTGGTGCGCTTGCTGGCGGCGGGATGCTGATGCTGAGCGGCATCCTGTTCTTTGCGTTCCTATTAGAAGTGGGCGCAGTGGACCGGGCGGCCTGCCGATGTTTCCTGCGCCTGACGCTTACGACGGTTAGTGTGGGTTGTTTGTATTTCCTGTTTGGGGCACTGGTGCACCAGGTGCTGCGCTATGACTTGGCCGACGCGGCTGATTACACCCATTTTTTTCGGAATGACGCGCTGGTGCGGGCGTATGAAGGGTTGGAACAGCCGGGCCGTGAGGGCTTCCTCACGCATATCTTTGTGCTGTTGGGCCACGGCGTTGGCCGGTTGCTGCTGGGTCAGTATGCGTCCGGCGGTTGGGTGACAGCCTGGGGAATGACCTGCCTGGCCTTGTGCTTGCTATACGCCAGATTGCGGGCGTGGATGGATGAAGAAGTGGCGGGAAAGGCGGCATTTATGCTTTTGTGTCTGCCCGGCAGCGTGTTTTTCTTCTTGCCGGGATGGCCGCCCCTGGCGTTGCTGTTGCTGGCGTTGATTTTCTATTTTGCAGGGAAAGGCCTGCCCGTTCGCCTATTTCAAGTGCACCCTGTTGTCGGGCAGGTGATAGCGGTGATCTGCATGCTTTCCTCCGCCTGTGTGACGGCGGCTTTGGCCATAAGCCAGGTGGGATAAGGAGGCGAGGGATGAAAATGAAGGCGCGTGCCCGGAAACGATTGATCACTTGGCTATTGATTGCTTTTGTCAGTTTGGGAATTCATTATTATGTGATGATTCTTTCCCAGCAGATCATACAGGGTCATTTTTCTTTTTCTGGTTTACTGCACTTGATTCACACCCGGCTGACTGAGCCGGGGGATGCTGTGCGGTATTTGGACATAGCGAAGAACGGTTATGTCCGAGAGGGAGAAAACGCCATCAACCTGGTGTTTTATCCCCTGTATCCGCTTTTGATTCGGCTTTTTTCTATCCTGACGGGCAATTTAGCTTTTTCCGGAGTATTGATTTCTCAAGCCAGTTATGCTGGGGCTTCCATTTTGATGTATGAACTGCTAAAGATAGATCACACGGAGAAAGAAGCATGGTATGGCGTGCTACTGCTGGCGCTGCATCCTTTTTCTGTGTTCGTGATGGGGATATACACGGAAGGGCTGTTTTTGCTGCTGACCATAGGTTGCCTGTATCTGCTGCGAAAGCAAAAGTATCCGGCTGCCGGGATTGTCGGCTTCTTCGCGGCCTTATGCCGCACCCAGGGCATGCTGCTGATTTTTCCCGCGGCATATGAGCTGATCGTCTGCCGTCTGGGAAAAGAAAAACGAAAATTCCATCCGTCTGATCTTTCTGTCCTGCTGATTCCGGCGGGCTTTGGGGTGTATTTGTTGATCAATGCCGCCCTGCACGGCAATCCTTTCCAATTCCTCCAATATGAAGCGGGGGATCCCTGGTTTCAGACCAGCCAATGGATCGGCCGGAACATTTCTTTGCAGTTTCTTTTGGCCCATGAATACGAGGGCCTGGAATGGGTGATTTATTACGTGCAGATCATTCTGTACTTCCTGGCCTTGGGCATTTTGTTTTTCGGCATTTGGAAAAAGGAGCGGATGAGCGAGCTGCTTTATGGCGGCGCTTATCTGGGCTTTACCTATCTGTCCGGCTGGATGATCAGTGGCGGACGGTACATGCTGGGCTGCGTGCCGCTGTTCATCATCCTGGCGGGCATTAAGAATGAAATGGTCAGGAAAGTGCTCCTGCTGGCGATGTGCCTTTTCCATTTCGCGTACAGCCTGTTTTTCTATATCGGCTATTCCATTATGTAAGAGAATGCACTTGACAGCATTTCCCGGCAGGCGGTATAATGCCCCGGTCAGGAAAGGAAGGAAGCAACATGATTAAAACCCATTCCGCCAAAGAAACCAGGCTCTTGGGCGCGCGGCTGGCTGAACTGCTGCAAGCGGGAGATACGGTACTGCTGCAGGGGGATCTGGGCGCGGGGAAAAGCGAATTGGCCCGGGGCATTGCCCGGGGGCTGGGTATCACCGGAGCGGTGCCAAGCCCTTCCTTCACCATTTTGAATGCTTATGATGATGGCCGTGTGCCACTGTATCATTTTGATTGGTATCGCATTCATGACCCAGATGAGATCAGCGAAATGGGGATGGAAGAGCAGATTGGCGGCGACGGCATCGCCCTGATCGAATGGAGCGAAATGGCGCCCCAATGTGTGCCGGAAAAGGCGCTGCGGGTGGATATTCGCACGGTGGATGAAGAAACGAGGGAAATTGTTTTCACGCCCCTGGGCGGCTTTCCCTTTGGTGAGGAGGCCTTGCGATGATTCTGCTTTGTATCGATACCTCAGGCCCGGTAGCAGGCGTGGCGCTGATGGAAAATGGCGTTGTACGCTATGAAGCCATGGCGGTGAACGCTTTTACCCACTCCCAATCCATTCTTCCCATGGTGGAAGAAGCCTATCGGCACACTGGGCTGACGGTGGAGCAAACCGATTATTTTGCCGTGACGGTGGGCCCCGGCTCCTTTACAGGGGTGCGTATTGGCGTGAGCACATTGAAGGGACTGGCCCATGCGGGAAACAAGCCTTGCATTGCTGTGGACGCATTGGAGAGCATGGCGGCGGGGGTGATGCCGTTTGACGGCGTGATTTGCCCCATTCAGGATGCCCGGGCCGGGCAGGTATACGGCGCGGCGTTTCAAGGGGAAACGCTGGAGCGGCTGCTGCCGGACGAGCCCATCAAGCTGGAAGAATATTTGGATAAGGTACAGGCTTTTGGGAAGAATATGCTGTTCCTTGGGGATGGTATGCCGTTGCATCGGGAAACAATCGCCGCTGTGCTGGGGGAAAGGGCGCATTTTGCTCCGCCGCATCTTGCTTTTCTGCGGCCTGCGTCAGCGGCTTATCTGGCAGCGAAAAGCACCCATGAAGCAGTGAGCTATCTGGAATTAAAGCCGCTATACCTCCGTGCGCCTCAAGCAGAGCGGCAAAAGAACCTGCGGGAAAAAGGCCATGAGTGAAGTGATTATTCGCCGCATGACGGTGAAGGACGTAGATGGCGTGCATGCCATTGAGGCAGCCACCTTTCCCAAGCCTTGGAGCCGGGAGGATTTCATTAAGGAAATGACCACCAATGCCTGTGCCCGGTATCTGGTGGCGGAAAAAGAGGGCTCCATCATCGGCTTTGCTGGGGCGTGGATCATCCTGGATGAAGCGCACATTACCAATATCGCTGTCAGCGCGCCTTTCCGTGGCAATGGCATTGGCCGGAAGCTTACCGAAGGCTTGCTGCAATACGCCGCCAATTTGGGCGTGGTGTACATGACGCTGGAAGTGCGCAGGAGTAATTTGACAGCCCAAAGCTTATATAAATCCCTGAACTTTGAATATGTAGGCGTGCGGAAACGCTACTATGAGGATAACGGGGAAGACGCCTTCCTGTTCGTTTGCCAGCATATGCCATTGGCAGACCCGGATTTTGAGGAAGACGAAACAGTGCATGAAGATTAACGGAGAAAAATTTAAAAAAGCTATTGCAAATTAGCTGGGAATTGTGTTATAATTCTGCTGTTGTGACAAACGGGCGGTCCGCTGCGGGCAATAGCTACGCATGAACGTCTATGAGGGAAGGAGGACACCCCATCATGAGCGAAATCATCCGTTCGATCGAACAGGCGCAGCTCCGTACCGATCTGCCGGAATTCAACGTTGGCGATACGCTTCGCGTATTTGTGAAGGTTGTGGAAGGCAGCCGCGAACGTCTTCAGGCGTTTGAGGGTACTGTGATTGCAAAGCGCAACGGCAGCAGCCGGGAAACCTTCACCGTTCGCCGCGTTTCTTACGGCATCGGCGTGGAACGTACTTTCCCCCTGCATTCTCCCCGCGTTGACCATATCGAGGTCATCCGTCGTGGTAAGGTACGCCGTGCGAAGCTCTATTACCTGCGTGATCTGCAGGGCAAGGCCGCTAAGATTAAGGAAGCTGGTCGCCGCTGAGCGAAAAAGAACGCCTGACGGGGATTTTCCATAAAACAGTATTAGACAGAGATTCAGAAAAGGCATCTGTGCACAGGATTGGTCAATACTGAATTACGGAGGAAAGCACAATGAAATCCCTGTTTGAAGAACTTGGCGGCACTTACACCCTGGGCAAAGACGGTATGTATTATCCGAACCTGACGATTGATGATAACGACCAGCGTCCCACCGGGAAATGGGGCAGAATGCACAAAGCATACTTGGAGGAGGTACATCCCGGCCTGTATGAAAGGCTAATTCTGAACGGTACCCTTTACTGGCACCTGGCAGATGTAAACGAGAGAGCCGAGGCCATCATGGAACTACTGATAGAGCAAATGAAGAAGCGCGAAGGCATCACGGAGCGCTTGAAAGTCGAGCAGCCCATGGTATGGGTGGGCAAAATGAACAACATTCGCAGCCGAGCTGAAGAGATTGTCATCAAAGAAATCGTTAGCACTCTGTGAACAAAAATGCCGCTGGCAGGTTCATTCCGATCCTGCCAGTGGCATTTTTGTTTTGGGAATCGTTTCACAAGAGAGGGCACTTTGCAGTATCAATCTTTCGTCAAATACTCTTGCAGTACCCATCCGTGAATCCCTTTGGCCTCAATTTCATACCACCCATTAGCAGTGGAGAGGATTCTTACAACAGTGCCCGTTTTCCATGTGGCAACCACGGCGCTTTCCTTATCCGCTTTACAGCGAACATTTACCGTAGTTCCACCATTGGTCTTTCCTTTGTAGCTTAATTTGCCAGTAGCGGTATCTTGGCTTGCCGCACTGTAAAACTGCAAGCTGCTGTTTTTCACATAGCCGATTGTTCCTTTGTAGTTTACTTTTGTGTACGTTTTCCCAGCTTCGATCACAGAAACAATCACGCCCGCCTTGCAGGTTTTTAGCACAGTAGCATTGTCAGACGCGGTTTTCCGCAAAGAAGCCCTGCCAGTATTCGGCGCATAAATAACGGCCAGTTCTTTTCCCTCAGGAATATTTTCTCCGAAAACAAGGTCCGACGTTGCCACTTCCATGGTTTGACCGTTATAGTTGACTTTGGAATAAACAAGCCCTAATTCCAGAACACCAACACTTATATTGCTTTGATCAGTTTCCGAGGCAACTTCAGCAGTCGTATTATTGGCATCGGATGTGGATTTGCTGCTGGCAGAATCCGTTTTGCGGGCAGGTTCAGGGGCTAAGCCAGCTTTGTACGCTGCATATTCCATTTTGTCATCGTACTGCGTTACGTCAAACTCCAATGTCCCTTGTTTGATTTTTGCACTGTATTCAGGATCTTTTTCGTGAACCAAATCTGCAATACCATCTGATCTTCTCACAACTGAAGCGGTATCTACAAAACCTACCTTCACGCTTCCGCTTTTTTTCACGCCGTTTTTCATGTATGTGATATAGTACCACTCTCCGCTGGAATGAATAATGACATACGTTCCAGCGGGAATATGGTCTATGACTTCGCCCTCGGCTTTATATCTGAAGTCATAAACATCCGTTGCGGCAGCCGTTTTTTTGTAGCATCTTAATTCAAATTCTTGTTGAGTTTCAGCGCCAGCAAAGGTGGGCAGTGCGCAGATGAGAGCAAGCACAAGGCATAGCATCATTGACAACTTTTTCATGGTAATTCCTCCTATTGTTGATTCGATTCATGCTCAATGTTCATATTGTTTTTATAAACATATTACATCAGTTTCGTCTATCCGTTTGAACCGATCGAAATATTCCTTATTTCTCCATCCTGATCAATGCTGATGGAAAACTCCACAAGGTTTCTGCTTTCCAGATCGTAAGAAAAAGAAATACTATAGTATGGCTTTCCATCGTCGATGATGAAATAGGAATGGCAGTAAAGTCTGTTCGCTTCGTCCGCATTCACTCCCATATTGTCGCAATATGCCTGACGAGCGATGGTATAGGCTTCTTCCTGGGAAATATCCTCCGGGGAAGGAACCCCGTAGCTGGTGGGGTTCCACGCATTTTGCTGCTCATATGTCCAGGTTATCAGCAAGCCACGTTCTGCCTCCAATTCCTGCAATGCGCGCTGGCGTTCTTCATTGCGTCGGCTGTTTTCTGCCAGCGCGGCATCGAATTGCTCCGGGGTTGGGGCGATGTATGGGTCAGGAAGCATTTGTAGCGGCTCCGTATCGGTCACATACCCCTCAAACCACAGGAACAGGTCTTGATCCCGATAATGGACACACCAGAGATGGGTTGATTCATCCGGGTATTGATAGCCGTACAATAGATGGGCCGTTAGGGAATCCGCATCTACGCTTGTACCGTCAAAGGCATGATGCAGCGCCTGATCGGTCAAGGACAGATCGGCGTCACCTTGCTTGTGTATTTCGGCAGACGGTATTGTGCTGATGAAACGGCCTTCCCATACTTCTCCCGCATCCAGCAGCAGCT
>JAFUFC010000147.1 GCA_017470095.1 Clostridia bacterium | reverse complement strand
TGCTGCCCCTGACGGCCCGGAGCGTATCCTTCCTGAACCGCGGCGCGGTGAACCACCTGGCTTTTTTCAGCGTGACCAACCTGCTGGGCGGCGGGGTGAGCTTGGTGATCGGGGTAGTGATGTACCTGTTCTTTGTGCGGCCGATTCTCTACAAGGAAAAAGAAGGATATCTGAACAAGTGGCCCGAATGGCTGGATCTGGAAGGCTTGTTTTACCGGCCCGTTTGCTGCCGGTTTCTGCCGTGGCTGGGCTGCACGATTGCTTCCTTCCTGGATCATCTGCCGGACAGCCGGCTGATCGCCGTCTGGATTCCCAAGGGCGTTACCGGCCTGTTCCGCTGCCTGGACGGGCTGCTGGACAGCCAGCTCATGACGAAGTACGTCGCCGGATTCTTTACACTGATTGCGAAGGGCTGCGACCGGCTGCTGGAATGCGGCTTTGTCACCAAGATGATTCCCACCATCCTGGTGGCACTGGGGCGCATCCTTGATGAAATGGTGGACCATGTGCTGCTTTTGTGCCGGGAAATTTTCCTGACCAACCGGCAGGAATTGAACCGGGCAAAGAACCACAGCATCTTTACCCGTTTGGCCAATGCCCTGGCGGAAGGGCTGCACCGGGTGGGCCGTTTCCTATGGCCGGGCCGGTGGCTGCCCCGGCAGGAAGCAACGGACATGCGTTACGGCAACACGGTGACCAACGCGGTGTCTTTCGGTTTACTGCTGTGCGCAGTGGGCATCGTGGCGGCGATTGTGTATGTATTCATTCGCGTGGGTGCATGATAACAGGGGAGACCGGATAGCCGGTCTCCTTTTTTAAAGGGAAAGCGTCCATGGACGGGGCGTTCAGGGGCGCGGCTTGACGCGGCATGGAGAAACGGATATAATACGTTTGAGCGGGAGGTGAATTTGCCGTGGATTGGCTCAATCGCATCGAGCGGAAAATGGGGAAATGCTATATTTCCAACCTGATGAAGTATCTGTGCATCGCCATGCTGGGCGTGTTTATTCTCGACTATCTGCCCCTACCCCGGAGCGCGTGGCAGTTGTTGTATTTCAATAAAGCGCTGATTTTGCGGGGAGAGATTTGGCGGCTGGTCACCTTCATTTTCCTGCCGCCCACGGGCAGCCTGATTTGGATTTTGTTCAGCCTGTATTTTTATTATTTTCTGGGCACCAGCCTGGAAAACCACTGGGGAAGCCGCCGGTTCAATTTGTATTACCTGATCGGTATCTTGGGCAGTATCATCGGCGGCATGATCACCGGGTACGCCACCAATTCCTACCTGAATATGTCGCTGCTGCTGGCGTTCGCGGTGCTGTATCCCGACATGGAATTTACGCTGTTTTTCGTTTTGCCGGTGAAAGTGAAATGGATCGGCTGGTTCTGGGGCGCGGTGCTGCTGTATGAATTGGCTGTTTATCCGGTGATATATAAATTGGCTTTGATTTTTTCAATGCTGCCTTTCCTGCTGTTTTTTGGAAAGGATGTGTACCTGCAAATCAAATTGGGCATTCGCCATTTGACATATTGGATCAATACGAGAAAGTGAGGTCAAATCCATGGAGAGGACCAAGGCCATCATTCTGGCGGCGGGTAAAGGCAGCCGCCTGCACAGCGAGGAAGCGGATCTGCCCAAGGCGCTGCGGAAGGTGGGGGATAAAACGCTGATTGAGCACGTGCTTTCCGGCATCGATTTTGTGAAGCCGGAGGATGTGACCATCGTGATCGGCGTGCTGGGTGAAAAAATTCAGCAGTATCTGGGGGACCGGTACAACTACGTCTGGCAGAAGGAGCAAAAGGGCACCGCCCACGCCATGCTGTGCGCCGAGCCCACCGCCTCCGGCTTTGACGGCCCGGTGCTGTGCCTGTACTGCGATATGCCCCTGCTGAGCCGGGATACCTATCAGCGGATGGTGCGGGAGCATATCGAACATCACGCGGCCAACACCCTGCTGGCGGCGAAAATCCACCCCATTCCCGCGTTTGGCCGCTTGATCCGGGATGAAAAAGGAGAACTGTGCGATATCGTGGAAGATAGCGCCTGCACGCCGGAACAGAAGCTGATCGACGAAGTGAACGTAGGCATTCAGGTGATGCAGGGCAGTGTGATGTGGGACGCGCTGAAAAAGGTGCAGAACGATAATCCCAAGCATGAGTATTATCTGACCGGCGTGGTGAAGGTGATCCACGAAATGGGCCTCAAGCAGCATGCTGTGGTGACGCCGGATACGCCTGAATATTGGGGCGTGAACACCATGGAAGAATTGGAACGGGTGGAACAATATATGAAGGCGCACAAGGCGTAACACGCCATGGCGCGTTGATGCGAAACCCCCCTTGGAACGCCGCTTTGGCTGCTCCAAGGGGGTCATTTCGTATAGCGCCATCAGGGAGTGAGGGGCTGTTCATTACGGGTGAAAGGGAAAATCGTCTTCCCAGCCCTGATCGTAGGGGATATCGGCATCCGGGTCAAAGGCTTCCGGCCGCAGGAACGCCTTGCCTGCCTTCAATTGGGCAATTTGCTCTCTGGTCATGGCGGTGCCGGTGCCCTGGCAGGCATAGCAGCGGTACAGGCATTCGGGGCAAACGCAGGCGTTATCGTGCTCGGCGTGGATCATCCAGGTTTCTGTTTCGCAGCGGGGGCAATGGCAGCGCATGGGAGGACACCTCGTTATGCTAAAATCTGCTTCAGTATACCACGACGCCCATGAATTGTAAATCATGTTAACGGCGGTTTGCCTTTTTTGCAGGGATCGGATATAATAAAAAAAGAATTTTTTCTTTTCGGAGGGCTGGTATGCTATCGATTGTCTACTGGCTTTTGTTTACGGCCTGCGGTATGGCCATGGCGCGGTGGCTGCTGCCGGAAAAGCGGCCGGTGGTGCGCGTCTGGCTGGGGGCGGCGCTGGGCCTTATGCTGATGATGTGGCTACCCTCAGGCTGTGCTTTTTGTGTGAAAATTACGGTGGCTGCCCATGGGCTGGCGCTTCTTCCTTTAGCGGCGCTGACCTTCGCCGCCTGGCTGGGCCGGAAAAAGAAAAAGGCGGCTCGGTGGAGTGAAGATGACCGGCGGCTGGGAAAGCTGTTGCTCTTCGTAGCCCTGCCGCTGACGGCAATGGGCGCGTACCTTCAATGGACCCACAACATCATGCCTGCCGCCGATGGCTCCCTCCACGTGGGGCAAAGCACGTATGGCGATTTGGCCTTGCATCTTTCCATCGCGTCGGGGCTGCGGGGCGCCGCGTTCCCGCCGGATTACACCATCCTGCCGGGGGCGCGTTTGTCCTATCCCTTCTTGGCCGATTCCCTGTCCACTAGCTTCATGCTGTTGGGGTTTGACCTGCACGCCGCCATTGTGTTTCCCGGTATCCTGATGACGGCGTTGACCTTCTCTGGTTATGTGCTCCTGGCTGCCCGGATGGCCGACACGAAAAAGGGCGCCGTGATTGCCGTGCTGTTTTTCTTTCTGAACGGCGGTTTGGGCTTTCTGTACATGGTCGATATGCAGGGCGCTGCGCTGGGCCATGTGGGCGCAAACGAGTTGCAGAGCGTGAAGGGGCTGTGGGAGCGGATCAAGCTGGTGTTGAACGGCTGGTATCAGACCCCTGCCAATCACGCGGAATTCACCACCTATAACCTGCGCTGGAGCAACGTGATTGTGGATATGATGGTGCCGCAAAGAACCACCCTGGCCGGCTGGAGCCAGCTGATTCCCTGCATGTATCTGCTCCATGACGCCTTGCGGCCTTCGCTGCCTGCTTTGGATGATGCGCCGAAGGATGGCCCCACGGCGGTGCTTGCGCGGCGACATGTGAATATCCGGCAAATGATAATGTTGGGGGTGTGGGCCGGCGCGCTGCCTATGGTGAACACCCACTGCTTCCTGGCCCTGGGGCTGCTGAGTTTGGGTTGGATGATTTGGGATATGATCCAGAACCGGCGTTGGCTGGGCCGGGCTATTTTGCCTTGGGCGGTGTATGGCCTGCTGGCGGTGGCCCTGGCCGCGCCCCAACTGTTCACCTGGACGTTCCAGCAGTCCGTTGGCAATGACAGCTTCCTGAACTTCCGCTTCAATTGGGTCAACGGCGAGCAGGGAATGCTGGATGGTTATTTCTGGTTCTACATCAAAAACATCGGCCTGCCTTTCCTCCTGATTCT
This sequence comes from Clostridia bacterium, assembly GCA_017470095.1. Lineage (GTDB taxonomy): Bacteria > Bacillota > Clostridia > Christensenellales > Aristaeellaceae > RUG563. The sequence continues at coordinate 7,184 of JAFUFC010000147.1, read as the reverse complement.
GCTGGCACTGCTGGAGAAAAATGAAAAGCGCCGGTTCCTGGCTGCTGGAGCGTTTATGATTTTTATCCCGGCGGAGTTGATCCAGTTTCAGCCCAATCCCTATGACAACAACAAGCTGTTTTATATCTGGTACATGGTCTGCTGCGTCATCGCTGCCGATTACGGCCTCGAATTGCTGAACAAGCTGAAGGGGATGCGGGCCAAGCCCGTTATCGCCGTTATGGCCGCTGTTTGCTGTTTCTTTACCGGCGCCCTGGCTGTGGCCCGAGAGGTCGTCAGCGATTATGAAGCATTCTCGAAAGCCGACGTGGAAGCGGCGGCCGTGGTGGAAGAAATGACGGCACAGGACGACGTGTTCCTGACCGGCGACCAGCACCTGAATTTTGTTTCCAGTTTGGCCGGGCGGCGCATCGTGTGCGGGCCGGACCTGTGGCTGTACTGGCACGGCTTCAACGAAATCACCGCCCAGCGGCACTGGGATGTGCGCAGGTTCTACGAGGATCCGGAACATAACGCCGACGTGCTGGCAGCATACGGGGTTGATTATATTCTGGTGTCTGCCCATGAACGGTATAATTACGATGTGGATACCGCCGCGCTGGAAGAAAAATATTCCCTGCTCTACGACCGGGACGGCATTCAGATTTACAGCGCTGGCGGCGCGGCGGGAGGTTAACATGGTCAGGCGATTTTTGACGTATTCCCTGAAGCATAACAGGCCGGTGAAAGTGCTCTTCGCCGATACCATGAAATACAAAAACATCACTGTGGTTTTGCTGGAGGGGGACACGGTGGGCTACCTGACCGCGGGACGGAAAAAGCCGCTGACAACGGCGGTGGACAACCTATTGTCCGCTTCCTACGCCCGGGGGGACGACGGAAACACCCTGCAATACGTGAGGGAAAACAAGGAGGAACCCGTATGAAAAAAAACGCGCGATGGATCGAAATGCTTCGGTTCGTGATCACCGGGGGCGTGTGTTTCCTGGTGGAGTTTATTGCCCTGGTGCTGCTGCGGGACAAAGCGGGGATCGATACCCTCATCGCCACGCCCATCGCTTTCCTGATCTCGGTGGTTTTGAATTACCTGCTGTGTATCAAATGGGTGTTTACCGGCGATAAGGACGAAGGGAACGCCGCCAAAATAGGCTTCCTGGTCACCAGCGTAATGGGGCTGTTTCTGAATGAAGGGCTCATGTATCTGTTCCGGGTTCTTTTTGGAGAAGACCAAACGGTGCTGACGGTGTTGGGCTTTGCCGTCAGCATGTACATGGTCAACAAGGCGCTGGCTACCCTGATCGTGATGGTATGGAATTACTTGACCAAACGGGCCGTGCTGAAAAACGGCTGGTTTCGGAAAAAATAAGGAGGATACGCACATGATGAGAAAATGGTTGGCCGCACTGCTGCTGATTTCGTGCCTGCTGGGCGTTTGCCTGCCGGGTATGGCCATCACCGTGGTAGAGGGTTCCAAAAAGGACAAGGCGCTGATGCAGGAGGACGGCGTGGAAATGACGCTCCGGGCCATGGCCGAATGGACCATCATCACGCCCGATAATTTGAATGAACACATCGCTTTGCTCACCGCCCGGGGCTGTACGGAGGAGGACGTCCGCTACCGGTACGAAAACGGCCATATCGCCTTTGAAGCGGTGCATCCCAAATTGACCGACGGCGTGGTGCGGATGCAGGTGTTTGAGGATGCCCAAAGCCGCAGCGTGTGGAACCTGGCGGATATCACCCAAAAGCAGTTTACTACGCTGAAACAGGAATTGGACGATCATCTTTACCAGGGTTACCTGCGCTTGTTCGATGTGAGATATTATCGGTCGGAAGTGCCCAACAACCGGGATTTTTCCGGCTCGCTGAACGTGTATCCGCCTTTCGCTTATGAGTCGGGGCTGTTCAACCTGCGTTTCTTCAACGGCAAGGCGTATTTGGTTTCCTACGTGCAGTCCACCCAGGCCACAAAAAGCAAGCATTACCGGGATCTGAACATGTACCGGCGTGTGTCAGGCTGGACGCCCCTGAACGGCCATCCCACGTTAGTGGGCGAAAAGCGAACCGCCGTGGCCGATCTGCTGCCAGCGGCCGGGCTGATCCTGAACGCCCACAGCGGGGCGTACACCTTCCGGGGCATCACGGAAAAGGGCGCGAAGGTGACGGTGGAAAATGGGGGACGGCAGACGGCTGCGCAGGTGGATGGAGATGGGAACTACACCGCCGAAATCCATTTGCAGCCGGGGGAGAACACCGTGATTTCCACGGCCACGAAGGAGAAACTGAATGAAAACGCCTTGACCCGCGTGATCCGGGTGGACGATACCCTGGCGGCGCTGGAACTGACGGAGTACCCCTACGACGCGGTGCTGCGGGACAAAATCAAGGTCAGCGGCAAGGCGTCGCCCGGCGCGGCCGTCACAGTGAAGATCGACGAGGGCGCGGCGGAGGCCGTCGCCTTGAAAAAGGACGGCAGCTTTTCTTACGATGTGCAGGCGGCGGATTGGATGGAGCACGATATTGAGATCACCGCCGCCGAACCGGGCCTGACCGATTGTACCGCCCGCTTTACCTTCCGCCCGGTGTATGAGGATGCGTCGAAGGGCATCAAGGCGTTTTCAAAAACATTGACCGGCGGCGTGACGGGCAAAAAAATCAGCGCTGCCCCTGCCGGGTATGTGGGCAGCCGGGTGAAGATCGAGGTGTACACCACCGGCGTTCAGCGGCAGGATGGCCGGCTGATTTTGAGCGGCAACATCAGCAAGGATAAAAAGATGCCCATCCTGCTCATCTGCCCGGATTATCTGGACGATCAGATTCTGGATAAAATGATCCTCACCGTGTATGGCACCGTGCTGGAACCCAGCCGTACCGAAACGCCCACGCCCCGCATTGACGTGGAATACATTCAGTACCATAAAACGGTGTACAGGAAAAATGCCTGGTATTGACGTCTTTTCAGGCCAGTGGGATAATTCCTGCCCGGGGGCTGGTCAAATGGAAAAATTTCGTGTATAATAAGTTAGATTCCGATTCAAAGGAGGATGAAAATTATGGCTCTGGTTACTACCAAGGAAATGTTCAAAAAAGCTTATGACGGCGGTTACGCCATCGGCGCGTTCAACGTCAACAACATGGAAATCGTGCAGGGCATCACCGAAGCGGCCAAGATGGAAAACGCGCCCGTGATCCTGCAGGTCAGCAAGGGCGCCCGCGCCTATGCCAACCATACCTACCTGGTCAAGCTGGTAGAAGCGGCCATTAAGGAAACCGACCTGCCCATCGCCCTGCACCTGGACCATGGCCCCGATTTTGAAACCTGCAAAGCCTGCATCGACGGCGGCTTCTCCTCTGTCATGATCGATAAGAGCGGCCTGAGTTTTGAAGACAACATCAAGGAAACCCGCCGGGTGGTGGAATATGCCCACGATCACGGCGTGGTGGTGGAAGCTGAGCTGGGCACCCTGGCCGGTGTGGAAGACGATGTGAAGGTGGCGGCGGAGGATTCCTCCTACACTCGTCCCGAAGAAGTGGAAGAATTCGTTACCCGTACCGGCTGCGATTCCCTGGCGATCGCCATCGGCACCAGCCACGGCGCTTACAAGTTCACCGCCGCTCAGTGCACCCGCAATGAAGAAGGCATCCTGGTGCCCCCGCCCCTGCGCTTTGACGTGCTGGAGGAAGTGAGCAAGCGGCTGCCCGGCTTCCCGATCGTGCTGCATGGCGCTTCTTCCGTGCCCCAGGAATTTGTGAAGATCATCAACGAGCACGGCGGCAAGCTGCCTGATGCCGTGGGCATTCCTGAAGATCAGCTGCGCAAGGCTGCCACTATGGCCGTGTGCAAGATCAACATCGACAGCGACCTGCGCCTGGCCTTCACCGCCATGATCCGCAAGCACTTCGATGAGCATCCCGATCACTTCGATCCCCGGCAGTACCTGACCGACGCCCGCACCGCCCTGCGGGATATGGTGCGCCACAAGATTGTGGACGTGCTGGGCTGCAACGGCAAGGCCTGACCGTAAAACGCTAAAAACGCTTATGCAAAACAAGACGCCATTCCCATGCGGAACGGCGTCTTGTTTTGTTGGGGCGGATATCATCCGCCCGTGCGCAATTCATTCTTCATCCGAAAGGGTGAACAGGTCATTGGGCGTGCAGTGGAACAGCAAACACAGCGTTTCAATGTTTTCGTACCGGATGGATTTGGTTTCATTGTTTACCATCCGGCTGAAATTCTGGTAACTCATGCCCAGCTGCTTATATAGCCAATACTTGGTTTTTCCGTTCTTTTCCAGCAACTCCAGCACATTCAGCTTGATCATCAGGCATGTCTCCATCACTCATTTTTTAGTGAGATCATACCTTTATTTTTCTCTTGACATATAGACTAATACATTAGATAATATATTGGTCTATAAAGGAGTGAGAAAGATGATCCTGGATTCATCTGGGTTGAAGCTTGTTCCCCGCAATCAAGGAAGAAATTGCCCAGGAAACGGAAGCGCATTGGATTCGTGTGGAAGGCTGCTGGAGTGTTGCTGTGATGAATGTGATTATATGATGTGCTGTATAGAAGAACATGATATGGAAGCATGCGTTGATTGTAGCGATTTGCTTTGTCCTCATTCAGGAACAAAAAAGCCGTCAGCGGAAGAAGCTGACGGCTGATCATCATTTTCCGGTTTATTCCTGCTCAAAGGCGATTTGGTCGCCGTCCATTTTCATGCGGATGACGCCGCCCAGGTGGATTTCCCCGGCAATGAGCTTTTCGGAGAGGGAATCCTCAATGGTGCGCTGGATCACCCGGCGCAGGGGACGGGCGCCGTACTGGGCGTCAAACCCGGCCTGGGCCAGGTGGGCCACCACATCGTCGCCGTATTGAAGGGTAATATCCCGCTCCTCGAGCCGCTTGGCCACTTGGGACAGCATCAGGCTGGCGATGGATTCGATATCCTTTTGCTCCAATTTGTGGAACACGATGATTTCGTCCACGCGATTTAAAAATTCGGGCCGGAACACGGATTTGATATCGGTGAGCACCTTTTCCCGCATGCGCTCATAGTCCATGGCGTCGCTCATGCCGCCGCCAAAGCCCATGCTGCCCCGCTGGGCGGACTGGGCCCCGGCGTTGCTGGTCATGACGATGATGCAGTTTTTGAAGCTGACCACCCTTCCCATGTTGTCGGTGAGCCGGCCGTCCTCCAGGATCTGCAACAGCATGTTGAATACGTCCGGGTGCGCCTTTTCGATTTCGTCGAAGAGCACCACGGAATAGGGCTTGCGCCGGACGGCCTCGGTCAATTGGCCGCCTTCCTCAAAGCCCACGTAGCCCGGAGGAGAGCCCACCATCCGGCTGACGGTGTGCTTTTCCATGTATTCCGACATATCCAGGCGGATGAGCGCATCCTCGTCGCCGAACATGGCTTCGCCCAGGGCCCGGCACAATTCCGTTTTGCCCACGCCCGTGGGCCCCAAGAAGATGAAGCTGCCGATGGGGCGCTTGGGGTCCTTGAGCCCGGCCCGGGCCCGGCGGATGGCCCGGCTGACGGCGGATACCGCTTCCTCTTGGCCGATCACCCGCTTGTGCAGGATTTCTTCCAGGTGCAGCAGCCTTTCCGATTCTTCTTCTGTCATTTTCTTCACCGGGATGCCCGTCCAACCGGCCACCACCTGGGCGATGTCCTCTTCGCCCACGGTGTCCTTGGCGGCGGATTTTTTCCGCTCCCAGGCGGCCCGCTTTTCATCAATTTCCGCTCGTAGGGTATGCTCTTGATCCCGCAGGGCGGCAGCTTTTTCATAGTCCTGCTTATCGATAGCCTCCCGCTTTTCCCGCAGCACGCCTTCCAGTTCCTTTTCCTGGGCTTTCACATCCGGCGGGGCAGTGAAGGCGTGGATGCGCACCCGGGAAGCGGCTTCGTCCATCAGGTCGATGGCCTTGTCGGGCTGGAAGCGGTCGGCAATGTAGCGGTTGGAAAGCTTCACGGCGGCTTCAAGGGCCTCATCGGTGATGCGCACCTTGTGGTGGGCTTCGTACCGGTCCCGCAGACCCTTCATGATGGCCAGGGTTTCTTCCTCGCTGGGCTCGTTCACCGTTACCGGCTGGAAGCGCCGGGCCAGGGCCGCGTCTTTTTCGATGTTTTTGCGGTATTCATCCAGGGTGGTGGCGTCGATGCACTGGATCTCGCCTCGGGCCAGGGCGGGCTTTAAAATGTTGGCCGCGTCCATGCTGCCCTCGGCCTTGCCGGCGCCGATGATGTTTTGCAGTTCATCGATGAACAGGATCACATCGCCCCGTTTTTTCACTTCGTCCAGGGTGTTTTTGAGCCGTTCTTCAAATTCGCCCCGGTACTTGCTGCCGGCCACCATGCTGCCCATATCCAGGGAGATGATTTTTTTGTCCGCCAGGGTTTCCGGCACGCTGCCCTGCTGGATGCGCTGGGCCAGGCCCTCCGCCACGGCGGATTTGCCCACGCCAGGTTCACCAATGAGGACGGGGTTATTTTTTGTTCGGCGGGACAGAATTTGCACGATCCGCTCGATCTCGTTGACCCGGCCGATGACGGGGTCCAGTTCGCCGTTTTCAGCGGCCAAAGTTAAATCTCGCCCATATTTTTTCAGGGCCGAATCGCCGTCGCTCTCCGTGCCTGCTTCCTGGGGCTTATTTTGGTTGCCCAGGGCCTTTTGCACGCTTTGGCGCACCTTGTCAATATCGCAGCCCATACCGATCAGTACCCGCATGGCCACGCTTTCCCGGTCGCCCAGCAGCGCCAGCCAGAAATGCCCAGCGGTCACGTAGGGCTGGCCCAGGCGCTGGGCCTCCCGGATGCTGGTTTCCATGATTTTTTTGACCCGGGGGGTCAATTCCAGCTGGGACGGGGTGTGGCCGGTGGTGCCGGTGATCTGCTTGACGGCTTCGGTCACCGTTTCGGTGATCACGTTGTCCGGCAGGGCCGGGGCGTCGCTGCGGGCCTCCTTGAGCAAGCCGATCAAAAAATGCTCGGTGCCCACGTAATTGTGGCCCATTTCGACGGCGGCGCGCTGGGCGGCGGCGATGACCCGTTGGGCCCGTTCATTAAATCTTCCAAAAATCGCCATTTATGTATGTCCTCCATTGATGGTGCGGCGAATGATTTCGCTGCGGAACGTGTCGGTTTCTTTAGCATTCAGCCCAGTTCCGGCGG
>JAFUFC010000146.1 GCA_017470095.1 Clostridia bacterium | reverse complement strand
CCCAGGTGCCTTCGGCCACTGCCTGCACGGTATCCGTCGCCACCGGCGCGCCGGTTTCGATATCCACGTAATGAACGGTCACATTCACCGGTTCCACCGGCGCTTGACGATAGTAGAACGTCACTTCGCTCCGGTCCGCCCCGTCTCGGGTCACCGTCACGTTCTGGGCGTTGTCCCCTTCCAAATTATAGTAAGCCTGCAAATCCGTGGGCTGGGCCGTCACCGCCCAGGTGCCTTCGGCCACCGCCTGCACGGTATCCGTCGCCACCGGCGCGCCGGTTTCGATATCCACGTAATGCACGATCACATTCACCGGTTCCACCGGCGGTACAGGAGTTTCGACCACCACCTGCTGAGGTGAATCGGGATACGCTGCTACACTGGACACATACAGGTATACCGTGCCGGCATAGCCGCCCTGTGCCTCATATACATCAATAGACATCGGCTGGCTGCTCAGGCTGCTGCCCGCGTCCCCCGCAACAGCTACCATTTCCCCATTGCCGGGCACGAAGCTGCCATACGCGCCGCTGGGATCGCTGATGAGCAGAGTCAGGCTGCCCAGCGCTTCCTCTGGCACCTGAGCCCAGTAGCAATCCTGATACCCATCATAGCTGACCCGGGACGCCCAGGTTGCTTCTCCGTCGCCCCATTGCAGCCCGATGGACAAATCGCCCCGCACATCGGCCAGACCGGCCAAGGGCAGCAGCGCCATCACCAGCGCAATGGCCCATGCAGCTACACGCTTCGTTCCATTCAAAAAACCTTTCATCCAAACGATGCCTCCTTCGGAATCCATCGGTGAGTCCATGTTTGTTTCAATTTTATTACAAAATATTAACGTTGTCAATCTCTGCGGCCGGGAATTCCTGGCTTTTCGGGGATATTCCGGGCGTCCGGCAGGAATTTCCGGGGCCTGTGTTGAATAGAAAACAAGATTGATCTTTTTCGGAAGGAGAAGAACCATGATCGACGACGCATTGAAGGAAACCTTCCTTTCCAGTGAGGATATTTATACAGGCCACATCATCAAGGTGGAAAAATGGCAGGTGGCCCTGCCCAATGGTCGCACGGCGCCCCGAGAAATTGTGAAGCACAACGGCGCCGCCGCCATCGTGCCGGTGGATGACAAGGGATATGTCACCCTGGTGCGTCAGTTCCGGGTGGCGGTCAATAAGTGCACCTGGGAAATTCCTGCCGGGAAGCTGGATTCCCCCGCGGAGGACCCCTTCGCCGCCGCCCAACGGGAATTGGAGGAGGAAACCGGATTGCAGGCAGCCCATTGGCAGCTGCTCAACCGGATCGACACCACCCCGGGCTTTTGCAACGAGCACATCGCCATTTACCTGGCCACGGGGCTGAGCCAGCATCCCGCCCATCCGGACGAGGATGAATTCCTGCAATTGACCAAGCTGCCCCTGGATGAGGCAGTGGCACTGTGTATGGCCGGGGAAATCAACGATTCCAAAACACTGGTGGGCTTGCTGATGGCTCAGCGGGCACTGCACGAAAATGACCGAAGCACCATCGATGCCGCGGCAACCATACAACGAATGAATCACGCTTCTTCATCCCTGTGCGGCCAAAAATAATATGAAGAAAAAGGAAAAAAATCCGCTTTTTTCCCTGCTGATCGTCATTCTCATGCTGCTGCTTTTGCTGGGCATCGCGCTATTGGCGGTAGGAGTAAAGAACGGTCCTTTCTGGTTTTATCTTCCCCGGGGAGAAAGCATCTGAAAAAGCTATGCAATTGTTTGAAAGCGTATTTTCCCAACTGCCCACACTGGATACCCAGCGCCTGACCCTGCGGCCCCTGCGCATGAAAGACGCGCCCGACCTCTTCGCCTATGCCAGCGATCCGGAAGTGAGCCGCCACGTGCTATGGGACACCCATCGATCCCTGCGGGATTCCCGCCAATTCCTGCGCTCCGCCATCCGGCAATACCGCAAGGGCCTGCCGGGCTCCTTTGCCATCGTGCTGAAGGATTCGGGCCGCATGATTGGCACCATCGGATTCATGTGGGTCAATGTGGAATACAAAAGCGCAGAGGTAGGCTATAGCCTGAGCCGGAATTACTGGAACCAGGGCATCATGACCGAAGCCTTGCGGGCGGTGATCGCCTTCGGGTTTGACGAGCTGCGCTTAAACCGCATCGAAGCCCAGCACGAAACCAGCAATCCTGCCTCCGGCCGGGTGATGGCCCATGCGGGCCTGCGCTACGAGGGCACGCTGCGCCAGCGGCTGGTCAACAAAGGCCGGTATGTGGATGTGGCGCTGTACGCCATCCTTCGCACGGATCCAAGATGATAAAAAACAGGAAGAAATTCAGGAGGTTTTCAACATGTATCACTACAAAACCCGGGGCACCTGCTCCACCCAGATCGATCTGGAAATTGACGACAACGGTATCATCACTTCCTGCGCCTTTGTGAACGGCTGCCGGGGCAACACCCAGGGCCTGGCCCGGATGGTTATCGGCCGGAAAGCCGATGAAGTAAAGGATATTCTCCGGGGCGTCCAGTGCCGGGGCGGCACGTCCTGCCCGGATCAGCTTTCCAAGGCCATTGAGGCCTATCAACAGCAGGCGTGAGAAAGGAACAAACCAATGGCAACCAAGAAACAACAGGAACGGAAAAAAATCTGGGTGCGGGTGATCTGCATCGCCCTGGTGGTGCTGATGGCAGGTTCTTCCCTGCTGGCGCTGTTTGAGATTTTTTAATGGAATCCAAGCCAATACACACTGCAAAACACCGCTGGTTGATGCGACCAACGGTGTTTTCCATTAGAACCTGTTTCTAAATTCGGAAAGATGCATTTTCGGTGTCTCAGGCTGCACTTCTGTGTTGCTTTTCCTCGATTTACATCCAGTAAATCATCGTCAAAGCGCCTGGAATTGCAGCCCAATCCGCTCGAAGATGCACATTCCTCATTTTAGAAACAGACTCTAGAAACAATTCTTTTATACTTTATAAAAAAGCCTATGCGCCCGAATCATAAAATGGAAAGAAGCCTATGAAAAAGGGACTTTCTCGGAAGATGGACTGGAGAAACCGCTATCTTATTGTTCGTCCTCCGGCTTGTCCATCAGGTCCGCCAAGCTGATACCGTCAAAAAAATTCTGGATCATGCCATTCAGCTTGCTCCACATGGGCAGCGTAGGGCAGCCCTCCGCCCGCGGGCAAGGAGCGGCGTTGGATTCCAGGCAAGCCACGGGAACCAGCTCCCCTTCCGTCAGGCGCAGAATACTGCCTATGGTATATTCCTCCGGCTTCCTCGTCAGGCGGTAGCCGCCGCCTTTCCCCCGCACACCGGCAAGCATGCCGGCCTGCACCAGGCCCTTCAAAATGCTTTCCAGGTATTTTTCGGAAATTTCCTGCCGCAGGGCAATATCCTTTAAGGGAAGATATCCCGTCTCCCCCTGATGAAGCGCCATATCCACCATTACCCGCAGGGCATAGCGGCCCTTGGTTGAAATCATGATCATTGGTAAACCCCTCCGTTTTTGTTCAACCCATTATACCCCAAGGGAAATGGGATTTCAACGACCCGCATAAAAAATTCTTTTCCCCGGTAAAATTTGGAAGGCAAGGTATTGACAAATACCAGCCTGCGGCATATAATCCAAATAACCTATTGAAAAGGTGGGTTTATGGATGAGATTTTCACCCCTACGGCCCGGGCACTGCTGGCGCTGTTGATGCCGCTTCCGCCAGACACAGCCTTTGCCCCAAACACATTCCAATAAAAAAAGAAAAGCGAGGAAAAATCATGAGCAGTATCTATACTTCCGCCGACCAATTGATCGGCTCCACGCCGCTTTTGCAGCTCACCCACATTCAGGAAAATGAAAAACTGGAGGCCACGCTGCTGGCCAAGCTGGAATATTTCAATCCCGCCGGTTCGGTGAAGGACCGCATCGCCAAGGCCATGATCGACGACGCTGAAGAAAAGGGCCTGCTCAAGCCCGGCGCCACGATCATTGAGCCCACCTCCGGCAACACCGGCATCGGCCTGGCCGCCGTGGCCGCCGCCCGGGGCTACCGCATCATCATCGTCATGCCCGAAACCATGAGCGTGGAACGCCGCCAGCTGATGAAGGCCTATGGGGCCGAGCTGGTGCTCAGCGAAGGGACCAAGGGCATGAAGGGCGCGATTGCGAAAGCCGATGAACTGGCCACCCAGATCGAAGGCAGCTTCATTCCCGGCCAGTTTGTCAACCCGGCCAACCCCGCCATTCATTACGCCACCACCGGCCCTGAAATTTGGGCGGATACCGATGGCGAAGTGGACATTTTCGTGGCCGGCGTGGGCACCGGCGGCACCATCACCGGCGTGGGCCAGTATTTGAAAGAGCACAAGCCCTCTGTCCAGGTCGTGGCTGTGGAGCCCAAGGATTCTCCCGTGCTCAGCGAAGGCCGCAGCGGCGCCCACAAAATTCAGGGCATCGGCGCGGGCTTTGTGCCAAAGGTCCTGGACACCAAGGTGTATGACGAAGTGATTCCCGTGTCCAACGAGGATGCCTTCGCCGCCGGCAAGCTGATCGGCAAGAACGAGGGCGTGCTGGTGGGCATTTCCTCCGGCGCAGCCGTGTTTGCCGCCATCCAACTGGCCAAACGCCCGGAAAACAAGGGCAAAACCATTGTGGCCCTGCTGCCCGATACCGGCGACCGCTACCTGTCTACCCCGTTGTTCGCCGATTGAGCAGGAGGAAATTCCGCTATGATTCCCACACCCGAAGAAGCATTTGCCATCCTGCAAAAATACAACAAAGGCGATTTTCACCTAAAGCACGGCCACATCGTAGGCGACTGCATGCGCTGGTTCGCCGTCGATCAGGGCTATGGAGCAGAAAAGGATTTCTGGGAAGCGGTGGGCATCCTCCACGATCTGGATTTTGAATTGTACCCGGAGCAGCATTGCATCAAGAGCCAGGAAATCATGCAGGAAATGGGCCTGGATCCGCGCATCATCCGGGCCACCGCCAGCCATGGCTACGCCATCACGGTGGATATCGAGCCCCAGCATCCAATGGAAAAGGTGCTCTACGCCGTAGATGAATTGACCGGCCTGATCGGCGCGGCGGCAGTCATGCGCCCTTCCGGCAGCGTGGACGATTTGGAAGTGAAATCCGTCAAAAAGAAATACAAGGATAAGCGGTTCGCCGCCGGCTGCTCCCGGGAGGTCATCCAGCGGGGTGCGGACATGCTGGGCTGGGATTTGGATACTTTGATTGATAAAACCATCCAGGCCATGCGCGATAGCGAACACGTGCAATAAAACCGCGTACCTTTGCAGCCAAAAACGCCCATCCTGGCAATGATGCCAGAATGGGCGTATTTTTCGTTATTCTTCTTCCGTTTTTTCCTTTTCCCCGTCCTCCACTTTCAGGACGGTTACCTTGGCCCATTCCACCCGTCGGTCCACAATGGATTCCACATCCACCTGAATCTGGTCGGCGTTCCCTTCCTCCGGCGGTTCTCCATCCTTGGTGGCATAGAGCGTCAATCGGGGTGTGGACCCATCCTCCGGGATGGTGCTGAAACGGCTGAAAATCAGGCCGCCCAGGGTATCATAATCCTCATCCATGGGCAGCTTGACCCCGATGGTTTCCTCCACCGTTTCCAGATCCGCCGTGCCGCTGATCCGCCAGCAGTTTTCCCCCACGGGCTGGATCTCATTTTCAGCGGTAGGGTCGAATTCATCGTAGATGTTGCCCACAATTTCCTCCAGCAGATCTTCCATGGTCACGATGCCGCTCATGCCGCCATACTCATCCACCACAATGGCAATGTGAGTTTTGGCCCGCTGCATATTCCGCAGCAGCACGTCGGTGGGCACCGTTTCGGGCACGAAATAGGCATCCCGCAGCAGCTTGCGCAGGGGCTTGGGGTTCTTTTCCCCGAAATTGAGCAGGTACTCCCGGGTGGAAAGCACGCCCACGATGTCGTCAATATCCTCATCGTACACCGGGAAGCGGCTCAGGCCGCTGTCCTTGATAGTGGTGCGAATGGTATCCTCATCATCGTTCACCCAGATGGCGGTCACGTCGGTGCGGTGGGTCATGCAGTCCGCCGCCGTCAAATCCCCGAACTCAAACACGTTTTTGATCATCTCATGCTCGTCGCTCTCAATGACGCCGGATTCTTCCCCAATATCCATCATGGCCTGGATTTCTTCCTCGGTCACTTCCTCTTTGGCGTGGGGATCAATGCCAAACAGACGCACCAGCCACCGGGCCAGGCCTTGCTCGATGGCGGTGAAAGGCGTCATCACCCGGTACGCGCCTACGATCAGCGGCTGCAAAAGCAGGGCCGCCTTTTCGCTGCGCTTCCGGCCAATTTTTTCCGGCACCAGCTTGCACACCACCATCACAATGGGCGCGGAAACCAGGCAGAAAGCCACCGCCGCCCAGGCGAAGATCAGCCCCATCCCCTGCACCAGTTTCACGCCAATCGCGCCAAAAAACAACAGAAAAAGCGTCCGCAGCCCACGCAGTGCAATGATGGGCTCACGCCGCTCCAACAAGGGCAGCAATTTCTTCGTCCGCCCGTTTTCCGCGGCTCGAAGCTTGCTTTCATTTGCATTTGTCAGCGCCGCCTGCGCGCAGGCCAGCAACCCGCACACCAGCAGCAAAACGATCTCCAGAATCCATCGACCAACCGGGTCTTCCAAGAAAATTCCCTCCCACAAAATAGAATGAAGCAATTATAGCACAACGCCCCCGGCAATGCAAGCCCCGAACCTGATACGATAACCCAGTGTACCAATGACAATTGGTGGGGGAAACCGCTCTTTGGAGGCCAAAGAGCGGTTTCCCCCACACCCCCTTCCGAGAAAGCCGCCTTTTTTCTATAAGAGCTTCCATTTGATTCCTGAAATTCAACATGATTATATACTGGTTACATTAAGCAAAAATATTATGCCCCGTCGTACATCCGCTTCATGGCCAGCGCGTCCTCCGCCATGGTGCCGTGGCACTCGCAGATGATGCGCGGTTCATACCTCCGCCCTTTCAGCAGCGGCGCAAGGTGCTCAAACCGGGGGCCGTATGTTTCCTCCCCGAAGGTGCGGTGGCGCTTTTCCCCGGCGGCGGTGTATTCGATGGTGGAAAAATGGATGTGCATCTCCCGGGCCCGTTCAATACCCAGAGCCCCTTCCACGGCGTCCAGCACGGCAGCAAAATCCTCCGGTCCCCGCAGCACGCCCTGGCCCAGGGCATGGAGATGGGCAAAATCCACACAGGGGATCAGCCGCTCATCCTGGGCGCAAAAATCCAGCGTCTCCTGTAAATCGCCGATCTGGCTTTTCCGCCCCATGGTTTCGGGGCACAAATGCACCTGTCCCAGCCCCAGATCATCCAGCCTTTGATAGGCTTCCCGAAGCCCGGCCCGGCAATTTTGCAGTGCTTCAGTCCGGTCCAGCTTCATCACCGCGCCCACGTGCACCACCACCCGGTTGCCGCCCAGGTGGGTCACCAGCCGAGCACTTTCGGTGATGTAGCGGAAAGACGCTTCCCGCTTGTCCCTGTCCAGGTTGGCCAAGTTGATGAAGTAAGGCGCGTGGGCGCTGATGGCCACATCATGCTTCTTTCCTTCCGCCGAAATCCTTTCCGCCATCTCCACGGACAAATTCACGCCCCGGCCAAAGGAGTATTCATAGGCACTCAAGCCCATGCCCCGCAGCCACTGGGGCTCCTGCCAGGTGGCCTTGTACCCCTGGGCATAAAAGGATTCCGAATTGCCCGCCGGGCCGAAACGAATCATGGAACGACCTCCGTGTGTAATATTTGGGAGGAAAGGCTTTTGAGGCAAAAATCCCTCCTCCGCCCCTCCCTTGAAAACCACATTGGGATGATGCAAAAAACATTCAACCAGCTTTTACACCCGTGACGCTTTTCTTTTTTGCTTTACGGGCACATAATCCGCAAAAATCCGTCCAGTAATCTTTCCGAATTACTTTTCAAGATCTTGTGGGAAGTGTCTTTGGGTTCAAAAACTTTCTCCCACATAAATTGTTCATGCCTTTCCTCACAGAGCGCTTCGTTTGCCCTCGCCCCGGGCATAGCGGCCCGTTTCGATCTCCTTGCAAAACAAATCGGCATTCACCAGGCCGCGCTCCCCCGCTTCCATGGTATCCCGCACCGCCTGATCCCGGTCGTAGGGCACGGTGACCAAATTGATATCAAAGGGTGCCTGATCCCGGCTGCCCAATTCGCCTCGCAGGATGGCATACTGGGCCATGGGGACGCCCAGGCCGTTGCCCACGCTGCCGGTATTGAACAAAAGGCCCTTAAACCCCAGGATGCGCATGCCCTGGCGGTGCACGTCGGCATACCCTACCACGTCAAAATGCGGGGCAAAATATGGCTCCAGCAGTTCGTATTCCGAATGAACGTAATAGGGCTCCGGCATGGTGGGCCGGCCATGGAACAAGCGCATCTTCCGTCCGGAGATCCAGCACACATGCTCGTAAGGGAAGGTTGGCAACACACGCATTCGTTCCTCCCCCAGCTGCTCATAATAAAACCCATCCTTGGGATACTGGCGCTTGCCGATGCCCTCGTCCCAATTGCCCAGCAGGATAATTTCGCAATTTTGAACCGCCCAATCAAAGGTCTGAGGCGACGAGGGGCCTTTGCCCACAATATCCCCCAGGCACCAAATTTTTTTGATGCCCCGGCTTTGGATGTCTGCCGCCACAGCCTGAGTGGCAGGCCAATTGCCATGCAGATCGGCCACCAACGCGATCTCCGTCATCATCGGCAGGCCTCCGCCAGAGCGTTAAACAATTTCTGCGCTTCCTCCCGGTAATCGCTCAGGGATTCGGGATGCCACTGCACCCCCAACACAAATTTCTTTCCCGGCAGCTCAATGCCCTCGATCAGGCCGTCGGTGGCCCGGGCATTAACGGCCAAGCCCTGCCCCAGGTCCTTTACCGCCTGGTGGTGGCGGCTGTTCACCTGCATGCTCTCCATGCCGGTGACGCGGCGCAGCAGGGTGCCCTCCGCCACCGTCACGGTATGCACTTGATCCCGTGGCGCCTCGTAGCAGGGATGCCGCAGCTGCTCGCCATACTGGGCCCTAATATCCTGGTACAGCGTGCCGCCCAGAGCGCAATTCAATATTTGATGACCCCGGCAGATAGCCAGAATGGGCATATCTTTTTCCAGCGCCGCTTTGCACAGGTACACTTCCATCCTGTCCCGTACCGGCGCGGTTTCTCCGCACAGGGGCAGGTTTTCCTCCCCATATACGTCCGGCCCCACGTCCGCCCCGCCGCTGAGCAGCAGAGCGTCCACGCGTTTCAGCATTTCATCCAGCAGCTTTGCGTCGTCCGTCAGCGGCAGCAAAACCGGCAGCGCGCCGGAACGTGCCACTGCGTCCAGATAATCATGATTGATAAAAATCCGCCCCTTCTCATCCTGGGACGGTGTCACGCCTATCATCCGCATCATAAAATCACCTCACTGAAAACCATTTCGATTCATGATAATGCGGCGCAGTGGGATTTGTCAAGAAAAAGTGATTTGATTGCGCAAATGGAGAAAACCGCTCTTTGAAGACCAAAGAGCGGTTTCCCCCGCGTTCCTTTCCAGGAAAGGCGCATTTTTTATTTGCAAAACTTCTATTCGTTCCCTAACCCAGGAACAGAACAGTTATCGTGCTCTTTCGGGCTTACCGTTCCTCTCTAAAGTACGCCAGCCCCAGGCTCTGCGGCGGCTGCTTTTCCCGATTGTTACGGATGCTGGAGAACACCAGCACAATGATGGTGACCACGTAGGGCAGCATTTTGTACAGTTCCTTCACGGCCAAATTCAAGCCGGAGGGAATGTACATATGCAGAATATACAAACCGCCAAACAGGAAAGAGGACAGCACGCCCACATTGGGCCGCCAAATGGTGAAAATCACCAGGGCAATGGCCAGCCATCCGCGGTCGCCAAAGGCATTGTTGCTCCACACGCCGCTGGCGTAGTCCATTACATAGTATAGCCCGCCCAGGCCCGCGATCATGCTGCCGATGCAGGTGGCAGCGTACTTATACCGGCTCACGTTGATGCCAGCGGCGTCGGCCGTAGTGGGGCTTTCGCCAACGGCCCGCAGGTGAAGGCCCACCCGGGTGCGCTTGAGCACGTAGGCCGACACCAAGGCAATGATCACGGCCAAATAGGCCAGGAAGCCGTAGGACAGAAAAATCTTTCCAAACCAGCCCAGCTTGTCCGCAAAAGGAAGGGACTGATGATAGAACGCGCTGGTGGCGGACAGGGCGATGGAAGGCACCGCGCTGCCGCTGAGCTTGATCAGGGAGCCGCCAAAGAAATTGCCCACGCCCACACCAAAGGTGGTCAGGGCCAGGCCGGTCACGTTCTGATTGGCCCGAAGGGTAACGGTAAGGAAGCAGTAGATGAGCCCCATCAGCAGCGATCCCAGCAAACAGGCCAGCAAGGGAATCATGGTGGCCAGGAACCCATTGATATCGGCCTTCGAGGGCAGCGACTGCTCATACACAAACGCGCCGATGACGCCGCTGATGCCGCCCACATACATGACCCCGGGAATGCCCAGGTTCAGGTTGCCGCTTTTTTCCGTCAGCGTTTCGCCAGTGCTGCCAAAAAGCAGGGGAATACCCTGCACCACGGCCCGGGGAATGAACGATACCAGATCAAACATGAGCCTTCACCTCCTGGGATTTACGGAAATGAATCTGATAGGAAATGAAGAATTCACTGCCGATGATAAAGAACAGGATCACGCCGGTCAAGACATCGGAGAAGGAAGAGTTGAGCCCCATTTTGGACGCCACTTCCCCGGCGCCCCGCTCCAGAAACACCAGGAGAAAAGAGGTCAAAATCATCCAAATGGGATTAAACTTGGCCAGCCAGGACACCATCACCGCCGTGAACCCCCGGCCGCCCACCAGGGTGGTGGTCAGGGTGTGGTTGATGCCGCCGGTGAGCAGCAAACCCGCAATGCCGCACACAGCGCCGGAGAGGCACATGGTGCGGATGATCACATGATCCACCTTAATGCCCACATAATGAGCCGTTTTCTCGCTCTCGCCCACCACGGCAATTTCATAGCCGTGCTTGGAATAGTTGAGGTAGAAATACATAGCCGCGCACAGCAGAAGCACCACCACAATGCTGAGCAAATATTTGTTGCCGAAAATTTCCGGCAGCCAGCCCAGATTGTTGTTCAGGTTGATCACGCCGATCTGGCCCGAGCCCTTGGGCGATTCCCACACGACGCAGAAGAACGCCACCAGCTGGGTGGCTACATAATTCATCATCAGGGTGAACAGGGTCTCATTGGTGTTCCACTTGGCTTTGAAAAACGCCGGAATCACGCCCCAGATGGCCCCAGCCAGGATGGAAGCAAGGATCATGCACATGATGATGGCCCAGTGGGGCAGAACATTGCGCAACAGAATCATGCACGCCGCCGACGCCAAACACCCAATCAGCGCCTGGCCTTCGCCGCCGATGTTCCAGAACCGCATGCGGAAGGCGGGCGTTACCGCCAGGGAAATGCACAGAAGCATGGCCACGCTTTGCAATGTGACCCACAATTTCCGGGTGGAGCCAAAGGTGCCGTTAAAAATGGTGGAATAAATCTGGAAAGGGTTCTGTCCTGTCATGACCACGCTGATCACGGCGCACGCCACCAGCGCCAGCACAATAGCCGCCGCCCGAATGCCCCAGGCCCCGTACCAGGGCAGCGCGGCCCGCTTGGAAATATGGAACAGCGGCTCCCGCTTTTTCTCATTATGCATTGGTTTTCCCTCCCACATGGGTCATCATCATGCCCACTTGGCGCTTATTTGCGCCCCGGCCCGGAATGATGCCGCTGACCTTGCCGCCGCACAGCACCAGGATCCGGTCGGCCAATTCCAGCAGCACATCCAGATCCTCGCCCACGTAAATGACGGCCACGCCGTTTTCCTTCTGCTTATTCAGCAGATGATAGATGGTGTAGGAGGAATTGATGTCCAGCCCCCGCACCGGGTAAGCGGCCATGAGCACCTTGGGCGTGAAGGCAATTTCCCGGCCCACCAGCACCTTCTGCACATTGCCGCCGGACAAGCGCCGGACGGGCGTATTCGTGCCGGGGGTGACAATTTCCAATTCCTGGATAATTTCATCCGCCAAGGCCTTGGGTTTTTTCCGATCCAGGAAACCGGCGTGGCCCTTGCGATAGGAACGCAGCATCATGTTATCGGTGATGCCCATGGAGCCTACCAGCCCCATGCCAAGCCGGTCCTCCGGCACGAAAGACAGCCGCACCCCCAATTCCCGGATTTCCAGGGGCGATTTATCCTTGAGGTTGATCATTTCATCCTCTTTGAACAGCACGTCCCCGGATTCCACCCACTTGCGGATGGCCGACGTTTTCATGCCGTCAAAGGAAACAGGCTTCATGTTTTTATCGTGGAAAGCGCCCTGTGCGCCCAACTGGCGCACCCGCTTCATGCTCTTGTGGAAGAAGGTGACGGGCTTATCCTTTTTGGGATTATGGAAGATGATTTCCCCCGTTTCCAGGGTGTGCAAGCCGGCGATGGCCTCCAGCAGTTCCTTCTGCCCGGAGCCTGCGATGCCCGCGATGCCCAGGATCTCCCCGGCATTGGCCACAAAGGAAACATCGTCCACCTTCACGGTGCCTTCCTCATTGCGCACCGTCAGGTGCTTCACTTCCAGCCGCGGCGCAGGGTTCACCGGCTCCGGCCGGTCGATGTTCAGCGTCACCGGGTGGCCCACCATCATGTTGGTCATGTCCTGGGCATTGGTTTCCGCTGTTTTCATATCGCCGATGTACTGGCCCCGGCGCAGCACCGCCACCCGGTCGCTGAGGGCCTCCACCTCGTGCATCTTGTGGGTGATGATCACGATGGCCTTGCCGTCGTTGCGCATATTGCGCAGCACGGCAAACAGCTTGTCCGTTTCCTGGGGCGTCAGCACGGCGGTAGGCTCGTCCAGAATCAGAATGCTGGCTCCCCGATACAGCACTTTGATAATTTCCACCGTCTGCTTCTGGCTGACGGACATATCATAGATTTTCTGTCCCGGATCCACCTCGAAACCGTAGGCATTGCAAATGGCGCGGATTTTCTTTTCCGCGGCCTTCAAATCCAGCTTGTCCTCCAGCCCCAGCACGATATTTTCTGTCGCCGCCAGTACGTCCACCAGCTTAAAATGCTGATGAATCATGCCGATGCCCAATTCAAAAGCCACCCGGGGCGAAGTGATCACCACGGGCTTGCCGTCGATAAGAATTTCCCCCTCGTCCGGGAAATAGATGCCGGACAGCATGTTCATCAGCGTGGTTTTTCCGCTGCCGTTTTCCCCCAGCAGGGCCAGGATCTCTCCCTGGTAAATGTCCAAATCCACCTTGTCATTGGCCAACACCTTGCCAAATCGCTTGGTGATGTTCCGCATGCTCACGGCGGCCTGCTGCTTATCCAATGGCGTTCTCCTCCTTGGTGTTCATGGCCTGATGTGAAATACTGCAAAGGACAGTGCGGCGCCTTTGTCCGCGTTGTCCTTTGCGGTACAAGGAACGGGAAAGGGCTGCCCCGGCCCCGAAGGACCGGGACAGCCCGTTTGCCTAATTCTGACGGAATTAGGCGCCCAGAATGCTGATACCGTCGATATCAATATCGAAGTAGGGAGCGGAACGGAAGAAGGATTCATGGAAATAGCCAACAGCACCTTCCGGATTGGTAGTCAGTTTATGACCAATAACATAAATGACCGCCTCAGTCTCTCCAACAAAATCGCCGAAGTCATCAACATCAGCCTTATAGTTGAGCACCTTTTCACCATTCACAGTAAAAGTATCGTTATCAAACACGAGCAAATTACCGTTTAGCAATTGGGCCTTCACTTCTTCGATCTTGGCAGCGGTGCCTTCGGCGGCCACAGCTTCGTTGATCTCAGACAGTTCCACGGAGCCGGTTTCGATGGTGCCGGTCCAGTCCGCCACGATTTCTTCGCCGTTCATGACGCAGTTGATCATGTATTCAAAGTAGGGAGCCCAATTGATCCGGGAAGACACGATGAAGGTGTTGGGGCAGGCAAGTACGGTGGAGCCGTTATAGGATACGTCAGGCACGCCGGCCACTTCGCAGGCAGTGGGAGCGCCCATGGAATCGGCGTGCTGGCTGATCAGCTTGCAGTTGCGGGTTTCGATCAGCATCTGAGCGCCTTCCTTTTCCAGGGCTTCGTCATACCAGGAGTTGGTGAAGGTCACTTCCATGGTGGCGGTGGGGCACACGCTGCGAGCGCCCAGAAAGAAGCTGGTGTAGCCGCTCTTCACTTCGGCGTAAGGATAAGCGCCCACATAGCCGATCTTGGCTTCTTCGGCAGAGAATTTGCCTTCGGCGATCATTTCGTTCAGCTTCAGGCCAGCGGCCACGCCCGCCAGGAAACGGCCTTCATAAATAGAAGCGAACGCGTTGTGGTAATTGGCCAGGCCGATGGTGTGGGCCTGGGTGCCGGTGGCGTGGCAGAATTCTACCTTGGGATAATCCTTGGCAGCCTGGATCATGAAGGATTCATGGCCGAAGGAATCGGCGAAGATGATGTTGCACTTTTCATCTTCCACCAGCTCGGCGGCAGTTTCGTAGCATTCCTGGCCTTCGGGCACGTTGGTCTTGTTCACATAGGCGATGCCCAGCTTGTCGCAGGCTTCCTTGGCGGCGCTCAGGAAGTTCAGGTCGTAAGTGGAGTTTTCATCATGCAGATAGATGAAACCCACCTTAATGTTTTCCTTGGCAACGGGGGCCTTTTCGGCCAGAGCGGATACGGTGCACAGACACAGCACCAGCGCCAGCAGCAGAGCGATTCCCTTTTTCATGGTCATTCTCCTCCTCAGTTTCATTCCATTGTGCTATCTATTGGTTCAATCGTCCGCCAGCAGGATGTGGCCATCCCGAATGGCGGTGACGACTGCCAAAGACGAAAGCTTGACGCCCATGGCCCGCAGGTTCTTTCCCCCGGGCATGAAGCCCTTTTCAATGCCGATGCCGATGCCGACCACCGGGCAATCCACCTGGGCGCACAGGGCCATCATGCCCTGGCATGCCTGGCCGTCCGCCAGGAAGTCGTCAATGATCAGCACCCGGCTGCCGGCAGGTAGATATTTTTTCTCCACCCGGATTACATTTTCCCGTTTGTGGGTGAAGGAGTACACTTTGGCCTGGGCCACATCCGGCGACTGCACCACCGTGGCGCCCTTTTTGGCAAACACCACCGGCACGTCGCCCAGCGCATGGGCCGCCGCCACGGCGATGGCGATGCCGCTGGCTTCCACCGTCAGCACCACGTCAGGCCGGTCCTCCCGGAACCGCTCGGCCAATTCCTTGCCCATATCAAAAAGGAGCGCCGTATCAATGCGGTGATTCAGGAACATGTCCACCTTCACGATGTCCGTCCCCAAGCCCATTCCCTGGGTCATGATCGCCTCGCGCAATGCCTGCATCGATTCTTCGCTCCTTCCTTGTTCTGGAAAAACCGAACATTTCGAGAAAATACAGATTTATTGTACAGGATTTTTGCCGAAATATCAACCCTTTTTTCTGAAAAAATTCGCCCATTTTTGCCATGTGCTGCCGCACGATGCGGTTTGCACAAAATGCCAGCGTATTTTTCCGTCCACCGGCCACAATAGCATTGACCTTGAAAAAGGGAGGTGAAAAGCAATGAACCAGTCTGGAAGCCAGAACAGCAATCGGGTGAACGTGCCTGAAGCCCGCGGCGCCCTGGATAACATGAAGTTCGAAATCGCCCGGGAGCTGGGCATCAACTTCAAGCAGGGCTACAATGGCGACCTCACCAGCCGGGAAAACGGCTATGTGGGCGGCTACATGGTCAAGCGCCTGATTGAGCAGGCGGAAAAGCAAATGGCCGGCAAGCAGTAAAAAAGCCGCCAGTCCTACCTGGAACATCAAAATGAAAATGAAATGGAGTGGATTGTCATGTACAATGCCAACAACGGTTCCTCTTCTTCCTCCAGCAATTCCAACCGTGCCAACGTGCCCGAAGCCCGCGCCGCGCTGGACAACATGAAGTTTGAAATCGCCAGCGAACTGGGTATCAACCTCAAGCAGGGCTACAACGGCGATCTGCCCTCCCGTCAGGCCGGCTACATCGGCGGCTACATGGTCAAGCGCATGATCGAACAGCAGGAACGCCAGATGAGCGGCGGCAGCAGCAAATAAATAAGGCGGAACCCAAGCCACAGGAACAGTCCATTGGGGCTGTTCCTGTTTGTTTATTAAAAAAATCCGGGACGCTATAAGCATCCCGGACGGATGAACCTACGGGTTCAATGGGCATTATTCGAGCGACTGGACAAATTCCATCAGCACCTGGGCAAATTCGCCCCGGGTGAGGGTTTCCTGCTCTGTGGTGGCAGGGATGTTTTCGCCCACCAGCGCGGACATGATGGCAAACACATCCGCCGTGGCCACAGGAGCGTTCAGATCGGTGTCCTCTGGAACCAGGCCGTACTGCACGAAGGTAGGAAGGGCTGCCTGGGCATCGGCGCTGCCGCCCATAAGCGCGTACATGGCAGCCAGCAGATCGCCGGTAGTGGCGCTCTGGTCGGTGCCGAAGGCATCATCCGACGTGGGCAGCATCAGCGCGTTCTGGATCGCGAAGGTAACCGCCTCATAGCTGGGCATATCCTCCGCCACATCGCTCCAGGTCATCTGGGAATAATCCTTGGCCCCGAAGGGGTTCAGGATGGCCTGATACAGGCTGGCGTGATCATTGATAGCCGACGCCGCGCCGGCGGTGGAACGCACGCCGTTTTCGCTCAGTTTCTGGTACAGCGCCGCATACTGGGTCAGGGTTTCGGGGGTAACGGCCTTCAGCTGCCGCATCCATTCCAGAGCCCGATCCTGCTTTTCGCCCATCATCACGTTCAGCGCCGCGTCGGACGCGCCGGTCAGCTCACCGCTAGCCATGGCATAGCTTGCATAGGAGGACAAAATGTAGCCATTCAAGGTATCCTGGTCCACCTCCATGGCCTTCACCTGATCATACAGGCCGTCATACACCGCGAAGGTCTCATCGATGTTGGGGTCCCGATAGGAAATGATGTATACGCCGTCGTCGGTCAATGTGGAATGCCAAATGCTGTACGCGCCGTACTGATCCCGCAGAAGCGGCATGAGCAGCTGGTCGGTGACCAGGCTGGTCACAGCGCTCAGACCACCGTCATTATCCTCAAGGCCCAGGGAAGCATAATCCGCCACCAGCAGGTTATACTGAACGGAGCTATCCACAATCAATCCTTCAGAGGCGGCAGGCACCGGGAAATCGTAGGAAACGGTGGTGATCTCCGCGTGGTTCAGCTTTTCCAGGAAGGCATCAGCCAAAGGCCGGTTGAGGGCGATACTCTCTTCGCTGCCCGCATAGAGGGAAACTGCGTTGGCGCTGTTGTTAAAGTAGGCCTGGATGCCTTGCAGTTTCTCCGTCACCGGCTGGGCGTCTTCGGAAAGCTGCTGCTCCACCTGCTCCAAGAACTGGTAATACTCCAGATAATTGACATAGCTGTAATACCGGTAAAGGGGATAAACCGTGGCCAAGGCCCGGTACAGCAGAGGGTTGTAGGGAGAAGCGGTTATGCTGCTCTTCAGGCTGGCCTTCAGGCCCTGCACCTGCTCCATTAGCTTCTGCCCGTCATCCACCTTGGTGTCGAACACCAATTCCCGCACCAGATCATAGCTGGCAGCCAAATCCTCATCCAAGGCCACCCAGCGTGTCCGCAAGTAGGGATGGAAATTATCGTTCTTGCCCACCAGGGACACATTCACCCGGCCGTCGTTAAAGTACCGGCTCATGAGGGTGGCCAATTCCGCCTTGGTGTGGGCCTGGGTGTCCAGCTGGCCCAGCAGGCTGGTGTACAGCTTGAACCAGTGCACATCCTCCTGGGGCAGCCCGGTGGCATCCAGGAAAATATTGGCCTGACCGATGCCGTCTACGCCCGCAGCGGCTTCAATGTGCCGCACGCCCTTTTCATCCGTTTCATCAGTGATGGCGTAGGTTTTCACTTCTTCGGGCAGGCTTTCCACCGTCACAGCCTGCAATTGGGCCACGTACTGAGAAGCGTCGTCCGCTTCCGCCTGGGCGTTCGATTGGGCCACGATAGCGGCGATTTCTTCCTCGCTCATGGCAGCCTTGATATCGGCCAGCTTGGCGGCCAGGGCCGCGTCGTTTTCTTCCTTCAGGCCCGGCTGGGGATAGGTGGTCACCAGCGCGGTGGTCTGGCTGTCCACCAGCCATGCTTCAACCGCCTTGGCATACAGCCCCTGCTGGTTCCATTCGTCCATCTTGCCCATGGCGTCCACATAATCCGGATAATCCCAGCACCGGCCGGAAGTGGAATAGGAGCTGGCGATAGGCACCAGGATGTTATCCACAAAATCCGTGCCCGTGGTTTCCCGAGCCAGCAGGGTGCTGATCTTCAGGCTGGTCATCACGCCGTCCACCTGATCCTGAGGGAAGCCATTTTGGGCAATTTCTCGCAGCGCTTCATCCACTGTGGTCTTGAACACCGGCGCGTCCTCGGCGTTGATGTTCATGGCATAAAAGACGATGGCATCCTCCGGCGCGCCGGTTTGGATATAGCTGCCAAAGGTGCCGTAGGGCAAGGCCTTTTGCAGGCTCTGCTGCAAAGCGGACGCGCCGTCAGTCATCAGATCGGTCAGTGTGTTGAGCAGCATTTCCTGCTCCGCGTCGGCAGCCAGGCCCGGGCACACGATGGCATAGAACGCCATGGCGGCGTGATCGGTGTTGGAGCCCGCTTCCACCGGGTGGGCAAAGACCGCTTCCACCGGCTCGGTGATGGGGGTATAGCCGGTATCGCTGCGCCGGGTGAACGCCTTCTTTTCATATGGGGCAAAAGCGTCGTCCAGCAATTTGAGGAAGGCGGTGTAATCCTCAAACTGGCCATACAAGTACACGGCGCAGTTGGAAGGGTGATAGTAGGTATCGTGGTAGTTCTTCAGCATATCCCAGGTCATATCGGGAATGAAGTCCGGATCGCCGCCGGATTCATTGCCGATCATGGAGCCAGGGAAAGCGACGCTCACGGCGTTTTTCATGGCCGCGCGCTGGAGGGTCGAAGCGCCCAGCATTTCGGAATACACCGTGCCTTCGATGGTCAAAGGCGCATTCTCGTCGGCCAAGCGATAGCGCCAGGCTTCCTCCCGGTAGATGCTTTCATCCTCCATGATCATGGGATGCAAGCAGCTGTCGGTGTACAAATCGGCGTACTTGAGCAGCTGCGCTTCGGACAAGCTGGCCACCGGGTAGGTGGTCATCCACTGATCGGTCAGGGCATTCATATAGGTATTATAGGTCTGATAAATCAAATTGAAAAACAGGGCCTTGGACGGATATTTTTCCGATCCGTCCAACGTGCTGTGTTCAAACACATGGGGCAGACCCGTATTATCGATGGCCTCAGTAAAGAACGTCAAATCGAACACCCGGTTGGTGTCGTCATTGGCGATGTAGAACAATTCCGCGCCGGTGCGCTGGTGCTCAAACCGCACCACCTGAGCGCCCAGCAGCGGGAATTCCCGGATTTCGACGGCTTCAAAGCCATTCACCACATCCCCAACCGAAGGCAGGGCAGCCGCGGCTTCCTGCGTCAATCCGGCCGGCACCAGCCCCACCAGCAGGCACAGGGACAGCAAAATTCCAAGCATCTTTTTCATGGTTTCATTCCTCCTTGGCATCATTATAGCACACCGTTGTGCATTTTTCGATATCCGGCGCGTCTTTTTTCTGTTTCTCATGTTCGAAAATTCCCCCTTCCGTTATTGCGCCTTTCCCGGGAATTTGGTATACTATCTCTTAAGGAGGCGATGGAATGAAAAAGCAGCAGGTGCTGGTCTCTGTCACAGGCTGGACGAAGGAAGACGAGGGCCAGCCGGACACCGTGCGTCTCCTGACCACCGGCACATTCAGCGGCAGCCAGGAAAACTGGCGCATCGATTATACCGAAACCCAGCCGGACAACGATGCCCACGACGTGATATTGACCCTAGGCGGCGGCACGGTAACCATGCAGCGTCTGGGTTCTTTTGCCACCAGCATGGTTTTTGAGCAGGGCCGCCGGTTTGAGGGCAGCTATCAAACGCCCTACGGCGCGCTGGATATGGGTGTGTACGCCACCCAGGTAAAATACAAGATGGACGGCGAAGCCGCCGGCGAAGTGAACCTAACCTATCAATTGGATTTGCAGGGCCAGTTTGCGGCCATGCATGAATTGCGCATCCGCTTTTGTCCGGCAGGTTCCCAGGCATGAATGCGCTGGACGCCTGGCGGCAGGAGACGCGCACCTTAATTCCCCGGGGATTTTTGAGAAGAGACGCAGCGGAGGATGGGCTATTCATCAGCGATTATCCCCGGATGCCCGATGAAGCCGCGGTAACAAACGCCCTGCAGGCAGCGGGATACACCGTCCGCGTGCGGGACGGCCTGGCCCATATGGACGGAACGGAAGAAAAATACCGGGCATTTCTGGCTTCTCTCCCCTGCCCCGCCGTGCAGCCGGAGGACGATACATTATACGCTTATTCCCTGGCGCAACGGCTCATCCGGGCGGACGTGCCCATTGAGCATCAGCCTCTCCTCCCCATTACGCGGCTCTTGAAGCAATTGGATGCCGGGGATGCCTGGGCCATCGACCATTTGGCGGCTTACGCGGCGGTATGCCAGCGAAAGAAGCTTCCCCTGCCCTCCGCCGCCGGAAAGATCATTTTATACGCCCTGGCCTGTTCGACACCCTGGCCTGTTCGGGCCTGTTCGAAAGGAGAATGTTCCCCATGCTGATCACCTATCACGGCCATTCGGAATTCTACCTGGAAGGGGCGGACGGCTTCTACCTGCTCACCGACCCCTATGACGCCCACGTAGGCTATCCCATGGGCAGCTATCGGGCCGACGCCGTCACTATCACCCACGGCCACGGCGACCACAATTACATTCAAAAAGCCACCGGTAATCCTGCCATCATTGACAGCGCCGGCGTGTGGCGCGTGAGCCCGGAGGTGACCGTGCAGGCCATTCCCTCCTGCCACGACGACGCGGGCGGACAAAAGCGCGGCCCTAACCTGATCATGAAAATCAGCATGGAAGAGCTGACGATCGTCCATTTGGGCGATCAAGGCTGCGCCCTTACCCAAGAGCAGATCGAAGCTTTGGGCAAGGTTGACATCCTAATGCTGCCCATAGGCGGCTTTTACACCATCGACGCCGCCCAGGCGCTGGATGTGTGCCTGGCTCTCAAACCCCGCGTGATCATCCCCATGCACTATAAAACGGCAGTGAACCAGGATTGGCCCATCACCGATGAAAAACCCTTCCTGCGGCTGCTGGGCAGCGAAGCCATCACGCCCCTGCCGCTTTTGCGGGTGACGAAGGGCGATTTGAGCGAGCAGCCGTCCATTGCCCTGATGCAGGTGAAACCATGATCATTCAAGTGCGTTACCACGGCGATATACCGCCGCTGGAAAAAATTCCTCAAGGGGACTGGATCGATCTGCGATCCGCCGAAACGGTGGATATGAAGGCCGGAGAATACCGGCTGATCTCCCTGGGCGTTTCCATGAAACTGCCCAAGGGCTATGAAGCCCATCTGGTGCCCCGTTCATCCACTTTCAAAAAATGGGGCGTCATTCAGGCCAACTCGATGGGCATCATCGATGAAAGCTATTGCGGCGACGGCGATATCTGGTGTTTTTCCGCCCTGGCCACGCGGGACACCCGCATTGAAAAGGGCGATCGCATCTGCCAATTCCGCATCGTGCCTAAAATGCCCGATGTGACGCTGGAAACCGTTTCTTTCCTGGATGGCCCCGACCGAGGAGGCATTGGTTCAACAGGAGCGCGGTGAGCGGAGCTTTCTGGGGGGACCGTTTTTGGGAAGCCAAATAAACGGTTCCCAAGACCGCGCCAAGAAAACTGCTTGCGGATAAAAGCATGATTGTTCCTTCCAAATTGAGTGTCCCTGCCGCAAATTATATCACAACAGAGGAGGTAATTTTTCATGGCAACCTTGCACAACACCGCCGCGAAAGGCGATTTCGCTCCCACCGTGCTCATGCCCGGCGATCCCCTGCGGGCCAAGTTCATCGCTGAAACCTATCTCAAAAACACCAAGCTGGTCAACAACGTCCGGGGCATTCAAGGCTACACCGGCGAATATAAGGGAAAGCCGGTGTCCGTCATGGCCAGCGGCATGGGCATGCCCTCCATCGGCATCTATTCTTACGAGTTGTTCAATGTGTACGATGTGGAGAACATCATCCGCATCGGCAGCGCGGGCATGCTGAGCCCCAAGCTGAAAATCCGCTCCGTAGTGGCGGGCATGAGCGCATACAGTAATTCCAATTACGGCGCCCAGTTCGGCTTTAAGGGCAACATGGCCCCCTGCTGTTCCTTCGAGCTGCTGGAAAAGGCCGTGGCTGCCGCCCGGCGAATGGGGGTCGAGATGCCTGTGGGCCCCATCTATTCCTCCGATACGTTCTATGACGCAACGGAGCCCAAGCCCTCGGCGATCCTGAAGGATCTGGGCGTGCTGGCGGTGGAAATGGAAGCCTACGCCCTGTACCTGAATGCCGCCAAGGCCGGCAAAAACGCCCTGGCCCTGCTGACCATCTCCGACAACGTGTTCACCGGCGAAAGCCTGACGCCCCAGGAGGTGCGGGAAACCTTCACCCAGATGATGGAAATCGCCCTGGAAATCGCATAAAGAACAGAATTAGCAGGGGGCTTCCCGTTCTCCTGCGTCTCCACCACAGGAGCCACCTCCTTGCATCGCCAGCGATCATACCATCGTTGCACGCCTGCCGCCATAAAACCGAATTGCCGCGTGGCTTTCAGGCGTAAAAAACAAGCAAAAAATCCCTGAGGGAAAATCCATTTCCTCCCAGGGATTTTTGCTATCATTTCCCAAATGAAAACATGCTTTGTTATACTATCGTGTGTTTTTAAAGTCTGTTTCTAAAATGAGGAATGAGCAGTTTCGATCAGATCGCGCTGCAGCTCAAGGCGCTTTGACGAAAGTTTACTGGGGCCGAAGCGCCCGGAACGTTCCAGTGGAGCATGTTCAGCGCAGGCCGGACGGAAGCCCTGGGCCGAAGGATCAATCGAGGAAAAGCAACGCCAAAGTGCAGCCTGAGACACCGAAAATGCATCTTTCCGAATGTGGAAACAGGCGCTAATTACCCCTCGGAAATCTCATCTAACGTCAAGGAGAAGCCCGGCACGCATTCGCTCATAAAGTCCTGCACTTCGGGCAGATCGATTTGATCGATGGATTTTTTGACGGTTTTCCGGGCGGATTCAAATTCCTGGTTCCCAGCCTTGCGCTCCTCCAGGCACTTGATATAGGCGCAGATCCGGTCCGCCGCCTTGACGATTTTCCATTCATCGGTGCTTTCATCGTGAGCAATAAGGGGCGCATAATAATCCCGCAGGTCCTGAGGCAGCATGTTGATCAGCCGCTGGGCGGCCATATCCTCCAGCTTGTTGTATTCCTGCTTGATCATGGGGTTATGATGCTTGATGGGCGTGGGCAGATCGCCGGTGATCACCTCGCTGGCATCGTGGTACATGGCCAGCGCCATCACATATTCGGGGTTATACTGCCGTCCGTAGCGGACGTTGCCCATCACCGCCATGGCGTGGGCGAACATGGCGCACTGCAAAGCATGCTCCATATCGTTTTCCGGCATGGTGTTGCGCATCAATCCCCAGCGCTGGATAAACTTCATCCTGGTAATGTAGGCAAAAAAATGATGTTCCATGGCTATATCTCCTTGACAGAAAAAATGAATGTGGTATAATGCACTCGTGCATCCGCTGGGGGTGTCGCGTAAGCGGCTGAGAAAAACCCTTAGAACCTGCTGTAGATCATCCTACCGAAGGGAAGCGGCGCGCAGTGAACAAAAGCTGCGTTCATTCCGTTTCCCACATGCGAATGCGTGTGGGTTTTTTATTTCCGGATGCAACAGATAAAGGAGGTCGATTGTTTATGTTCTCATTCCTGACTGCCCTGGCCGAGGAAGCCACCGAGCAGGTTTCCGAAGCGGCTGAAGCCGTAGAAGAAACCATCGAAGCGGCGAAAGCCGACCCCACCTGGGTTCAAAACCTGGTGAAGAAGTTCGGCGAAACCCCCGCCACCGTGTGGATCGCCGTAGCCGTCGTGGCAGCGCTGGCCATCATTTTGCTGGCAGTGAGCCGTTCCTCGAAAAAGTGGACCGCGAAGATGATCGCTTTCGGCGCGCTTTCGATCGCTCTGAGCTTCGTGCTCTCCTGCTTCCGGCTCTATAAGATGCCCACCGGCGGCTCCGTCACCCCCGGCAGCATGCTGCCGCTGATGCTGTTCTCCGTGGCGTTCGGCGTTGCCCCCGGTATGGCAGCCGGCCTGGTCTACGGCGTGCTGCAATATCTCCAAGGCGGCTATTGGCTGAATATCTGGCAGTTCCTGCTGGATTATCTTCTGGCCTTCACCGCCATCGGCTTAGCGGGCATCGCCCACAGCAAAAAGGACAAGTGGCTGTATGTCGCCATTCCCGTGGCGGCGCTGGGCCGGGCGGTATGCGCTATTCTGGCGGGCCTCATGTGGGCGGCGGATTACCTGTCCAAAGGCTGGGCGCTGGAAATCGGCTCCACCGCCTACTCATCGTCCCTCTTGTACTCCATCGTGTACAACGGCGTTTACCTGGTACCGGAAACGATCATCTGCCTGATCCTGGCCTTCCTGATCGCCAAGCCGGTACTGAAAATTCTCAAAACCAAATAAGACGGATATCATGGCCCTCCACAGCAGGAGGGCCCTTTTTTATATAAAGAGAAAAGCAGCCCGGAAATGCATGCTGATTTGCTCGAAACCGCACATTCGTCATTTTAAAAACACACGCTAATTTCTTTCCGCCGCGATTTCCGGGCTTTCCTCCAGCACCTTGTACATTTCGGCGGCGTTCTCCTTGCGCACCACTTCCTGCACCGCGGTAATCTGGTAACGGCCCACCCGATTGCCAAAGCGGATTTCCATCACGTCCCCTTCCTTCACTTCGGCCCCGGCTTTACAGACCTTGCCGTTGATGGTAACCCGGCCGCCGTCGCAGGCCTCCTTGGCCACAGTTCGGCGCTTGATGATACGGGACACTTTCAAATATTTATCCAAACGCATACGCTCATCTCCTCCGGTACAAAAAAGCCGTGCCCTTGAGCACGGCTTTTGCATCTGCGATCAATTACTGGATGCTGTCCTTGAGAGCCTTGCCGACCTTAAAGGAAGCGGTCTTGCTGGCTTCGATCTTGATTTCTTCGCCGGTGCGGGGATTACGAGCGGTCCGGGCGGGCCGTTCCTTGCTTTCAAAGGTGCCAAAGCCAACCAGCTGCACTTTGTCGCCAGCCTTCAGAGCTTCGGTAACCACATCCACAAAAGCACCCAGCGCCTTTTCTGCATCCTTCTTGGACAGTTCGGCCTTCTGAGCCAGAGCCGCAATCAATTCAGACTTGTTCATGTGAAAATACCCTCCAATACATTGTGTGTGACAAGCCCGGCCGGTCATTCCCGGGGGCGTTGTTTGCTACCCTCCCAGTATACATCCATTTCCGATAATGTCAAGCCCTCCAAGCGTTTTCCGTCTCGTAAAATCGCATTTTCCATGGCGCAAAACCGGGAAATGAACTTTTCCGTGGCCTTTTCCAGAGCAGTATCGCTGTCGATGCCGGACAAGCGAGCAGCATTGACGCAGGCAAAGAACAAATCGCCCAATTCCATTTCCAGGCCGGACTTGTCGCCGTTCAATTCCTCCAGCACCTCATCCGCTTCTTCGTGCACCTTCTTCAGCGCATCCCGGGGATCATTCCAATCAAAGCCCACATCCCGGGCTTTCTTCTGCACCTTCCCGGCCCGCATCAGGCTGGGCAAGCCCTTCGACACGCCCCGCAGTGCTTCACCCTGGGTGGTAAAGCCCCGCTCCTGCTTCTTGATTTTCTCCCAATTGGTCACCACGTCTTCCGCTGTTTCGCAATGATCGCCGCCGAAAATGTGCCGGTGCCGGTCGATCATCTTGCGGCAGATGTGCGTAGTGATGTCGCCCAGCTCGAAGGTACCAATGTCCTCTCCCACCCGGGCATGGAACACCACCTGCAGCAGCACATCGCCCAGCTCGTCGGCCACGTGGTCCCAATCGCCCTCGTCGATGGCGGTGGCGGCTTCATAGGCCTCCTCGATCAGGTATTTGCGAAGGCTTTCATGGGTCTGTTCCTTGTCCCAGGGGCAGCCATCCTCTCCCCGCAAAATGGCCATCACCCGCACCAGATCGTAAAAATCAAAGTGTCGGCGCTGCATCAGCGGCAAAGATGGAATCAGTGCCGCGCAGGTGTGATCGTACTTCTTTTGCCGGTCCAAATCGGAAAGCGGCAGGCGCGTATAGCGGCGCACAGCGTCCTGGGACGGCGGGAAAAAGAAAATCTCCTGGTCGGCATCGTACCATTTCAGCAGCTGCAATTTGCAGTTTCCCGCCAGGATGCGGGAATCCAATTCCAGAATCAGCAATGGATTTTGGGCGGCGGTAACCTCCAGGCTGCTGGCCGTTTGAATTTCGATTTTGCTTTGCCGGGGCGCGGCGGCCAGAAAGGGGGAAGCCAAGGAAACGCCAGGCAGCACGGTCACATCAGCCTTTTCCATCAGTGCCGCCACCGTTTCATCGGCGGACGCGTCAAAAACGGCGTAGCACACATCGCTGTCCTTTGCCGCGTCCAGTATGGCCTGGGCAGACTGGTTGATCAGCTCGTCAAAATCCTCGCACGCTTCATGCAGATGATCCAGCGTCTCAAATTGTACCCCGATTTGGCGCAGATAATCCGCCGCGTCGCAACACAATTCAGTACGCAAAATCACCTTTTTCGCCTGTTTCAAAGCGTCGACAGCCCCCAGCGTCAGCCATTCCCGGCGTCCAGGGCCCAGGGCCACCACGGTGATCTTGCTCATTTGATGAACCTCCTGATCTTCCCGGGCAGATCCTCCTTGCTCACCGCGCCGCATTTCAGCGCCGCAAAAGCATATACGACCACGCCCACAACCACACACAGCAGGATGCCGAAGGTCAGCTTAAAGCCGTTGAGATAGCCCGCGTCCCCAAACCCAAAGCGCCAAATGCTCCACACCACCGTGCCCATCAGCAGCGCGCAAAAAAGCGGCTTCAAAACCACGTGCACCCAGTCAAAGCGATACCCTGTATACTTGCACACGAAATATAGATTGGGAATCATGCTGGCCGTGTAGCACAAGAGGGACGCCCAGGGGGCGCCATGAATATCCACGCCGGGGATGCGCACCAGGGTGTAATTCAGCGCCACCTTCAGCAGCACGCCAATGAACAGCGTGTACATGGGGATGCGCTGCTTCCCGGCTCCCTGCAGGATGCCGCTGGTAGTCTGCACCATGGTAAAGAGCACGATGGTCAGGCTGGAGATTTGCAGCAGATCAGCCGCCACGTTCAATTGGGCCGCCGTGTAGCTGCCCCGATAACATAGATACAGGATGGGCTGGGCAAGCAAGCTCATGCCCACAGAGCAGGGAAAGCCCACCACGGAGGCCATACGCAAGCCCACGCCTGCCTCCTTGGCCACATACGCCTTTTCTCCCCGAGCCAAGCCGGAGGCAATGTCGGGCACCAGGTTGGTGCTCATGGCCATGGCAATGGCAGTAGGCACATTAATCAGCGTCAGCACCGGCCCGGCATACGCGCCGTACAGGTTCAAGGCGTTGTCCGCCGCCATACCCGCCGTCTCCATCAGCTTGGTGAGCATGATGCTGTCCACAAACCCCGCCAGTGGCACGATGCACGCCCCCAGGGTGATGGGAATGGCCACCAGAATGAGCCGATTGGCAATGAAACGATCGGACAATTTTTCGCTATCTGGCCGCTGGGCCACCCTGTCCATTACCCGGGCCGCCCGACGGTGCTGGAAGGCCATATATAGCAGCGCCGCGCCTTCCGCCGTGGTGCTGCCAAGCAAGGCCCCCGCCGCGCCCCAGGAAATACCGCCCTTTTGCATGCCCAGCGCCGCCAGGGGCAGGGCGATGAACACCCGGCCAATCTGCTCGATCAGCTGGGATACGGCGGTGGGCACCATGTTCCGCTGCCCCTGCAAAAAGCCCCGGTACGCGCTCATGACGCACACAAAAAACAGGCTGGGCGCAATGGCCATGTATCCCGCCCGGGTGTTGGCGCTGGAGTCGTTCGTGCCCTGCCAAGCGGCCAGCTGGCCCGAAAACACCAGCATCAAAGCCGTGGTCAGCACCCCCAGGGCCAACAGCAGGCGCATGGCAATCTTAAAGATGCGCTTGGCGTTGCGCGGGTCCTCACGGGTCACGTAATGAGCCACCATCCGGGAAATGGCCACCGGAATGCCGGCGGAGGAAATGGTAAGCAGCAGATTGTAGGCCGGGTACACCTTGTGATACAGCCCCATGCCGCCGGGGCCAATCAAGTGGGCCAGGGGAATGCGGTACAGCACCCCCACCACCTTGCAGATGATGCCGGCCACCCCCAAGATCGACACGCCGCCCACCAGGGTTTTCTGTTTCTGCGT
>JAFUFC010000145.1 GCA_017470095.1 Clostridia bacterium | reverse complement strand
GTTCCACAGCCTCGATCACCAGGTGCGCCTGGCCGGTAGACAGGTTCATGCTGTCCACCACGTGCACATTGGGAAATTCCGCCGCGGCAATGGAAGCGTTTTGATAGCAAGCAGAAAAGAGGGAACCGATGGTAATATGAATAACTTCGTCATATTGAGGGGAAAATTCAGAAAACAGCTTCCGGTAGCCATCCACATTGACTGCCGACGTGCTGCACAGCGCACCGCCGTGATCCACAAAGGAAAAAATCTCGCTAGGGGTAATTTCAACACCATCCAGATAAGGCTTGCCGTTTTTAATGACGGACAAAGGCGCCAGCGTGATGTTATACCTTTCCCTCAATTCCGGGGAAAGATCACAGGTGCTGTCCGCTGTCACTTTGATGTTCATTTTTTGCTCCTGTTTTTCATCATTCATGCAAGAAAATATCAGACGCGAAAGATTATACCACGGGTTCTTCTTTCTGTCACGCGTTTTTGTTATCTTTCCACTGCAGCAGCAGCCGCATGGTTTCCACAGCTTTTTCGCCGCCGCTGCTCATAAGCGTCAGCCTGGTGTCGCTTTGCGGCTTAGTATCCGACAACAAATCAACTTCTTCCAGCCGGCGGCGCAATTGGCGCACCGTGCCCTCGTTTCCGTCAATCAACGGAACGCCCGGGAAAAAGGCGGCAATGGCCTGCTTTAAAAACACATAATGGGTGCAGCCCAGCACCACGGCTTCCACTTTACGGTCGGCGTATGGCGCAAACAGCCGGGCCAGGTAGGCGCGCAGAGGTTCGCCCGTCAATTCGCCCCGTTCCGCAAACTCCATCAGCCCGGGGCAAGGCAGCGACACCACCCCCTGACCATATAGCGCGTACAGATGAGCATACTTTTCCCCTGCGATGGTACCCGGCGTGGCCAGGGAAAGCACAATGCCATCCTGGTGCAATTGATGGGCTGGCTTGAGCGCTGGTTCCATGCCAATGATGGGCAGATCAGGATACTGGGACCGCAGCGTGGCCGCGGCGGCGCTGGTAGCGGTGTTACAGGCAATCACAATGGCCTTGCAGTCCTGTTTGATCAGCATTTCAACAATGTACCGGGACAGGCTCAGCACTTCTTCTCTTGCCTTGGTGCCGTAAGGCGCATTGGCAGTGTCGCCGTAAAAAATGAAGCGTTCGCAGGGTAATTGCGTCAGTGCTTCCCTCAATACGCTGATGCCACCCACCCCGCTGTCAAACATGCCGATGGGCGATAAACGATTCAGTTTGTCCATATTGTTTTTATCTCCTGTGTGCGCAGCCATTGCATCACGGCAGCACCTTCTTCCTGATCCCAGATATACACCCGCCTGAGCTTCAAAGAAGTCGCCCACACGGTCATCCACATGCCGCCTTCAGCGTCCTTGGAAAAGAGGATATGGTCGATTGCCTTCACCGGGATGGGACAGGCGCAGCAGCTTCTGCTGCCCAAGCTATTTTTCTTCCTTTCGGGGCAAAAAAGGATCAGCCAGCTTTGCAGCAGCATCACGTTGGGATGTTTGTCCGCGTAAAACGCCTCCGCGTCGATCTGATCCATCCGTTCCCGGGCATTTCCATAGGCAGAAAGGGCCTTGCCGTAGGGCGTATGGCGCATGAGCCACGCCCGGTCGCTAATCACCAGATACACGCCCAGCAGCATGGCCGCAGCGGCCAAAGGCACAGCCATAGAAATAAGCAGCAGAAAGGGCTGATACGTTTGATCGCGATGGGGAATATAAATGAGCCATGTGAGCACGGTAACCGAGCACAAAATTAGAAACATGACCCATCGGTACGTGAACAAAACGTCTTCGTATTCTGCCCGCATCTGCTTCAGCGAAAACTGTGGCATCCCGCTCACCTCTTCCCTCGCGTCTTTTCCAGTATAGCACGGCGGGAAGGAAAAAGCAACGAATCAGGGCAAGGTGTCGAAATACTGGCAAATGGCACGGGCCAGAGGCTCGGCGGCGTTCAGTGCTTCTTGCAGGGTGTTTTTGTTGTTGCCCACCTCAATGAGTATACTGGGCGTGGCCGCCTGCTGGTTGTACCGACCAGATTTAAGCGACACACCCCGGCACAAATTTTCCGCCCGCTGGTTGAGAAAATCACTGATAATTTGGGCCACCTTTTCATTGGCTTCCCAGTCCGGTTTTTCATCCAGGCTGGTGCCGCTGCCCTTGCCGATCAGGATCAGCAGCCGAGCCGTCTCCTGGCCGCCCACCAAAACGGCATTGGGCCCGTTGCCCTTGGAGTAGGAATCCCGGTGCAGGTCGATATAGAGGTCATACCCTTTTTCCGCCGCCTTTTGGATGCCTGCCAGGGATCGGGAATAAGCAGTTGACAGCTTGGGCATTTCGTAAGCCGTGGTATCGTGGGTCACTTCCACCCCCGCTTCCCGCAGCCGGGCCGAGAGTTCTTCCCCCACGCGGACCACATTGTAATCAGTGTCCGCCGTGCGCCATTTTTCGGTCTGCTTGTAAGCGTTTTCGCTGTCCATTTCATAGGCTTCATAGGTGTGG
Source organism: Clostridia bacterium (assembly GCA_017470095.1). Lineage (GTDB taxonomy): Bacteria > Bacillota > Clostridia > Christensenellales > Aristaeellaceae > RUG563. Next base: position 4,097 of record JAFUFC010000145.1, on the reverse strand, counting down.
GTATGGTAAATATACACCCGGCGGCCTGTCGTCCGGGGCTGCCGGACGGCCAACACCTCCAGGGTAAACCCATTTTCCAACGCGTCAGGTTCCGTTAGGTCAATGGACGCGGCCTGCGCTTTAGGAAAACAAAGGATAAAAACAAACAGGATCATCCACCAGCGGATGACCCTTTCCAAACACCAACGCCGATTCATGCAATCACCCCATTTTTACTGTATGCGGGGCTATACGGAATCATGCGAAAGAAGAAATATTTCCTGTTCAGACAAGCGGGGCTGCAAAGCCAAATTCAGGCCATCGGCAATGATCCGGGCCACCTTGCCCACCATTTCATCCACTTCCCGGGGCGTGACCACCATGTCCCCCAGCCCATCCTGCACCACCTTGCCGATCAGGCTGTCAATGGCTTGGGCGTGCTCCTGCTGAGGCATGCCGATATCGCTGAGCATCATCGTCAGGGCGTCCCGGGCGATGACGGCGGCATACACCACCATGGGCACCCCCACCGCAATGACGGGCACCCCCAGGGTATCCTGGGTCAAGCCCAAGCGGTGGTTGCCCACACCGCTGCCGGGGCGGATGCCGGTATCCGTCACCTGAATGGTAGTGCAAATGCGGCTGCTCTCCCGAGCGGCCAGGGCGTCGATGGCGATGACGGCGGCAGGATGCACATGCTCCACGATGCCGTGCACCATTTCCGCCGTTTCCATGCCAGTAATGCCCAGCACCCCCGGTGCCACGGCGCACACGCCCCGCAGCCGGTTCAGCAGTTCATCGCTTGTTATGTCCTTCATGTGCCGGGTGATCAGCAGGCTATCGATCACATGGCTGCCCAGGGCGTCGGCGGTAATATGCCTATTGCCCAGGCCCACCACCAGCAAATCCCCCTCCGGCGGCACCATCCCCCGGATGGCGTCTGCCAGGGCCCGGGCCAATTGCAGCCGGTCCTCCGCTTCCGCGTGGATCAAATCTCGGTGGTACAGGGTAATATACTGACCGCAGGGCTTATCCAGCAGCCTCGCGGCATCCTCCGTTTGAATGGTCACCACCGTTTCCTCCATCATGCCCTGGGTGCGGGAACGGGTGGTCACGCCGGGCATACAGCCGAAATCATTCCGGCTTTCCATGGCCAGGTCTGTGCGAATCTGCATAAAAAGCCCCTCCATCCTGTCGTTACTGTGCGCCGTTTGGAAGCGTTTTATGCAGGACAAAGGGGCGTTTGGAAGGATTATTTCACCGGAAAATTAAATCCGGTTTTGGTATAAGGCTCATTCATCAGCTTGTAATGCCACCATTCATGCCCAAAGCAGCGGAAACCGTGCTTTTCCATGACAGTTTTGAGTGCCAGTCGGTTCTGTGCCTGCTGCTCCGTTACGCCTTTGGCTCCGTGCCAAGCCAGCTTGCCGAAATAATCAAAGCCGGTGCCCATGTCGATTTCATTGCCGTCCAGATCTGTGATGGTTAAATCGATGGCGCTGCCCCGGCAATGACTGGAATTGCGGGCAATGTAGCCTTGATCCACCAGGAGGGATTTCTTCTTGTATTCGGGATAAAATTCCGCCTGCATGCGCATATCTTCCGCGTCTGCGCTCCAGCGAACGAAATGACGCACCGCGGACTGCGGACGATATGCATCGAAGATTTTGACGCGATAACCCAACGAGCGGAATTCCTCCGCCGCAGCTTTCAGCTTTTCCGCCGCCTGCACGGTCATCACCGCGTAAGGCGCTTCGTAGCCGTCGATCACATCGCCCACGAAATTATGCGTGCCGGCATAGCGGATATCCAGAATCACATCGTCGATCAGCTCATGCACATAGCAAAATCCTTCCGGTAATTCATGGGCCGGCGCCGGGCTTTCTTCCGCCCGGGCGGAAGGAAGCAGGGAAGAAAACAGCATCATCAACATCATCATCCTTTTAAGATACGTTATCATACGTGTATTTCACCTCTTGCGGATGGCCCCAGAGATAGTACGTAACGTATATATCCCGCACCGGATGGGGATTGCCTTGGGTCAAAAGCACGCACCACACATCTTTGGTTTCTCCGGGCTTGATCTGTACCTCCGTCGTTTCTCCGTAAAAGAGCACATCTCCATCAATGGGCGCAATTTGCACTTCCACCATTTCGGCGTTCACCAGCCCAGCGTTTTTGAGCCGCAAAGTATACATGTAATAGCTGTAATTTTCACTGCCGCTCAGTTCGCCGCTGCGCAGCTGGGTGCCCAGCAAACTTTGATTGCGCACTGCTTCCTGCAGGGCGGCAAATTCCGTCGGCCGCTCCGAGGCGGGCACCATCTGCACCCCTTTGGCAATCACCTGCAAATTGGTATGGAACAGTCCATACCCCACCACTCCGGCGCATAAGAGCAGCAGAATGAGCAAGATAATGGCAATTTTTTTCAAAAAATCCCTCCGTTATTGCTCCATTTGGGAAAGAATGCGGTTCATTTCCTGGATCATTTCGGTATCCTTCAGCCGGAATTTAAACTCCACCCGGCGGGAAGCGTTCCGGTTCACGGTACCATCGGCGTTATAAATCAGGTCCGAAAAGCTGCGGCCCTTGGCAGTGAGCAGGTCCTGGAACATCACCGTCTGCTGCCGGTTGAGCAGCGTCAGGCAGTATTCGGCCACAGACAGGGCCCGGTTCTGGCTTAGCTTCAGGTTGGTCATGTAGGTGCCTTGGTCGTCCGTATGTCCCTCAATTATGATTTCCCCTACGAAATCGATATATTCTGGCCGCATCAGCACCCCAAGGTACACCGGCAGGAACCGGGCAAGCAGTTGCTTGCCTTCTTCTTTGATGGTGCTGGAGTTGGATTCAAAGAACACCGTACTCTCCAATACAATATCGCCGGTGGCTTCGTCCACCTTGGCGGCCAGGTTGGCGGCGGTAAGCGCCTTGCTCAGATCCTGAATGATCTTCGAGCGCACGCCGATCATATCGTCGATCCGCTGCTGGTAAGTGAGCATTTCTGCCTTCTGCGCGTCCAGCACCGTCTGCATAGCAGCCAGCTTATCGGCCTGCTCATTCAGCTGTAATTGCAGCAGGGCCTGCTCTTTTTCCTTGGTTTTCAAGGCAGACTGAGCAGCGTGGAGATCATTCTCCTGCTGATCCAATTGAATCTGGATAGCAGCCAATTCTTCCTGCTTACCCATCAGGGTCACATTGGCGGCTTCCAGTTCTTCCTCTCTTTGCACCAAGGTGACGGTGGCCTTGTCCAATTCCGCCTTCTGCTCATTAAGCTGCAAGGTTTTAATTTCCAGCATGCTGTAATACTGGTACACGCTGTACACCACCGCCAGCACGAACACCATCAACAGCGACGCCATCATATCCGAATAAGAAATCCAGTGGGAACCGCTGTCGCCGCTGCGGGGACGGCGGGCGCCTCTTCTGCGACTCAGGCTGCTCATCCTTAAGCCTCCTTCGCCTGTCCTGCGCCAGCCGTCTGGATAGCGGCGGTCATACCGGCCAAAGCCCGCTGCAATTGAGACACGGCGGCAATGCATCCTTCCGTCTCCTTTTGATACCGGGCTGCCTGATCCGGGGTTTTGGCGGTCAGCTTTTTCATTTCATCCAGCTTTTCATTCATAGCGGTGAGCACGCTGTGCACGTTTTCATCAAACATACCCAGCGCCCGGGAGAAGCCGCCGGAAATATTCTCCACAAAGGAAGCGTAGCTGTCGGCCAGATCCTGGCTGCTCTTTTCCATCTGTCCGGCTATCTGGCCGGCGGCGGTGAAGGAGCCTTCGTTCTGTTCCCGAACGGTGTTGAGCACTTGCGTACTCCAGACAGCGTATTCCTGCATGGTTTTTTGCAACTCCGCTTGGGCATTCTTCATGGATTGCAGGAATTCCGCCTGTTCCTGGGAAGCCGTCATGATGCCGGACAATACCTGAGAGCCATGGGTTAGGAACGCACCGGAGGCATCCTGGGCCTGTTCGATAGTGCCAATGTAGCCTTCAAAACGTTCCATCAGCCTCTGGGTGACGGACTGCACCTGAGAAAGGCCGGCTATGATCTGTTCAGCCGAAGCCATGGTGCGCTCCAATGTGTCATAAGAGACCACTTGGGCCTGATTGACAGCG
>JAFUFC010000144.1 GCA_017470095.1 Clostridia bacterium | reverse complement strand
GGTTTCCTTGTCGCTCAGCGCGGCGCCGGCGGCCTTGATCACGTGGGCCGGCTGAGCCAGGGTGAGCAGCTTGTCGCAGGCGGCGGTGTCGATGGGCAGCTTGCCCATGGCCGCGCCCAGGCGCAAATTGCTCCAGTGCACCATGAATTCCTTCAGGGGCATTTTTCTTGCGTTCAGGCACAATCCCCAGGAGCGGTACAGCTGATCCTCAAAGGATACGGCGTCCTTTTCCCAGGTCTTTTCCCGCAAGGTTTGCTCCATTTCGGCAATCTGCCGGGCCAGGGCGGTGACGGTATCGGCGATTTCCTTCTCCGTGCGGCCCAGGGTCACCTGATTGCTTAGCTGGTACAAATTGCCCTGGGCTTCGCTGCCTTCGCCGTAGATGCCCCGGATGGTCAGGCCGATTTTAGCGGCCAATTGGTTCACCTTGCCCATTTGCTTGAGGAAGGTCAGCATAGGCAGGTGCAGCATCATGGAGGCCCGCATGCCGGTGCCGGTGTTGGTGGGGCAGGCGGTCAGGTAGCCCAATTGATGGTCAAAGGCAAAGGATAATTGGCGCTGCAGGGCGTCTTCGATGGAAAAGGCGTTTTCCGCCGCCGTGTTCAGGTCCTCACCCGGGGCAAAGGCCTGGATGCGCAGATGGTCTTCCTCGTTCATCATGACGGAGATTTTTTCATCGCCCCGGATGAGCACCGCGGCGTTTTCCTCGTTTTTTAAAAGATCCGGACTGATGAGATGGCTTTCCACCAGAGATTTTTTTTCATTTTCTTCCATGCCGCGAAGGGGCAGGAAGGTGTATATTTCCGGCAGCTCCCGCAAGGCGTCCAGCGTGCGCTGCACGCACTGGTCGCTCTGCTCCGGGGTGATGCGGGGGCTGAAGGGCAGGTCTTCATAATTCCGGGCAAGCCTGACCCGGGAGGAAAGGACGATGTTGTTCATGCCTGTTCCTCCTTGGCGGCGGTCATGGCCCGCAATTGATCCCGCAGCAGGGCCGCTTCCTCAAAGTTCTCTTCAGCTACCGCTGCTTCCATCCGGGCCCGCAGTTCTTCCCGGCGATTGAGCATTTCCTGCTCCTCCACCGTGCCGGCAGGCCGCCGCCCCGCGTGCTGGGCCCGGCCCTGCACCCGGGTAATCAGGGGCGTCAATTCTTTGCGGAAAGCCTGGTAGCACTCCGCGCAGCCCAGCATGCCGCTCTTTTGAAATTGGGCATAGGTTTCTCCGCAGCGGGGGCAGGTGATGTCCGGGGATTGCTGCTTGCTGGCCAGGCCCGCCAAAATGGCGGCCAGAACGGACTGCATTTCGCTGGCCTGGTACTTTTTCAGGCAATCCCGGCACAAATGGCGGGTGGTGGATTCGCCGTTGACCACGGTGGTGATCATCACCTCCGCCTGGTTGATTCCGCATTCTTCACAAAGCATGAGGGAAAATTTCCTTTCTGATAATCAGCTGCCGCCTTTTATTCTATGCGGCGGGGATATTATTCGTTATGCTCCGCCTTGGCCCGCTGCTGGGCCACGGTGAGCAGCATGCATTTCAATATCTTGGCCCGCATCACATCCTTCACCGCTTCCGGCACGGGGCCGGACAGGGCCTGGGGCGATACGGCGGCGGCCATCAGCTGGGCTTCGGACAGCGTGACCACCTTCCTTTCCGCCAACTGGGCGCACAGCACCTGGGCGGATTGGGCGTCCAGGGCGTCGCCGATGCGTTCGTTGAGCAGGTAACGCAGATGATCGCTGGAGGATTGGCGCACCCGCACGATGCGGATGTAGCCGCCGCCGCCCCGCTGGCTGGAGGTGACGTATCCGTGATCGGGGGTAAAACGAGTGGCCAGCACATAATTGATTTGGGATGGGGCACAGTGAAAATACTCTGCCAGCTCGTTCCGTTTCAACTCCACCTCAGGCGAATCTTCCTGTATCATGGCTTTGATAAAGCTTTCAATGGTATCACTTAATCGCATAATGATCCCTCCTGGGAGATTGTCTTTCTTTGACTATTTACAGTATAACACGATTCCGGACAAGATGCAAGCGTCCGGTGGGATTTTTTATCACATGTAGCATGCACGGCGGCGGCGTGGGTTATCCGGCGGTCGGAAGCGTAAATTTTTTGCAGAAGGGCCTTGTTTTATTGCGCCGGGAAGCGGGATGTGTTACAATAAATTTCTACATAAAGGAGGACACCGCTTTGCGACGGATGATGATTATTTTTTGCCTGCTGATTCTTTTGTGCCCCTGTGCGCTGGCGGATGGCTGGATTGTGGAGGACGGGGAGGAAATTTTTCCCGACCGGCTGATGCAGGCCCAGGTGCTTATGTGGGATATGACCACGGAAGAAAAGGTGTGGCAGCTGCTGGTTGTGACGCCGGAAGCCCTGACAGGGGAAAGGATCACCTCCCGGCTGGGGGATACCAATGTGCTGCGGGACCGTCCCGTGGGTGGCGTGGTGGTTTTTGGGCAGAATATCGTGTCCGAGAGCCAATTAAAGGAATTGACCGAGGGTCTGCAGGCCCAAGCGAAGGATGCGGGAGCGTATGCTTTGTTCCTGGCCGTCAGTGAGGAAGGCGGCGCTTACTCCCGGGTGGCCAATAAACTGGGATATCCCCTGGAAATGTCCGCCCCGGAGGTGGGCATCAAGCGGGATACGGCCAATGCCTATGCTACGGGACGAAACATCGGGGCATATTTGCGGCCCTTTGGCATCAATTTGGATTTTGCGCCGGTGTGCGACGTGGTGACGGCGGAAGATTCCTGGATCAAAGAGCGCACCTATGGCACCGACGCGGAGCGCGTGAGTCAAATGGCTCAGCAAATGGCCCAGGGCTTGCGCAGTCAGGGCATCGTGCCCTGCTTTTCCCATTTTCCCGGCCAGGGCAGCATCAATGGCAACCTGAACAACCGGGAAGTGGTGAACAGCCGCACGTTGGCGGAAATGCAGGCAGTGGATTGGCTGCCTTTCCGCAGCGCCATTGAAAACGGGGCCGAAATGATCATGGTGTCCCACGCGCCCAGCAAGGCGGTGGGGGATGGGCTGCCAGCCAGCCTGTCGCCTACGGTGATTACCCAGTGGCTGCGGTTGGAAATGGGCTACACCGGCGTGGTGATCACCGATTCCCTGCGCATGGGGGCCATTACCAGCGGCTATAAGCCTGGGGCTGCCGCCGTGCAGGCGTTGCAGGCCGGGGCGGATATGCTGCTGCTGCCCACCGATGCGGACGCCGCCGTGCGCAGCATTTTAAAGGCCATCGATTCCGGCGATTTGACCCTGGCCCGCATCGAGGAGAGCGTGGCCCGGGTGCTGGCGCTGAAAATCGAACGGGGGATCATTCAGTGATCGGACAAACGGAGGTTTGGTTGCAATGAAAAAAATCCTGGTGTGCGCGCTGGCGGTCGCCGCGCTGCTGTGCGTGTGCGTGAGCGCCCTGGCCTTGGGCGGGGCGGATTTCAAATTGACAGGCTATGTGGAAGGCACACTGCTTTACGACGCAAAGTCGATCGGCCCCATGGAAGGGCCAGGCGAATTCTATCATCATGTGACGTTGAACCGCAATCTGCCCAAGGGCAGCAAGGTGAAGGTATATTCCCAACTGTATGATGATACAGACATGACATGGATCCTTGTGGAAGCGAACGGCCAGTGGTTTTACCTGCTGCAGGATGACGGCGCGGGCACGGTGTTTGTGCGTTGCAACATGAAAAAGGTGCCCAAAGAAGCCCCCCAAGCCATCGATTCCTGGCTGTGCACCTGTTATGAAACCCAATATCTGCGCAGCGGTCCCGGCACGAAATATGCGCTCACCGGTTTTGCGATGGCCCGGTGGGAAAACGCCTGGGTGGTGTTGGTGAAAGGCGATTGGGCGCTGGTGGAATGTACCAACGCCTACGATGACGGCGTAAGCTACTACAACGTTTATGTCCGCCGGGGCTGGGTGCCATTCAGCGAACTGATGTACTGACACAAAAAAACAAAACAATACCCGGTTCCTTCGCAGCGGAGGGAACCGGGTGTTTTGCGTTACAGGGCCGTTTCCGTCAAAATACAAACGGCATATTGGCTTTTCAGTTCCTCATAGGCTTTATGCGCGGCATCGAAGGTGGAAAACGCGCCAAAGACCACCGAGCCGGATCCGGTCATGCGGGCCATGGCCGCGCCGTGGGCCGTTAATGCGTCCTTTGCCTGAAGAATTTGGGGGCGCAGGGGAATCGACGCGCTTTCCAGCACGTTGCCCGCGGCTTGGTTTAATGCGGTCAGGTTGCCCGCAGCCAGCGCGGCGATGGCCCCTTCGGTGTCGGGCGGAGCGATGGGGCTTTGGTGGTAGGCGGTGAATACTTCTTTGGTGGACAGGGCCTCGCAAGGCTGGATCAGCACCAAGGGAAAGGTGCGCAGACAATGGAGGGGCGTGAGAATTTCGCCGATACCCTGGGCCCGGCAGGGAGAATCAACCACGCAGAAGGGCACATCGGCTCCCAGCTTTGCGCCGATTTTGCATAGCGTGGGGATATCCAAATGAACGCCCCAAAAATCGTTCAGGCCTTTCAATGCCGCCGCGCAGTCGGCGCTGCCGCCGCCCAGGCCCGCGCCCATGGGAATGCGCTTTTGCAGGTGGATTTGGGCGCCAGAGCGCACCCCGGCTGCCTCTTGCAGGGCCCGGGCAGCCCTTAAAACCAGGTTATCCTCCCCGGCGGACAGAGCTGGCGCGCCGTCGATGACCAGCGTCAGCGCGTCGCTGGGGGCGATGAACAGGGTGTCGTGGAGCGTCAGGGGCTGCATGATGCCGTCCAGCAGGTGATAACCGTCCCAGCGCTTGCCGACCACGTTCAGCGTCCAGTTAATTTTCGCCCGCGCCTCAATTTGCATGGTTTGCTCCATTGTTTTGTCCTTTCGCCAGGGTGATTTCAAATTCGGCTCCATTGTCGCCGCTGACCAGGCGGATGGTTTGCCCGTGTTTTTCCATGATGCGCTGGCAGATGGCCAATCCCAATCCCGTGCCCTTGCCCACGGTGTGGGCCTTATCGGCCTTGTAGAAGCGGTCGAAAATGTGGGCTGCGTCTTGGGGCAGGATGCCCACACCGGTATCCTTGACGCGCAAGTACACGGTGTCCTTGTCCTGCCGGACGGACAGATAAATGAAGCCGTCTTCGGGCGTGAATTTGATTGCGTTATCCAAAAGGTTGATGATCACTTGCTGAATCTGATCGGCGTCGGCATGCACAAAGACGGGGTCTTCCCCCAAATCGGCGTTGATTTGCAGGTTTTTTTCTTCAATTTGCGTGATCCGGGAAATCAGCACTCGGCGCGTCAGCTCGCAAATATCAAAATCGCTGTAGGCCAGGCTGGTCTGCTCGTTTTCCATCCGAGACAAGTTGAGCAGACCATTGATCAATTTCGATAGCCGATGGGTTTCGTCCACCACCACCTGCAAGTACTGCTCATGCTGCTCCGGGGGGATGGTGCCGTCCAGCATGCCTTGGGCAAAGCCCTGGATGGACGTGATGGGGGAGCGCAATTCATGGGACACATTGGCCACAAAATCCTTCCGGGACTGCTCCAGGTCGGCCAACTGCCCAGCCATCCGGTTGAAGGAAGCGGACAGGGCCTGAATCTCCCGGCTGCCCTCCTCCGGCGCTCGGGCGGTAAAATCCCCCCGGGCCATTTGACCGGCGGCCTGGGCCATGGCGGTGAGGGGCCGGGTCATTTGCCGGGTGATAAAAAACAGGGCGGCGGCGGCCAGCAGGAAAATAAAAAGGGCGGCCAGCACCGTGGGCCAGATCAGGCCGCTGTATGCGGCGTGCACCGTTTGGGCGGCGGTCTGGATGAGCACAAAGCCCATGACGGTGCGAGTGTTGGTATAGCTGTTTTCCTGCACCCAGGGCACCAGCACGGTGAACAGGGGACCGGCGGCGCTCTGGGTTTGCCGCACCACTTCTTCGCCCTTCAGGGCTGTGTCCATATACGCGGCAATTTCCTCCCTGCCGGGCATGGCCTGGATACTTTCATCCTGAAGGGTGGCTTCGTTATAATAAAGGGACACGTTGCCGCTGCGGTCCACCACCATGATGTAAGCGTTGTATTCGGAATAGATGCGGTTGGATTTCCAACGCATGTAAGCTTCGGTAGTGCTGTTTTTGCCAAAGGCCCGGGCTACGCTGTCGGAGGACAGACGGCTGGCCAAGTAGGCCATATCCCGGGCCTGGGCTTTCAGGGCGTTCATGCGGCCATCGATGGCGTTATTGCGCAGATACACATAAGCCAAGGCTGACAGCACCCCTACGCAGGCCAGGATTACCACCAGCGATACCGTCAGCAACCGGGTAAACAGGGTATGGCGGCGCATCATTTCACCTCAAATTTGTACCCAACGCCCCATACTGTGCGGATCTGCCAGCCCAAGGCTTCGCTGCCTTGCAGTTTTTCCCGCAGGCGTTTGATGTGCACATCCACGGTGCGGCTGTCGCCAAAGAAATCAAAGCCCCACACCTGCTCCAAGAGCTGCTCCCGGGTAAACACCCGGTTTTGATGGGCGGCCAGGAAGTAAAGCACCTCCAACTCCTTGGGCGGCATTTCCACAATTCTGCCCTGAAAATGCACCTCGTATTTTTCCACGCTGATGGTAAGGCCAGGGAAGGAGAGGGTGTCCTTTTCCGCTTCGGCGGGGGCGGCCCGGCGCAGCACGGCTTTCACTCGGGCTACCAGTTCCTTGCCCTCAAAGGGCTTCGTCACATAATCATCGGCGCCCAATTCCAGCCCCAGCACCTTATCGAAAGTTTCATCCTTGGCCGACAGCATGATGATGGGAATGGTGCTGATCTGCCGAATGGCCCGGCACACCTGCCAGCCATCCATGCCGGGCAGCATGATGTCCAAAAGCAGAAGGCTGGGCGGATTTTTCTGAAACGCGGAGAGGGCTTCGTCGCCCCGGGTTTCCACCGTTACGCCGTAGCCTTCTTTTTCCAAATATAATTTGACCAATTGGGCGATGTTGGGATCGTCGTCCACCACCATGATGGTTTGTTTTTCTTTCATAACAACCTCCTGAATCGTGTTGAAAGTGGAGAGTTGAGAGAAAAGCGTGGGGATAGGAGAGATGAGAGCAAAGAGCTGAAATGGCCGATCAAAAGGCCGCGCAGAACCTGTGTTACTGCACGAGAATCTCCACTTTTCACGCTTCGCTCTCCACGCTCCGCTTTTCCCTGTCCACTCTTTATTTTAATTCCACAATCGTCACGCCCTCTTCGCCCTCACCGTACTTACCCCGGCGGAAGGATTTGACGGGTTTGTAGGATTTTAAATGCTGCTGGATGCCTTCCCGCAGGATGCCGGTGCCCTTGCCGTGAACGATGGTCACCTCGTGGAGCCCGGCCAGCACCGCCTGATCCAGGTATTCTTCCACTTCTTGCAGCGCTTCATCCAGCGCCATGCCCCGCACGTCGCAGCGCATTTGCACGGTGCGGTCCATGGCTCCCGTGTTCACAGACACGGAGGAGACCTTTTTCTTGGGCTTGGCCTCGTTGACCAGCCGCAATTGGCTCAGGTGCGCCTTCATTTTCATGATGCCCACTTGCAATTGCACTTCGCCTTTGGCGTCGGGCAGGGACAGCACGGCGCCTTTGGTGTTCAGGTGGGTGATTTCCACGATGTCGCCCACCTTTACGGTCTTGGGCGGCTGGGCAAAATTGCCGGTGGGGGCGCGCAGGCCCTCGGCCAGGCTGTCGATGCCTTCCTCCATGCGTTTTTTCAGGGCGTTGACCTCGTGATCCGGGGCAGCGCCCGCTTTTTTCATTCTCTTTAAATCATATAGGATGCTTTCCGATTCCCGACGGGCCTTTTCCATGATGCGCCGGGCTTCTTCC
>JAFUFC010000143.1 GCA_017470095.1 Clostridia bacterium | reverse complement strand
CTTTACTTCCTTGTATTCCTCCGTCTGCCAGTTGGCGGAGGGGGGCTCCACGCCTGCGGGGTCGTACTCCGTCACGATAAAGCGCAGCGTCACAGGCAGGGTATCCCCCACTTTTTCGCTGGCCAAGGCAGCCATGTAATACACCGCGCAATCGCCGTTTTCGTCCCACAAGGCGTCTCCCATGTCGTCGCCGTCGTGCAATTCCGCCGGCACCTCAACGTCCATGCTGACCCGGTAGAAAGGCCGGTTCAGCAGATGGGCCGCGTCGATCCAGCAGGTATCAGGCGCCAGGCCCAGCCGATCAGCCATGGCCCGTCCGTTTTCGCCGTTGGCGCCGATCCAATCATACACTTCCGTGCTGATCACAGCGTCGCTGCCGTTGGCGGTATGGGCGGTGGCGGAGCACAGGGCGATGTGACCGTCGGAAAGCAGTTCGTTCACGGTAAAGGTCAGGGGCCCCACCCGGTAATCCTTTTGCTCGGTGGCGCTCAGGATGTCCTTGGCGGTTTTGGGAATGTCAAAGCTGTAAAATTCCGTCCAGCCCAGCAGATCAGTCACGGCCAGGGCGGCGGTCATGGTGGCGATGATCAGCAGGACAGCGATCAGGGCCGTTCGTAAAGTAAAGCGTTTCATAGGTTTTTCCTCCTCCACGGAGCAGGCGGTGCGCATCAGCGCGTCATGGCACGCTTCGGGCATATCCGGAAACGCATTTCGCAATGCCCATTCCTGATGTTCCATCATTCCCCCAGCTCCTTTCTCAATGCTTGTTTGGCCCGGTGGATACGCCCCCGGACGGTGGATTCGGGCAACCGAAGGGCCAGGCTGATTTCCCGGTAGTCCATACCTTCGCTGTATTGCAGCATGAGGGGCAGGCGCAGCTTTTCCGGCAAGGATTGCAGGGCCCAATGCAGGATGCGGTCCGGCGGCTGGATGGATGGCTCCGACGCCATTTCCTCCAGGGAAATGGTCCGTTTGCGCTTTCTCTGGATATCGTAACACGCGTTGATCACAATCCGCGTGATCCAGGAAGCAAAGCGCTGCTCATCCCGCAGCGTGAATCGCTTTTCCCATGCCTTTAAGGCGGCCTCCTGCAAGGCGTCCTTGCAATCGTGGGGATTGCGCAGGATCGTGTAGGCCACCCGGTACATCATGCCGCTGTAGCTGTCAATCATGCGCACGTACATGTCCTTGTCCATTCAATCACCTCTCGTAACGCGCTACACCTATAAGACGGACAGGGAAGGCCAATCCTCACGCGGAGTGAAAAAATTCTTTCGTTTCTCAAAATCTGTCCGGTAGACAAACAGGTTCCTTTCGATTATACTATAAAAGGGAAGAAATGTGTATTTCCGCATGCCGGCGGAAAAGGAGGTTTTTTATGCAATACGTGCCTTTTGGTTCCCTGGGGTTTGATGTATCCCGCCTGGGCTTTGGCTGCATGCGCCTGCCCACCGCCAAAGATGGAGACAAGACCGTGATCGACCGGCCCCGGGCCATCGCTCTGCTGCGCCGGGGCATCGATGGCGGCATCACCTATGTGGACACCGCCTATCCCTACCACGGCGGCGAAAGCGAAATTGTCACCGGGCTGGCGCTCAAGAACGGTTACCGGGAGAAGGTGACGCTGACCACCAAGCTGCCTGTGTGGGCCGTGAAGGAAGAAAAGGATATGAACCGGCTGCTGGATGAGCAGCTGAAAAAGCTGGATGTGCCGTATGTGGATTTTTATCTGCTCCATGCTCTGGACAAGGAGCGCATTGAAAAGCTGAAGGCTTTCCACTACAAGGATTTCTGCACGCAGGCCATTCAGGATGGGCGGATCAAACACGCCGGTTTTTCTTTCCATGACGACAAGCAGACCTTCTTGGATTTCCTCCACGACTGGGATCAGTGGGGCCTGGCGCAAATCCAGTTCAATTACCTGGATGATCAGGAGCAGGCCACGGTGGAAGGCTTGCGAGAAGCGGGCAGGTGCGGCGTGCCCATCGTGGTGATGGAGCCCCTGCGCGGCGGCGCGTTGGCTAATCCCCCAGCCAACGTGCGCAAAATGATGGAGGAAAACCCCACCAAGCGCAGCGCTGTGGAATGGGCCTTTGCTTACGTGGCAGATTTCCCCGAGGTGGCCACCATCTTAAGCGGCATGAGCACAGAGGATCAATTGGAGGATAACCTTTCCATCTTCCACCGCCTGACCGTGAACGGCATGAGCGAGGAGGACAGGCAGTTTGCCGTCCAGCTCAAAGAAGCGTACCTGAGCCGCATGCCCGTCAAGTGCACCGGCTGCGAATACTGCCAGCCCTGCCCACAGGATGTGCACATCCCCGACATTTTTTCAGCCTACAACAACGCCAAAATGTTTGACCAGCCAGATCGCTTCGCCAACCGTTATCAGGAACTGCAAAGTAAAAATTGGGACGCCAGCCGGTGCGTCCAGTGCGGCGCCTGCGAAAGCGCCTGCCCCCAACATCTGCCCATTATTGATTGGCTGCAAAGGATTGACCAGGAGCGTGTGTGAGGAAAAAATTGGGGAGAAACCGCTTTTGGGGAAATCAAAGAGCGGTTCCCCCAAACCCCTTTAGAGAAAACTGCAAGGTCGATAAAAGTTTCTAATCGTTTCAGGTAAACGTCGGATGTTCAACCTTCTGTATAATTGGTACGTTTTTTCTTCAAACTACCCTTATCCTGCCGCCTTTTCCGGCGGCATTTTCAGCGGAGGTTTTTCATGCAGGAGCGGCTGCTTTTCGGCTTCATTCCCATATACGGCGTGCTGATCACCCTGGCCATCGCCCTGGGGGTGTGCCTGTGCCTGAAGCAGGAAAAACGAATGGGCCTGCCAACCGAAATCAGCATTGATTTTGCCCTGTGGGCAGTACCTGCGGCGGTGATCGGCGCCCGGCTCTACTACGTGGCCTTTCAATGGCCCCTGTACGCGCCCCGGCCGCTGCGCATCCTGTACATTTGGGAAGGCGGATTGGCCATTTACGGCGGCGTGATCGGCGGAGCTGTCGGGGCCTGGCTGTTCAGCCGGAGCAAAAGAATCCCCTTCGGCGCGCTGGCAGACCTGGTGGCGCCTGCCCTGATCCTGGGCCAGGCCATTGGCCGCTGGGGCAATTTTTTCAACCAGGAAGCCTTCGGCCAGGCCATCGAAAACCCCGCCTTTCAGTTCTTCCCCGCGGCGGTGTACGTGGAAGGTGTCTGGCATATGGCCACCTTTTTTTACGAATCTGCCTGGGATTTTTGCGGTTTCCTGCTGTTGTGGCGTCTGCGGAAGAAAATCACCGCCCGGGGCAACCTGTTCTTCCTGTACCTTTGCTGGTACGGCCTGGGGCGCGCGTTCATCGAGGGATTGCGCACGGACAGCCTGATGTGGGGCAGCGTCCGGGTGTCCCAGGCGCTGAGCGTGCTTCTGTGCGCCATTTCCCTGATTATTCTCATCCTCCGCCACCGCAAGCACAAAGGCGAGCATCCCTATCCCCTTTCCCTGCCAGCAGCAGGGAACGAACGAACCTGAAAACAGCACAAAAAAATCGCCCCTTCAGGCTTTCTTGGGGAGAGCGCGAGAGGGACATTCTTTCCCCTCGGAAAGAATGCCCCTCTCGCCTGAATTTTCGTTTCGCTCACAGGGTGCCGCGCATCTGCTGGTATTTCTGCTTGGCAGTCTGCACATCCTGGGGCTGAGCGGGCTTGGTAGGATACCAGCCGTTCTGCTGCATCAGGTTGAAGATCTCCAACTGATCAGAGCTGATCTGGTTAAAGCAATCCTGCATCACTTGGCGCATACCCACAGGGCTGACCTCCAGCATATCGGAAGCGATATTGGCCATCAGGGATTTTTCCTGGTAGAGCAAATCAAAGGCTCGCTCCTGATCGGACAGGGGCGTCTGGCTGCTCTGGTTCCACTGCTGATTCTGGTTCAGGTTCCAAGGTTGATTCTGCGGACTCATCTTCATTCCCTCCTTACTGACAGCCATTGAGGAACGCGAAAAGCGCGTCATAGTGCTGGCGGTGATGCTGGGCCACGGTGGCGGCCATGTTTTTCAGCTGGGCGTTCTGGAACTGGTTGGCGTACTGCTCGGCGATGCGGCAGCCCATGGCCACATGGGTCAACTGGTCCTCGAGAACGGCCAGATCCTTGCTGGTCAGGGTGCATCCTTGCTGATTGGGCATGATCATTTCCTCCTTTTCATGGGTGATGATCATAAGGTGCCCCTTCTTCGGAAAATTTATACAGAGGTGACACATGAAAAACTGGAGCGTATACCGCTTGCTGCTGGATTTTGTTCCCACAAACGGCCAGGTGAATGAAACCACATTTCCCCAGCCGCTGGCCAGGCAAATCCAGCACATCCTTCGACGACACCGGTGCGTAGGGGCTTCTTTATGCACGTTTGACGCCGGCGGCGTCACCGGCACGCTGGCCTTTGGCCAAGCACGGAAGGGTGTGCCCGCCGAAACGGATACGGTGTACCGCGCAGCCTCCATCAGCAAGTTCGTCACGGCCCTGGGCATCATGCGGCTCAGGGAACAGGGGCTGGACATCGATCAGGACGTAAACCTGTTCCTTCCTTTTCCGCTTCGCCATCCGAAAGCGCCGGATATGCCCCTCTCCCTGCGCATGCTCATGACCCATACTGCGGGCATCCACGATGGAGATGTGTACAACCGCGGCATTGCCCAGGGCGTTCCCCTGTCCCACATTCTGGGGGGCGACAGTTTTACCGACCACCTGCCGGGTACCCTGTGGGAATATTCCAATTTGGGTGCGGGCATTACCGGGGTCGTGATCGAAGACGCCACGGGCACAGATTTTGAAGTGGTCATGCAAAGGACGGTGTTTGACCGCTTGGGCGTCACCGCCACATATTATCCGCAAAAGGTAAAAGGTTTCTTGGCCGACGCCTACCGCATCCTGCCGCCCCACAAAGGGCCCAATTTCGACGCAGGAAAGCGCCAGCAAAAGCCACTGCCGGACAGCCAACCCAACCCTGAAACCCACTATAACCTGGCCCACGGAAATTTGTGCGTATCGGTAACCCATCTGGCCCGCCTGGGCATCGCCGGAATGACCCCGGGCTTCCTGACAGAAGAAAGCCTTCAGGAAATGCGCAAAATTGCCGTCCCCTTTGGGCAGCGCGCCCATAATTTATCTCAGGGCCTGTTCACCTTCGTGCTGAACGAACCTAAAATCAGCCCCCATTTGTTCTACGGCCATCAGGGCATGGCCTACGGAGCGGTGCACGGCTTATTCTTTGATCCCATTTTGCAAAAGGGCGTGGCCGTGCTGACCAGTGGGGCCAGCGAAGCCCGCAGGGGCGTATTGGCCGATATTAACTTCGATCTTCTATCTTTACTGCTGGGGGCGTAATTATGGATCGTGTTACGGAAGTGAGCCGGAAAAACGGCGTGGCCACAGTAAAATTTCTTTCCGGAGAAACGGTGCGCGTCCCTTCCGCCCTGTATCTGGAGCGACGGGTGCGTGCAGGAGATTTTATGGACCCGGAAGCCTACCGCCTGTTCGCGGCCCAGCGGGGATATCCCCACGCCCTCGAAAGCGCCATGAAATTCCTGGCCCTGCGGGAGCGCAGTGAGCAAGAGATCACATCTCGCCTGCGCCGCTCCTGCTACGCGGACAGCGCCATTCAAAAAGTGCTGGACACTTTAAAAGCGCATCATCTGGTGTCCGATAGCCGGTTCGCCGAAGAATGGGTGGCCAGCCGGAGCAAAAAATACGGCAAACGGCGCATTGCCCAGGAATTGCGCATGAAAGGCATATCGAGCCCGGAGGCGCAGCAAGCCCTGGATGAATGGCCGGAAGAGGAAGAATACCGGCGTGCTCTCGAGCATGGCCTAAAGCTGAACCGGAAATTCCAGGGCGACCGGCAAAAAATCACCCAGGCCCTGATACGGAGGGGATACAGCTTTTCCATCGCCCGGAAAGCGGCGGAGGAAGCCGCAAAAACATGACAGGATCCTGCAAAAATATGACAGGATCCTGTACGGGCGTCAAGCATCGGTAACATGAAAGTCAAGCAACTACCTGTCAAGGGAAGGGTGGAGATTTTCCGGCGATACGAATGCCGAAAAATACGACCCGACCTTGACAGGACAG
>JAFUFC010000142.1 GCA_017470095.1 Clostridia bacterium | reverse complement strand
TGATTACTACAACAACCGCCGCATCAAGGCAAAGCTGAAGGGCTTGCCTCCTGCTCTTCACAGAAAACAAGCCCTTCTGGTCGCTTAATTCATATTTTGTCTAACTTTTTGGGGTCACTTCATTGCATGGGAACCGGGGCGTTTGCTGTAAAAAAACAGGATTATACTATTCTCCGTCTCAAACATGGAATCTTGGGTTGCCTTTTCCGCGCTGGCGTTGCTTCATTCCGGTCAACGTAGCGCAGCTACGCTTCCCTCCATTCAGCTGAGCCAGAGCGAAAATTTCATCCCGAATTTTTCAATCTTTTTAGACTTCAAATAGTATTATTTTTCATCCAGGATGGCCATCAGACGGTCAATGTTTTCCGCCGGCGTGGCCCAGCTGGTGGCGAAGCGGACGACGGAGTGGCCGTCGTCATACCGGCTCCAGAAGGAGAAGCGCACCCGGTCCCGGAGGCGATCCATATCGGCGTTGGGCAGGATAATGAATTGCTGGTTGGTGGGCGAATCCAGGAAGAAGCGGTAGCCCCGCTGGGCGAAGCCCTGCTTCAGCTTTTCCGCCATTTCGATGGCGTGGCGGCTGATGGAGAAATATAGATGGTCGGTGAACAGGGCGTCAAACTGCACGCCCAGCAGCCGGCCCTTGGCCACCATGGCCCCGTGCTGCTTGATGTGGGTGATGAACCTTTCCGGCGCGCCGTGGCGGGGGAACACCACCGCTTCGCCGCACAGCGCGCCCACTTTGGTGCCGCCGATATAAAATACGTCGCACAGCCGCGCCACATCGGGCAGCGTCACGTCGGTTCCCGGAGCCGTCAGGCCGTAGCCCAGCCGGGCCCCGTCCAGGAACAGGGGAATATCGTATGCCCGGCACACATCGTGCAGGGATTGCAGTTCCGCCCTGGTGTACAAGGCGCCATACTCCGTGGGATGGGAAATATACACCATGCCGGGATACACCATATGGGGATGGGTGGGGTCGGCGTAGAAATCGGCCAAATATTGCTTCAGCTCTCCCGCGTCCATTTTGCCCTGGTGCTCCGGCACCGTCAGCACTTTGTGGCCGGTATATTCGATGGCCCCGGCTTCGTGGACGTTCACATGCCCAGTGGCGGCGGAAACGACCCCCTCGACCCCGGACAGCAGCCCGTCGATGACCACCAAATTGGTCTGTGTGCCCCCCACGATGAAGAAAATATCCGCGTCCGGGTCGCCGCAGGCCGCCCGGATTTTTTCCTTGGCGGAAAGGGAATATTCGTCCTCTCCATAGCCCACCTGCTGCACCCGGTTGGTTTCCATCAAGCGCTGCAAAATGCGCTCGTGGGCCCCTTCAGAATAATCGTTTTCAAAGGAAATCATGCAATGCCTCCGTCTGTTACAGGCTGTGCAATTCTGGGTCGATGGCGCCCAGGCGGTTAATGTTCAAAATGGCGTAGCGCCCGTCCTGGGCCGCGCCGGGGTTGAGCAAAAGGATGCCGTTTCGCCATTCCATTTTCTGAGAGTGGGTGTGGCCGTACAGGGCGGCATGGACGCCCTCCTCCCGGGCCAGGGCGATGAGGTCGTCCAACCCCGTTTTCACGTGCTGGTAATGGCCGTGGGTGAGCAGGAGGCGAGCGTTGGATAATTCGATGATGTTCAGCGTGTCGGAACAGAATAAATCGCAGTTGCCCGCCACTTGGTGTACTGGCAGGTCCACCTCCAAATCCCGCAGGTCATAATACCCATCCCCCAAATGGAGGACGGCGTCGATTTTCTGTTCCGCTTCCATGGCCATCAGGATGGTAGAAAGCCGGCCGGTGAAGCCATGGGAATCGCTGACGACGCCGACGCGCATTACAAATCCTCCAATTGGGGCAGCATGGCCTGCATGGCATGGGCCCGGTGGCTGATGCGGTTCTTTTCCTCCTGGGCCATTTCGGCAAAGGTTTCGCCGCTCAGGTATTCAAAATAGGGGTCATAGCCGAAGCCGCCGTTGCCTCGGGGCGTGAAGGTGATCACGCCGGGGCAGGTGCCCTCCGCCGTGCGCACTTCCCCGTTGGGCAGCGCCAGCGCCATGGCGCAGACGAACTGGGCCGTCCGGTCCTCCGCCGGCACATCCTTCAATTTTTCGATCAGCAGGTCGTTGTTGGCCTGGTCATCCCCATGCACCCCGGCGTACCGGGCGGAATGCACCCCCGGCTCCCCGTCCAGGGCGTCCACGGCAAGGCCGCTGTCGTCGGCCAGGGCGGTTAGGCCGGTGGACTTCATGACGGCTTTGGCTTTGATGATGGCGTTTGCTTCGAAGGTATCTCCGTTTTCGTCAATTTCTTCCTCAAAGCCCGCTTCCTGCATGGAAATGACATGGAACCGGTCGTCCAGCATTTCGGACAGTTCAAAAATCTTGTGAGCGTTGTTGCTGGCCAGCACGATGGTGCGCCGAGGCGCGATCAGCTGGGACCGGTCGCCCAAGGCTTCCCGCTGCTTTTGATGCAGCTCCCGGATGCCCTTTTCCCCCAGGGCCAGGATTTGTTGCAGCTCCGCCTTGGTAAAGGCCCGGCCTTCCCCGGTGCCTTGCAGCTCAATGAACGCGCCGGTTTCATCCATGACGAAGTTCATGTCCGTCTGGGCGGCGCTGTCTTCGACGTAGCACAGGTCCAGGCAGGGCTCGTCGCTGACGATGCCGGCGCTGACGGCGGCAATTTGATGCACGATGGGGGATTCGGCCAATTTTCCCTGCCGGATCAATTTGTCGATGGCGCAGCACAGGGCCACAAAGCCGCCGGTGATGGAAGCGGTGCGGGTGCCGCCGTCGGCCTCCAGCACGTCGCAGTCGATGGTGATGGTCCTTTCGCCCAGAAAACGGCGATCCACCGCCTGGCGAAGCGCCCGGCCGATGAGCCGGCTGATTTCCACGCTCCGGCCGTCCTTTTTCACGCCGTCCCGGGCCTTGCGGCGGCCCGTCGACGCGGGCAGCATGGCGTATTCCGCCGTCAGCCAGCCCACGCCCTTGCCCTTTAAAAAGGGCGGCACGCTCTCCTCCACCGACGCGGTGCAGATCACCCGCGTGCCCCCGGTGCTGATCAGGCAGCTGCCGTCGGCGGTGCCCACAAAATCCACGATAATGTCGCATTTCCTCAGTTCATTGGGTTGCCGGTTGCCGGGACGGGACATGATGATTCCTCCTTTATAAGGCGGCGGCACATGGCGGGACAGACCGGAAGCGCATGTTCCGCGGTTAATAATCCGGGGCGGCCCCGGGAAAAATCAATCCTTTTTCTGGTGATGATACTTGGGGCCCAAAGCGGCGTAGCGGCGGGTGATCCATTTGCAGATGCCGTCCAGCCCGGGGTAGATCATGCGCTCGGAAATGTTGATGTAGTCCAGCTTGTCCCGGATCTCCAATTTCACCTCTGCCGGGATGATGATGCGGCGGAAGGCGCTTTCGGTGCCGGGCAGGCCGTTGATGGGGATGGTGGGGTCGGAGCAGACGGAGAAGAGGGCGTACTGATTGGCGATGCGGTTGACGGCGCTGGCCGGCTCAAAAAACAGGGCGAAGGGCGTGGAGGAAATGCGGCTCAGCGCGTCGAAACCATCTCCTACCCGGTCCATCATTTCCATGGTGAAAATGTTGCCCCGCTCGGCGGTGAGCATATCCTTCAAATGATCGGGCAATTGGGTGTTGATCCTGTCGATATGGGCGCACCAGATCACGCCGTCCCGGTCGTAGGCTTCCTGATCCTCGGTGGCAAAATGGGCCGCCACCAAGGGGGAATAGGTCCAATCCAGCAGCCGGGTGGGCAAGCCAAATTGCTGGGCCATGGCCAGCAACTGCCAGAAGGACGTGACCTGCTGCAAATCGGCATAGCCGTATTTTTTAAAGGAGCGCAGCATCTGCTTTTCCAAGGACATATCGTGGGCGCAGACCCGGTTCAGGCTGGGCGTCAGGCCCCATTCACGGTTGCTCATGCCCCGGTAGACGCAGTTGTCCCGGTAGCGGAGGATATCCGGGTCCCAGACCCCCTCAAAAATTGCTGACTGCAATTCATCCCAGCTGTGAATGACGGTTTCCTGCATGCCGGTCGCTCCTTTATCGAAAAAATATCAAATGAAGGTTGTTTACGATGGAAGTAAAGCGCAATTATCAGAAAGAAATGGAAGAAGAAATTGAAAAGCTGAACGGGAGACGGCCCGCGCTGCTTTTGCATAGCTGCTGCGGCCCCTGCTCCAGCGCGGTGATCGAGCGGCTGATCGAGCATTTCGACGTGACGCTGTTGTATTATAACCCCAATATCGAGCCGGAGGAGGAATACAACCATCGCTTGGCCGAGCAGAAGCGGCTGTTGTCCCTGGCGCCGGGGCAGGTGAAGCTTTTACCCTGTGATTATGATCATCCGGCCTTTGAAGCGTTCGCTCCCGCGATGGCCCAGGAGCCGGAAGGGGGAAAACGATGCTTATCCTGCTTTGCCCTGCGGCTGAATTACACTGCCAAAATGGCCCGGGACAACGGCTTTGAATATTTCACCACCACCTTGTCCGTCAGCCCCCACAAAAACGCCGACAACGTGAACCGCATCGGCCAAAGCGCCGGGGAGCAATACGGGGTGAAATATTTAATGGCTGATTTTAAGAAGAAAAACGGGTATCTGCGCTCCCTGCAATTATCGAAGGAATATGATCTTTACCGCCAGGATTACTGCGGCTGCCTTTATTCCAAGCCGGAAAAGGACTGACTGCCCAGGCTGATTTCCCCGCACCGCAGGACGCGGCTGCCTTCCGCTCCTTCGATCATCAGCCCCCCGTCGTCGGCCACGCCCGTCACCCGGGCGTTTTTCATTTGGCCGTTTTCCTCAAAATGGATGTCATGGCCCGTCAAAGGCATCCGTTCCCGGTAGGAAGCAATGATCCGGGGGTCGTTGGGGTTTTCCAATCCCTCCAGCAGGAACCGGCCGATCAGCCCGGCCAAAAGCGCCCGGTCCACAGGGTAGCCGATGGCTCCGGCAACGCCCGCCGATTCGGGAAAGCCGCCGGGCGGCGTGAGGATATTGACGCCAATGCCGATGATCACGCCTTCGTCAATCTTTTCCGCCAGGATGCCGCTGATTTTCCGGCCCCGGAGGAACAGATCGTTCACCCATTTGATTTTGGGCTTTTCACCCGTCAGCTCCTCAATGGCCCGGCACACCGCCACCGCCGACAGGATGGTGATCTTTCCGCTGTCCGCTTGGGCGTCATAGAGCAAGCTCAGGTACAGGCCCGTATCCGGCGGGGATATGAAGCTGCGGCCCAGCCGCCCCCGGCCCGCCGTCTGGTAATCGGCCGCCAGCAAATAAGGCGCGGCGATCTGCCCGCTTCGGGCTTCCTCCTTCAAGCGCAGGTTGGTGGAATCCACCGTGTCTTCCGTGCGCATGCTGAGGCCGCCGTACCGGGGCCCCAACGCCTTTCGCACTTGGTCGACCGAAATTTTCATGGCGGATTTCCCCTTTCTTTTCCCTGTGTATTATAGCGGTTTTCCCCAGCTCTGCCAAGAGGGAAAAGCGCAGGATCAGCCGGTCAGCCCGGCGTTTTCGATGGCGCTGATGAGCAGCGCGGCGCACAGGGCGTAGGTTACGTCATCCTGGCCGAAAGGATCGGGAATGACGGGCGAGAGCACGTGGGTTTTGCCGGCGGCTTGCGGGAAATGGGAAAGGAGATGGGCGGCGTGGGCAGGGCTCATGACGTATATCCTGTCGGCCCGCCGGATCAAATCGGCGTTCACCTGCTTGGCCCGATGGCCGCTCAGGTCGACGCCGTAAGCCGCCATGGCCCGCACGGCGCCGGGGGACGCGGGGGCGCCAGGCGCGGCGGACAGGCCCGCCGAATCGGCGTCCATCCCACGCAG
>JAFUFC010000141.1 GCA_017470095.1 Clostridia bacterium | reverse complement strand
GCATAGAGCGTGCAGGATGCGCGCCTTGTCCTGGGGCCGGCAATCAATTTCCCGGGTCTGGATATGGGTTTCGGGCACCGCTTTCATTATCGTTTCAAGGGGCCCGCGCTTAAGGGCATGGCACAGGAAAAATACCGCCGCCAGGCCATCCGTCATCAGTCTGCTTTGAGCAAAGCACATGTCGCTGCCGTCCGCCGGAAGTAAAGGCGCGATTTTTTCCGCCGCTCTTGGCACGCCAGAAAGATCGTACAGCACGCCGTTTTCTTTCTGGAAAAGATACAGCAACAGCATGGTTTTCTGCTCCGAAGTCAGGGTGTGGTTGGGAGTAAACAGGGATACGCCTTCTCCATCATCGGCCAACACGAACCCCGTTTCCCCAGGACGCAGCTCTGCCTCCTGCACAGGAGCCGTTCGCACATCTCTGCAATGCATACGCTTTAAGCCACGCTCTACCAAGTGCAAAAGCCCATGATCGTCACCAAACACCGCCACCGGGGAATACAGCGGCTTCTCCCCTTCCGGCAGCACCAACGCCAAATACACATCCTCCGCCCCGGTAAAGCGGATAACCGCGCCCGGCTGGGCAAAGGCCGCCGACGCTTCCGGCCGCAGCACCAGCTGGTCGATGGCCGCTTTTTGCTTTGCGGTCAAAGGCTGGCCATGGCCATCAAAAAATTGCAATTGTTGCTGAGCAGCATACACAGCACCGTCCAGCCGCAGCGCGCGAACCAGCATTTGCAGCATGCCGGCCGTCACCGCCCCCGCCGACAGCACCCGCGCGCCTCCGGCAGCCAGCGCCCCATCCACAATCGCCTGAAGCGATGGGTCTTGGGCAAAGCCGGTGATTACCTGCTTGCCCTTCATGGCCCTGGCAAAGGCCCGGCTCAACGCGCAGGCATCCTCCGGCGTGTCGCAGCAGGCTCCTTTTCTCGTCCACTGTGGGGCGGCGGCATCGCCGTTAATCAAGCTGCGGCTGACAGAAGCGGAGGCTGCCGCCTTTAAATGCGGCCATATTTTGACCCCCGGCAGCAGCCGGGCGTGAGCGCCCACGACAGCCCCCTGGCCCAGTGCACATCCAGCGGCAATATCTGCTTCCCGGCGCACTGCCGCCCCATCGCACAGAACGCAGCCGCTGAGCCGGGCCTTCTCTCCCACGGAGGCCCCATTCCAAAGGCAAGCGTTTTCAATCACCGCGCCAGCGGCCACCACGCAGCGATCCCCGATCACCGAAGCGCGTACCACCGCCCCAGGACCGATTACTGTGTTTTTGCCGATCAAGCATTCGCCTTCCATGCGGGCGGTAGGGTCAATGGACGCTGTTTCGTGCCATCCGCCGGTTACATCAAAGGCTGTTTCTCCCTTAAGCAAGGCTTGCTGGGCCATTAAATACGCCTTTTGGTCGCCCACGTCGCACCAGTAAGCCGCCGTTTCAAAACCAAATACCGGTAACCCCTTTTCGATCAGCGCCGGAAAAATATCTTTGCCAAAGTCGGGCGCGCCGGTATCGGGAATATGGTCAAATATTTCTGGTTCCAGAATATAAATTCCGGTATTGACCAGGTTCGAAAAAACCCGGCTCCAGACAGGTTTTTCAATGAACCGGGTAATTTTGCCGTCTGGCTCGGTCATCACAACCCCATAGGGAAGCGGCACATGCACTCGCCGCAAAACCAGAGTGGCCAACGCGCCTTTTTCCCTGTGAAAATTCAGGGCCTGGGTCAAATCACAGTCGGTCAATCCATCACCGGAGAGGACAAAAAACGAGCCCTTTAAATGGTCCTGGGCCATTTTCACGCTGCCAGCTGTCCCTAAAGGCACCGTTTCTTCATAATATCGCAGCTGCACCCCATATTTTTCTCCCCGGCCAAAGGCCGAACGAATGGCCCTGGGCTGATACCACAGCGTGGCCCCCACATCGGTGACCCCGTGCCGCTTGAGCAGCCGCAGGGCATAGCCCATCACCGGTTCGCCAAGCAACGGCACCAAAGGCTTGGGCACATGGCACGTCAAGGGCCTGAGCCTTACGCCTTCCCCCCCGGCCATGATAATCGCCTGGCTATCCATCTTGCACATCGCTCCTTTTTTCAATCCTTCTGCTCTCAGTATGCGTTTCCTTGCCGCCGCTTATCCATCGGAGGAGAAATGTAAAACCTCTGTTAAAGATGCAAAAACAGGCTTGCCATTTTCAAAAAAAAGTGATATTACTTAAGAGAAACACAACCATGGGTTTAATTTACAATTTTTGGAAGGAACATTCTTCTATGGAGATTAATTGGTATCCCGGCCATATGGCAAGGGCCAAGCGGCTTTTAAGCGATCAGCTCAGCCGGGTGGATGTGGTGATCGAACTGTGCGACGCACGGCTTCCCAGCTCCAGCCGCAACCCTGATCTGATTCGGTTGACCCAGAAAAAGGAGCGGGTACTGCTACTGGGTAAAAGCGACTTGGCCGACCCCAACGTGACTGGCCAATGGGTGAAAATATTCAAAAGTGAAGGCGCTTCCTGCATGGCGCTGGATATGAATAAACAGGCCAAGGCCGCCCTGAGCCTTATTGACCGGGCTGCCAAAGAAGCTGTTGAGCGGGCCGCTCAAAGGGGCATTCGCAAAACGGTGCGGGCCATGATCGTGGGCGTGCCCAACGTGGGCAAATCGACCCTGATCAACCGGCTCCACGGCGGCGCCATCGCGAAAGTGGGCGATATGCCCGGCGTCACCCGGGCCAATCAATGGGTAAAAGTGAGTCCTTACCTGGAGTTGATGGACACTCCGGGCCTGCTCTGGCCTCGGCTGGACGATCCCCTGGCCGCCCGGCGGCTGGCCTACATCGCCGCCATCAAGGATGATGTGGTGGATACGGCCAAATTATCCATTCAATTGTTGGAAGATCTGATCGAAGCCGCTCCCCAAGCGGTGCAGGATCGGTTCAAGATCAAGGATCTGTCCCTACGCGGGGCCGATCTGCTGGACGCGGTATGCCAGGGCCGAGGTTTTTTGATGAAGGGTGGCATTTACGATACCGAACGGGCCTGCAAAGTGGTGCTGGATGAATTCCGGGCCGGCAAGCTGGGCCGCATCTCTTTGGAATTCCCCCGGGAGGAAAAGCACAATGACCAAGAAACGTGAGGAACGATTGCAAACCCTCCTACAAACAGACGGCCCTTTGTGGGAGCAGGGCATTTGCTTTGCCGGGATGGACGAAGCGGGCCGGGGCCCGTTCGCTGGCAACGTGGTAGCCGCCTGTGTGATCATGCCGCCGACGCCGTTAATTGAATGGGTGGACGACAGCAAAAAACTTTCCCCTGCCCGGCGAGACAAGGTTTACGACGAAATCATGCAGACCGCCCTGTTCGTAGGCGTAGGTGAAGCATCCCCTGAAGAGATTGACGCAATCAACATCCTGGAAGCCACCAAAAACGCCTTCCGCCGAGCGGCTGAAAACGCCCCGGCCGCGCTGTACCTGCTGGACGCTTTATCCAATTTGGGATTGCATGGCCAGGAACGGGGCATCATTCATGGCGACGCCCTTTCCTATTCCATTGCCGCCGCCAGCATCATCGCCAAAGTGACCAGGGACCGGCAAATGCTCGAAGCGGACCGAATGTATCCTGGCTACGGCTTTGCAAAGCACAAGGGCTACGGCACCCCACAGCACATCACGGCGCTGAAGGAATTAGGCCCTTGCCCCATTCACCGGCGCAGCTTCATCCATCATTTCGTATGAAAAATTACGATATAGGATGGCTGGGCGAAATAAAAGCCGCCCATTATTTAAGGCGCCAGGGAATGCATATCCTGGCAAGGCGTTACCGAGGCGGGCGGGGTGAAATTGATTTGATTGCCAAGGACGGCGATACGCTGGTGTTCGTGGAGGTCAAGGCACGGCCTCAGGGCCACATCGGCGATGGCGCCCGAGCCGTGACCGCCGAAAAACGCGCCCGGCTGCGCTCTGCGGCGGAACATTATCTGCTGTCGCACCCCTGGAAATCCGTTCGTTTTGACGTCGTTGAAATCAGCGCCGCCGGATTGCGGCACATCAAGCATGCTTTTTAAGGAGCATTTTTTGCATGATCAGAAACAAAAATCGCTGGTGGATCGCACCCGCCGTTGCCATCGCGGTGATCATTGCCGCCTTCTTCCTGCTGCGGCCCACCGGCAGCGGTACCTATGATAACCTGATCCGCAACGGGGATTTTGAAAGAGTGTCCGACGGCCTGCCTTCGGATTGGTACACCGACGCCTATTTCCCCCAAAAAAGCTATACCGATTACGATCTGGATACCGGCATTACAGGCAATAGCGCCCATATTCGCAATTTTGCGCTGAATGACGCCCGGTTCGCCCAGACCGTGGCTGTTTCTCCGGCCACCCTTTACCGCTTGCACGGCTTTATCAAGGCCCAGGCCGATAAGGGCCTGGGGGCCAATTTGTCCATTGAAGGCGTGTATGTTTTTTCTGAATCCATATATGACACTTTGGACGACTGGCAGGAAGTGACCCTGTATGGCCGTACCGGGGAAAACCAGCGCAGCGTGACGGTGTATGCCCGCTTGGGCGGCTACAGCGGCGAAAGCACGGGCGAAGCCTGGTTTGACGATATCACGCTGAACCGGGTGGATTCCGTGCCCGGTGGATACGCCGAAACGGCCTGGCACGCTTATGCCGCTCCAGCCGCGGATGAAACCACCGCCACCGGCACCTGGAAGCTGGTTCTGAGCAGCATCGCCTATCTGATCCTGTTTGCCGTGCTGATGGCCTGGTTTAGGCAGGAAAATTCCAACGATTTGAAACCGAAATCCGGTCTGTTTTCCCTGTTTGTCGTGCTCGTTTTGGCGCTGATCGTCCGTTTTATTGTGGCGGCGACGGTGCCCGGGTACGACGTGGATATCGCCTGCTTCCGGGGCTGGGCGGCGGAAATGGCCACCGTGGGCCCGGTGAATTTCTACCAGCAGGTGGGCTTTTGCGATTATCCTCCAGGATACTTATGGGTGCTGTGGCTGATTGGCGGACTGGGCCAGATGCTTGGCAGCAGCATGAGAGTCTTGGTAAAGCTGCCGCCCATTCTGGCGGACGTGGCCCTGTGCGCGCTTCTCTATACCGAAAGCAAACGGTATCATCTTTCTGAAAAATCCGCCCTGGCGCTTTGCGTCCTGTACGCCTTCAATCCACTGACCATCGTCACCGGCGCTGCCTGGGGCCAAGCAGACGCGGTAATGCTGCTGCTCATTTTCCTGGTGGTAGTGTACGCTGCCCGGAATAAATGGTCCGCAGCGCTGCCACTGTACATGGCGGCGGTGCTCATCAAGCCCCAGGCGCTAATGTTTGGGCCCCTGGGCTTGATGGCGCTGATCGTATACCTGATCGATAAAAGAAAAGATCAGCAGACTTGGACCGCCGCGTGGAAAGACGCGCTGCTGGGCCTTTTCCTGCTGGTACTCACGGCGCTGGTCATGGCGGGACCGTTCCTTGCGCATCAGGAGCAGCCCATTTCCTGGCTGGTCAATTTGTACAGCGGTACCATGAACCAGTACGGCTATGTGACCGTCAACGCCTGCAATATCTATTTTCTGCTGGGCAAAAACTGGGTGAGCGCCAGCAGCATGCTGACAGGCGAATCCCTGATCACATTGAGCGTCTTCTGCGTGGCGGTGCTGCCCATCCTGGCCTTTGCGGTCATGGCCCCGCACGCATTCAAAGGAAAGGAGAACCGGCCCCGGCTGTATCCCCTATCCGGCCTGATCGCCGTGCTGGCTGTCACGCTGGCCGTTTTAATTCTACAGGGGAAAATGACCTACGGTGCGCTGGGCACCGTCATGATCGTGTACGACGTGGCGCTGTTTGCCGTATTGTTCTTACTAAATCATGATATCAAAGACCTGCCGCTGCTGGGCGCATCGCTGCTGCTGGTGCTGTTCAACACCGGGGCGATGATGCACGAAAGATATCTGTTTCCCGCCGTGGGCCTGCTGCTGCTTGCTTATATTTGGAAAAAAGACAAGCGCATCCTGTGGCTGGCCATAGGCGTCAGCATCACGGGCCTGCTCAACGTGGGCTGCGCGCTGGACCGGAACATCCGCATCGGCGGCGCGGATGGCCATTTGAGCGCCCCAGCGGTGGGCATCATTAGCGATATGCGACTGCTGGAAAGCCTGTCCGCCATAGGCAACTGCTTGCTGAGCGCATTTTCTACGTACCTATGCCTGGATTTATGCCGGCATGGCGCCACCGTGCGTGTGTTCCATAACGTTTCAGCGCTTCAGGAGGGCAACGCCGCTGCCTCTTCCGCGCCCCATCGCACCGCCCCGGCCATTGAAAACCATTCCCCGCGGAAAATGACAAAAAAAGACTGGGCCATCCTGCTTGCGGTAACGGTGCTGTACGCCGTTCTGGCCTTCACCAACCTGGGATCCACAAAATCCCCGCAGACGGCATGGGTATCCCAGGCCCGGTATGATACCGACACGGAAGGCAATTGGGAAGAAATCAATGAAACTTTGACCATCGACCTGGGGCAAGAGCGTACCTTCAAGGCCTTGTTCTTTCCCGGCATCCATTGGCGCAGAGATTGGGAATCGTCCGAATTCACCGTTCAGGTTTCCTCCGACGGCGAAACCTGGACGGGCGGTTACGAAGGGAGCGTCAAGAGCGGCGATACCTTCGATTGCTTCCACTGGAAATACATCTCTGACCCCGCTGTTTATGGCGACGGCGGCAGGGTGATGACCGGCCGCTATGTGCGCCTGATGAGCCAGTTCCCGGAATTGACGCTGTATGAACTGCTCCTGCGGGACGCGGAAACGGGTGAAGAACTGCCCATCTTGTCCGTCACCAGCGATATTGGGGATAACGATACCGTTTCTTTCCT
>JAFUFC010000140.1 GCA_017470095.1 Clostridia bacterium | reverse complement strand
GATGGGTTTCGCCTGCTGGGAAAAGAAGATAGGGCGCTTCGCGATCAGGTGGTGCGGGATATTCTGAACGTCTGCACCGATCTGACGGCGGAGGATACGGTGATCAATACGGCTGAAAGCCCGGTAAATCTGGCGGATTTTCAATTATCCCCGGCTCAGGTGCGGGTGGTGATCGGGTATCAGGATGGGGAAAAGAAAGAATTGCGCATCGGCGCGCCCACACCGGATGAAATTCCCCAGCGCTATTGCATGGTGGGCGAGGATGCGCATATTTACAGCGTGCTCACTGCAGACACTGATGTGTTTTTCCATGATGTGGATTACCTTCGCGCTTTTTCCCAGCCTGAACTGCGGGGCGATTTGCTGGACCGGATCACGGTGACGGGGGAGATCACGTTTGACGCGCATTACACCCTCAGCGGCTGGATTATGGACGCTCCCTACCGTTACCCTCTGGGCGCGCTGCGTACCGATGCCCTGCTGCAAAACATTGAAAAAATGGCTTTTGAATCCTGTCTGGGAACGGATCAGGAAGTGGATGTGAGCCTATACGGCCTGGATCGGCCGGCCCTGACCGTGACGCTGGATCAGGCCGCCACGGTGGTCACCGGCGAAACGGCGGATGGACAGCAGGTCAGCGTGGACGTGCCCGAAATGCGGTATACGCTGATGTTAGGCGATGAAACGGGCAAGAGCGGCGTGTATGTGCTGTGGAACCATGAGGTATACCGGGCCAGCAATTTCTTGCTGGGCTTCTGGAAGGAAATGAACGTTGACGCCCTGCTGCTCCGGGAACCGGTGAACTTGCTGGTGAACAATCTAAACCGAGTTACCTTCTCCGTCCATGGCAAAACGGTGGCTTATGAGGTGCAGATGGTGGAGGTCGTCACCCAGAACAACCAGATCGCTGTGGATGAGTATGGCCGGACGCTGTACGACGCGGCGGTGCGCCGGATGGGTGAAGATGCCGATATGGACGCGGAGACGTTTCTTTCCTGGTATCAGCGCCTGGCAGCCTTGGCCCCGGCGGGAACCTTGCCTACCGCTTATGTGCCCCAGGGAGAACCTTGGGCACAAATAATCCTGGAAAATGATACGCTCACCCGGGAAATTGCCTTTTATGCTTATGATGCGCTGCACAGCGCCATGGCTGTGGACGGCGTATGCCGGTTCTATGTGGAAAACAGCACGCTCCAGGCACTGTCAGACGACGCGCCGTAATGGCTGTGTGCACAGCATCATAAGAAAGCAAACATATTAGAGCCTGTTTCTATATTTGAAAAGATGCATTTTCGACGGTTCGACCAGCATTTTTGTGTTGCTTTTCTTTGATTTATCCTTTGGTCCCAGTCAACCATCGTCAAAGTGCCCTGCACGGCAGGCCGAGGCACTCGAAACGGTACATTCCTCATTTTAGAAACACGTTTAAAAAACGAAAAGCGAAAAGGAAACGTTAGGGCTTTCGCGGCCCATAACCTGTGCCGGGGAACTCCGCACCACGGGCCCATCCAGGCGATGCGGTTTGAAAGCAATGCCAACAATCTGCGCCTGTATCATCATGGGGCCTGAAAAGAGCTCCCGGGCAAAACAAAAGCCGGAGGCCAGCCGAAAAATACTTGCACATCTTTCGGGCTATCCTGCGGCTTTTTGCTGTTGCTTTTTTTCTGCGTCTGCCGCTTGGGCAATGGCAGACAATGCGCCTTTTCTGGTTTTTTTCGTTTGTCGTAAGAGAACGCTACGGGATTCACACCTTCACAATATCAAAGGCTGCGGCTCGGGCCATCCGGTTCATTACGGCCAGGCCCTTGCCGGTGGCTTCCCAGCCCTGGGCAAGGATCAAGCTGCATCCCAGTTCGTCCATTTCCCGGAGGCGCTGGAAGAGCAGATGGGCTCCTTCGGCTGCGTTGGCGCCAAGAGAATAAGCCCGTCGGCTGCCAAAGGCGGGCAGCAGATCATCGTGGGATAGGATGACGGCGTTTTCCGCCGCGTCATACCGGCGAATGATTTCGGCGGCCACCTGGTCATTACTGCCCACAAATACGGTCATTTTGGCTTTGGGGGCGTAATGCCGGTGTTTCATGCCGGGGGAGGGCGCATGCTCGCCTTCCTTGAGAGGACGCATGACGCTGGGGGCCACGGCGCAATCTCCCACCACGGCGGCGATATCCTCCGGCGTGATGGCGCCGGGGCGCAGCACGCAGGGCACCGGGCCCGTCAAATCCACCACGGTGGATTCCACACCCACCTGGCAGGGGCCTCCATCCAGAATCAGGGGAATACGGCCTTGCATATCTTCATACACATGGGCGGCGGTGGTGGGGCTGGGACGGCCGGATCGATTGGCGCTGGGGGCGGCAATGGGCAATTGACACGCCCGCAAAAGGGCCAGAGCCACCGGGTGATTGGGACAGCGCACGGCCACAGAGGGCAGGCCCGCGGTAGTCACGTTGGGCACCTGGCTTGTTTTATAGAGCAGCATCGTTAAGGGCCCGGGCCAGTAGGCGGCCATCAGCTTGCGGGCAGTATCTGTCACTTCGCACAGGCCGTCCAATTGCCTTTCCTCCGCCACGTGCACGATCAGCGGATTGTCCGCCGGCCGCTCTTTGGCCGTAAAAATGGACCGCACCGCCTGATCATCCAAGGCGTTAGCGCCCAACCCATACACCGTTTCCGTGGGAAAGGCCACCACCTGACCTTGCTGAATCAGCTGGGCGGCCTGATGTATCGTATTCTCCTGCGCTGGCAGGCAAAGGGTGTTCATGATCGAAATGCTCCTTTCCATGCGGCTGAGCCGTTTATACATTTCTCAGCCGCCGGTTTATGATAGGCATTTCTTGCGATTTTGTCAAGTATCATGGGAAAATTGCGGTTTTCCTTGCCGTTGCGCTTGTGAATTTTTCATGAATATGGTATGATGTTTATGCAGAAATGGAGGAACAAAATGAGTCCGGTTTTCTTTTTCTATGCCAATCCGTACCAGCCCCGGGGCATCGAAGCGGCCAGAGCGCTGCAAAATTGCCTGCGGGCCATGGGCTGCACGGTATACGCGGAGCCGTGGCTTGCTTCCCAAGGCGTGGGCCAGGCGGGGGAGATCAGCGCCATGCCGGCGGGCACCCGGGCATTGGTGGCCTTTGGGGGCGATGGCACGCTGCTGCGGGCCGTGCCGGATGCGGTGCAAAAGCAAGTGCCTTTGTTCGGCGTCAATGCTGGAACGGTGGGCTTTTTGATGGATGGCGACGCCGCTCAGCCGGAAGCTACCGCCCGGATGCTGGTGGAGGACGCGGGACAAAAGGAACTTTATCCACTGTTGGCAGTGGAGTTTGAGGGCAAGCGATACTTGGCCATGAATGACCTGTCGCTCACCCGGGGAGAGCATCCCGGCGTGATTGAGACTACTGTGCTGGCCGATGGGGAACGGGTGCTGGGCGCCCATGGGGACGGCATCGTGATTGCCACGCCCCTGGGGTCGACGGCGTATGCTCTGTCCTCCGGCGGGCCTATCGTGCGGCCGGATGTGCAGTGCCTGGCGGTGACGGCCATTGCGGCCAGGGAATTGCTGCTGCGGCCGGTGCTGCTGCCGCTGGAGGCCAAGGTGACGCTTTTGGCCCATGGCCGGGACAGGCGACGGCTGCAATTGGCCATTGATGGCCAAACCCTGCTGCCGGTCACGGAAGAAGCGCGCATCGATGTCACGGTGGCGCCGGAAAGGGTGTGCCTGATCCGGCCCCAGACCCATCGTTTTTTCTCTACCCTTCGCAGAAAGCAAAAGATATGGAACCAAGATGAGGAACAGGAGTGAGCGAACATGAAAAATGCGCGTCAGACCGCCATTTTGAGCCTGATCGAGCAGAATGACATAGAAACCCAGGAAGAACTGGCGGCCAAGCTGAAGGAGATGGGCATTGCGGTCACTCAGGCTACCGTGTCCCGGGATATTAAGGAGCTGCGGCTGTTGAAGGTGCTGTCCGGCAAGGGCGGATACAAATATGCCACGGCAGATAAGGCTGAGCACGGTTTGACGGACCGATTTGTGCGCATGTTCAAAGAATCGGTGCTGAGCATCAATTTCGCCAACAACATCATCGTGATCAAGACCTTGTCCGGCAGCGCCAACGTGGCCGCGGAAGCCATCGATTCCATGCGCATGCCGGAAATTCTGGGCACTATGGCGGGGGATAACACCATCCTGGTGATCGTGCAAAATGAGGCGGAAGCGGAAAAAGCTGTGGCCAGCTTCCGGGAGATGCTGAAATAAGAGGTTTGCGTTTATGCTGCTTTCCTTGACGATCCGCAATATTGCATTGATGGATCAAATGCAGGTAGACTTTTCTACGGGTTTGCATGTGTTGACGGGCGAGACCGGCGCAGGTAAATCTATTCTGGTGGACGCAGTGGCTTTGTTGCTGGGCGGCCGGGCCCAAAAGGAATTGATCCGGAAGGGAGAAGAAAAGGCCCGGGTGGAGGGACTTTTTGACGTAAGTGATTGCCCGCCTGTGCGGGCAATGCTGAAAGAACAGGAACTGGACGAGGGGAATGAACTGATCCTGTGTCGGGAAATTACCGCCCAGGGCCGCTCCTCCTGCCGGGTGAACGGCACGCTCATGCCGCTGAGCCAGTACCAGCAGTTTACGGCGCTGCTCATGGATATTCACGGCCAGCATGAGCATCAATCCCTGATGGATGAAAAACGTCATTTGGGCATGCTGGACGCTACCGGCGACGAAAGCCACCGGCAATTGCTTTCCGCCGTGCAGCGGGATTATACCGCTTGGCGGGAGGTGAAGCGCCGGCTGGAGCAATTGCAAAAGCAAAGCGCCCAGGCCGGGGAGCGGATGGAGCTGCTGCGCATCCGGCAAAAGGAATTGAAGGCCGCCAGGCTGGTGGACGGGGAAGAGGATGACCTGGCCCGGGAGCGGGATCGGTTTCGCCACGCGGAAAAAATCGAGGATGGACTGCGGGAAGCCTATGACAGCGTGTACAATGGCGCCGCCCCGGCAGTGGAAGCATTGCGCAATGCTGTCAGCGCCCTGGCCCCCATTGAGCA
Source organism: Clostridia bacterium (assembly GCA_017470095.1). GTDB lineage: Bacteria > Bacillota > Clostridia > Christensenellales > Aristaeellaceae > RUG563. Next base: position 37,658 of record JAFUFC010000140.1, on the reverse strand, counting down.
GTTGGACGACGCTTACGCTTCTCTTCGGGCCCGCATCGATGGGTTGTATTATGAGGCCGAAGATGTGGGTTTGACGCTGCGGGATCTTCTGTCTCATTTGGACAGCGACCCGGAAAGGCTGGAGCAAGTGCAAGCCCGGCTGGATCTGATCCGGCGGCTCAGCCGTAAATACGGCGGCGCGTCCACGGGAGAAATGCTTGAAAAGTTAAAGGAAATTGCAACGGAGTTGGCGGGCTTTGAGAGCATCGATGAGGATATCGACGCTGCTGCTCAGCAGGAAAAAGCCCTGTGGAAGCAGTATCAGCAGTCTGCTTCCGCCCTTTCGGATGCTCGGCGGCAATTGGCACGGAAATTTGAGCGGGAAATGGAAGCTCAGCTGCGGGATTTGAACATGGCTGGGACAAAGTTTGAAGTATCCCTGCCCGCTTGCCCGCCTGGGGCCCTGGGCAGTGAAACGGCGGCGTTTCTGATAGCGCCCAACCGGGGCGAGGAACTGCAGCCGCTGTCGAAAATCGCTTCCGGCGGCGAATTGTCCCGGCTGATGCTGGCCATCAAGTCGGTGGCGGCTCAGCGGGAAGGAGTGCCGTCGATGATCTTTGATGAAATCGATACCGGCATCTCCGGCAAGGCGGCTCAGGTGGTGGGCGAAAAAATGGCGGCCATCGCCAAGGAGCATCAGGTGCTGTGCGTGACACATCTACAGCAAATTGCCGCCTTGGCCGATCACCATTACCTGGTGGAAAAATATTTTGACGGCGAACGCACCCGCACTCGCCTGACCCCTTTGGGGGGGGAGACCCGGGTGAACGAAATTGCCCGGATGCTGGGCGGCGATGCAGAAAGCGCCCGGAACCATGCCCGGGAAATGCTGAAACGGTGAGAAACGCATGCAAAAAACCAGAGGAAACTCGTTTTCCTCTGGCTTTTTTGATTTCTGTATGACGGGATAGAAACTTCAGTTTCCCAGTGCTTCCTGCAAAACGGCCAGATTGTGCCGCATTGTATCCTGATAAGCGGTCAGGGGCGCGTCGCCAGTGACTAAGGGATCCAGCTCATATACCGGCGCGCCGGTTTCCTGGGCGATGGTTTTCAAGGCTTTATTTTCGTACTGGGGCTCAGAAAACAGGGGCGGATTGCCAGCGGTCTTCACCTTCTCGATAGCTTCGCTGAGCATCCGAGGGGAGATGGGTTCGTCCGGTTCCAGGGCTACCACGGCTACCACCTCCAGGCCATAGGCCCGGGCGAAATAGGGGAAAGCTTCATGGAAGGTGACGATCTGTTTCCGGGGCAGGGCATCGGTGGCGGCGCGCAGCTCATCGTCCAAATTTGTCAGCATTTGCGTGTATTCCTGGGCGTTGCGTCGAATCTTTTCCGCCTGCCCGGGCAGCAACTCCGTGAGGGCGACGGTCATGTTGTTCACCATCTGGATGGCGTTTTGTGCGTCCAGCCAAATGTGGGCGTTGTATTCACCGTGATCGTGGTCGTGATCATCTTCGCCCTCACCATGGTCTTCTTCCGCCAGCAGCTCCACGCCGCTGGAGCAATCCACGATAGTCAGATTTTTGTATTGCCCTTCTATATCTGGCAGAAATGTTTCCATGCCTGCGCCGTTGATCAGCAGCATGCTGGCAGAGGCCAGCGCCCGCATATCCCGGGGCAGCAACTGATAATCGTGCAGGCAACCGGTGCTGGGCGCGGTCATGGAAAGCAAGCGCACGCCGTCCACACCCTGCAATACGTTTTCCGCCAGCACATAGACGGGGTAGAAGGTGACCATCACGGTCACATCTTCTGCTATGGCGCCGCAGCCGGACAGGGACAGCAGCAAACATACAAGCAGGAAAAAAGAAATGTTTTTTTTCATGGTGTTTCCTTTCAGCTTTATGGAGCGGGCGAATCCCGCATTCATCAGTATACCGATTTTTGCGGGATTGTAAAGAGAAAAGAAAAAATTCCCCGATTCATCGGGGAATTGCAGGTTGTCTGAAGAAAGAACAGAAATGCGTCGAAGTGACCAAAGCCTCTTCGGTTGAATTCCGCAGGCGGTGACATGCGCATGGCGGAGGAGCGTCTGAAAGATGCTGCGTCCATCACTTCCTGGCTGTATAATGAGTATTTCCCGCGCCCTTTGGTGCCGGAAAATGCCATTTTACGAGGAATTGGAAGAACGGCAGGCGTATCAGTTCCAGGTGATCAGGTCCAGCAAGGGATCGACATAGGTGTGCAGCAATTCTTCGCTCTGGGCGGTACCGGTGAAGGTGTAGGTTCCAAATTTGCCAGACACAACCGCCTGGAGCTGATACATTTGCAGCACCATGCCCTTGTATTGCTCGCCATAACCGGAGAAATCCACGGTGGAAACCATGGTGTATACCAGCGCGGTCAAGCCGTCAATTTCCCGGAACGTGCTTCCAGAAATAGAAAAATCCTTCAAAACCAGGTTCTGCTCCTGATAGGCGGAAGCCAACTGACCATTGACGGTGTTGAAATATGAGGTCATATCCTGCTGGGTCCAGGCGCCTATATCGGTTATTGTACTGTTCCATACAGAGTTAAAATTGGTGGAGGAGTCTCCGATCTCGTTGTAGGCAGGGTAAAGGGTCATGAGGATGCCGTTTTCCGTTTTGTCGCCCAACTGGCCGGCCATATTGGGGTCCAGCGTCATGGAGAAATCGCCAAAGCTAATGGGGGTAGCAGCCGGGGCAGCCTGGGCCAGGGCGGCAGCGCAGCCCATCAGGAGCAACCAGGCAAGCAGCAGTGCGGTGAATTTTTTCACGGGGAATATCCTCCTTCGTATCGATTAAAAATGCCGCCGTTAGGGCGGCATGAGATTCTATGCTTTATTCCACGGCAATCAGGTAATAGTACAAGGGCTGGCCGCCTTCGTGCACTTCCACATCGCAATCGGGATACAATTCCTCAATTTCAGCGCCCAGGGCCTTGGCGTCTTCTTCCTTGGTGTCCGCGCCGTAGTAAATGGTGATCAACCCGTCATCTTCTGTAACAATGGCGTTGACCAAATCAATGGCCACATCATGCACATTATGGGCCTGGAATTCCACCTTGCCGTTGTGCAGGCCGATGATATCGCCTTCGGAAATGTGCATGTTTTCAAAATCGCTGTCCCGTACGGCGTAGGTGATGGTGCCGGTACGCACCCGCTGGGCGGCCTCATCCATGCGTTGGGCGTTTTCTTCGGCGGTCAGATCCGGCTGGAAGGCCACTGCCGCGGCAATGCCCATGGCTACGTTCTTGGTGGGAATAACCACCACGTCCTTTTCGGACAATTCCGCCGCCTGCTGGGCAGCCAGAATGATATTGCCGTTGTTGGGGAAGACGAAGATGGTTTCGGCGTTGATGGAATCGATGGCCTTTTGCAGATCCTCGATAGAGGGGTTCATGGTCTGGCCGCCTTCCACGATGCCGTCCACCTGCAAATCCTTCAAAATGCGGGAGAACCCTTCGCCCAGGGACACGCTGACCATGCCGTAAGGCTTGGGCGGCTCCGTGGGGACCGCGGCTGCTTCCTGGGCGCGGGCGGCTTCCTTGCGCTTGTAGGCCATGTTTTCGATGTTCACATCCACCAGTTCGCCCAACTCAACGCCGTATTCGATGGCTTTGGAGGGTTCATTGGTGTGCACATGTGCCTTCACTTCGCTCAGGTCGCCCTCCACCAGCACCATATCGCCGATGCGGTTCAGCCGACGGCGGAACATATCGATATCTTCTTCCTTCACGTCGGATTCTATATCCTTGATCCGGAATTCCACATGGTAAGAGAATTTCAGGTTTTCGATAGCGTCGTGATCATCCTTAAAGGCGGCGTCTTCGTCATCGGCGGTGTCGACGGGCAGAAGATCATCAATGCTTTCGCCCCGCAGCACGGCGGCGTAGCCAGTGTAGAGCAGGAGCAAGCCTTTGCCGCCAGCGTCCACCACCCCCGCCTGCTTGAGCACGGGCAGCATATCCGGTGTGCGCTTTAAAATCGCTTCGCCGCTTTGCAGGATGGTGTTGAACAATGCGTCGTAATCATCCGGCGCGGCCTGGGCCTGGCGCACCGCATCCTCAGCGATAACCCGGGCCACCGTCAGGATGGTGCCTTCCTTGGGCTTCATCACGGCTTTATATGCCGTTTCGGCGCCCCGCTGGAGCGCGGCGGCAAATTCCACCGGCGTGATTTTTTCCACCCCGGCCAGCGCCTTGGCAAAGCCGCGGTAGAGCTGGCTGGTGATGACGCCGCTGTTGCCCCGGGCACCGCGCAGGGCACCTTTCGAAAGCGCTTCAGCGGCCTGGTCGGCCCGTTCGTACTCTTTTGCGTTGATTTCCCGCGTAGCGCTGGCCATGGTCAGCGACATATTGGTGCCCGTATCGCCGTCCGGCACGGGGAACACGTTCAGCGCGTCCACCGCTTCCCGGTTTCTTTCCAGCAGTGCCGCTCCAGCCAGAACCATTTCCCGCAGGAGCAGCCCGTCAATTGCCTGTACTTGTATCAAGGGTATTCCCTCCGTTCAATCTGCGGATCGCCATCCGGCCTTACACCCGGATGCCTTCCACGGAAATATTGACGGAGCGAACCTTGACCCCCGTCATGCTTTCCAATTTATAACGCACAACTTCCACGATGGTTTTGCACACCTCGGCAACAGAAATGCCGTATTCAACCACGATGAACAGATCCACGTCCAATTGATCGTCCACCAGGCGCACCTGCACGCCCTTGCTCAGGTTTTCCCGGCCCAGCCATTCCACCAGGCCGTCCTTCGCCCGCTTGGAGGACATGGCCACGATGCCATAGCACTCCAGCGCCGCATAGCCGACCACTTTGAGCATCACATCTTCGGAAATGAAGATTGTGCCGATGTCATTTTTGATTTTGCATTCCATAGTTGTTGAACCTCCTTAGCCGGTTCTGGCCCCGGGCAGACACTCGAGGTCACTTTATAGTATAATGTATTTTGGCCCGGGATGCAAGCGTTGAATTCATTTGAAAAGGAAAAACCGGCGGTTTTCGCATTTTTGTCATTCTTTTTTAAGATTTTTGGGCACCATGCGGCGGCACAGGTGGAGAATTGACGGGGGAGAAAAATCATCGTATAATAAGCGTGACAAATGAATAGCCGGTGGATCTGCGCAGAAATGCGCGGTATGGGGAGAAAGCTGTGCCCCATGCCATAGGAACCGGGTGAGATTCCCGGGCTATCCCAGTAACCGTGAAGCGGACGACGGGGCAGGGGACGGGTCAGCGGCCTGTCTCAGCCATTGCGGGCATATGCCTGTGAGAAGGAGCCCCAGGTAGGATGATGCCAAGCCGGGAGACTTGTTTTCACCGTGAAATCATTCCCCTGGGGGTGGGATATGCTATTTGAACCGCTGCGTAGGAGCAGGGGCTGATTTAGTGTTCCTCAGGGAGGAGCGCTTTTTTGCTTTAAAAAGCGTTTCTTCCGCTGATTCATTTGATCTTACGCATTGGGAGGTTGAACCCCATGAACAAGCAGCTGGTATCTCTTTTCCTGTGCCTGGCGCTTCTGTGCGCCTGCGTGCCCGGCACGCTGGCCGAAACCTTGACTGTCACCGATATGACGGGCCGGGAAATCGTGCTGGATTGTCCGGTGGACCGGATCGTGGCCCTGACGGCGTCTGACTGCGAAATCCTCTATGCCCTGGGTGCCGGGGATAAGCTGGTGGGCCGCGGCGAATATTGCGATTATCCTGCCGAAGTGCTGGAAAAGCCTGTGGTGAAATCCGGCGCGGAAACCAACCTGGAAGAAATTCTGGCCTTGCAGCCCCAGGTGGTGCTGATGGGCACCATGGCCCAGACGGTGGAGCAGGTGGAAGCCCTTGAAAACGCCGGGGTGAAGGTGATCGTTTCCGACGCCCAGAACATCAATGGCGTGTATGAAGCCATCCTGCTGATCGGCGCGGTGACCGGCGAAACTGAAGCAGCTGCCGAACTGGTGGCCCAGATGCAGGCTGCGTTTGCTGATATCGCTGCCAAGGCGGAAAAGACCGGTAAAACCGTTTATTTCGAGGTATCCCCGCTCCAGTGGGGTTTGTGGGCTGCTGGCAAGGGCACCTTCATGGATGAGCTGGCGGAAATCTGCGGCCTCGAAAATGCCTTTGCCGACGTGCAAGGCTGGGGCGCCATTTCCGAAGAAGAAGTGATCAAGCGCGACCCGGACTACATCGTGACCACCTCGATGTACTGGGGCGAAGGCCCTACGCCGGTGGAGGAGATCATGACCCGCGCGGGCTGGGAAGGCCTGAAGGCCGTGCAAAACGGCGGCGTGTTCAATGCGGACAGCAATGAAATCACCCGTCCCGGCCCCCGGCTGATGAACGCCGTGCAGGCGCTGTATGACTTTATTTCCGCTCCTGAAGCGGAAATCGAACCCGCTGCTTAACGGCAGTTTTAGGAGCGGCGGAGGCTTCGTGCCTCCGCTCTCCTACTTTATTGAGCATGAAGATGACGCAAAAAACAAACCGACGGGAAGGCTTTCCCTGGTATGGCTGGGCGGCCGGCAGCGTGCTGACGCTGCTGGTTGCGCTCCTGTGTGTGTGCGCAGGCAGCGTGCCATTGCCCATGGGGGATACGCTGGCTGTAATCGGACGTGCCATCCGGGGTGTGCCAGTCTCTGAAGGACTGCCTAAATCCATCATTCTTTCGATCCGGCTGCCCCGGGTGCTGTGCGCGGGATTGAGCGGCGCTGCGCTGGCCTTGTGCGGCGCGGCCATGCAAGGGCTGCTGCGCAATCCCCTGGCGGATGGGTCCACCCTGGGGGTGTCCAGCGGCGGCGCGCTGGGAGCGGCGCTGGCCATCGTGCTGGGTATTTCCATTCCGGGGCTTCCGCTGGCCGCCAGCACCGGCATGGCCATGCTGTTTGCCTTCGGTTCGCTGATGATCATTCTCACCGTGGCCTATGCCATGGATCACTCTCTGGCTACTCAAACCATTATTCTGATCGGCGTAATATTTTCGATGCTCTCCAGTGCCTTGTTGAGCCTGCTGATCGCCTTTTCCGGGGAAAAGCTGCGGTCGATCACCTTTTGGACGATGGGGTCCTTAAGCGGCCGGAGCTATACTCATGTATTGATTCTGCTGTTTGGCCTGCTGGTCTGCGGAGGCGTGCTCCTTTCCCAGGAGGCGGAGCTGAACGCTTTTGCCGTGGGTGAGGAAAATGCCCGGCATGTGGGCGTACCGGTCCGCCGGGTGAAGATGCGGGTAATGATCGCCGCGTCGGCGCTGATCGGAATTTGCGTGTCAGTGGGGGGGAGCATCGGTTTTGTGGGCCTGATCGTGCCACATATGGTGCGGCTGGTGACGGGCCCCAATCACCGCAAAATGCTGCCTACGACCGTCTTTTCTGGCGCCATTTTCCTCATGCTCACTGACCTTATGGCCCGCACGGTGCTTTCTCCTATTGAACTGCCCATCGGCGTGGTCACTTCCCTGATCGGGGCGGTGATGTTCGTGTCGATTTTCTATCGTAGCCGGAAAGGGGGCAGGGGCGTATGCTGAACGTGGACAACGTTTCAGTTCGGTATGGAGATAAAGAGGTACTCAGCCGGCTCCAGGTGCGGGTCGAGCCGGGGCAGTGGTGGATGATTGCTGGGCCTAACGGCGCGGGAAAATCCACCCTGATTTCGGCTATCTCCCAGGGTGTTCCGTACACGGGGAAGATAGCGGTGCTGGGCCGGGACGCCCGGGATTACAACGCAGGTGAATTGGCCCGGCAGGTGGGTGTGCTAAGTCAGCATCATGCTTCCGGTTATGCCTTTACGGTTCGAGAGGTGATCGCCCTGGGCCGGTATGCCTACCGCACCGGTTTTTTCAAAAACGGAGACGCAGAGGGGGAAGAAAGAATCCTTGAGGCTATGGCCGCTACCGGTTTGACGGAGCTGGGGGAGCGGAATATTCTCACCTTGTCCGGCGGCGAAATGCAGCGAGTGTTCCTGGCTCAGGCACTGGCTCAGCAGCCCGCGCTGCTGATGCTGGATGAACCAGCCAATCACTTGGACTTGATTTACCAAAGGCAACTGTTTGCATTGATCGGCGATTGGCTCAAAACCCCGGGCCGGGCGGTGATTTCCGTGGTGCATGATTTGATGCTTGCCAAGCATTACGGAACCCATGCCTTGCTGCTGAGGGAAGGAAAAACCATTGCCGCAGGGGAAACCGCCGCCGTTCTGACACGGCAAAATCTCTTTGCCGCTTACGGCATGGACGTATTCGCCTGGATGCAGGACCTGCTGAGCGAATGGCGCGAATGATGGGAGAATTCGGCATGATGACAGATACATTTGCGCTGATTTGAAAGGCCTGCGTGCATTTGAAGATGAAGAAGCCAAACGCCATAAAATGTTGGGGCTGTTGCAGTAAAAAAAGAGGGGATCAACATAACAAACAGCCAATGCAGGTGCGGCACATATCCGCCCTGCGCAGTGTATCGAAAAACGCGCTGTCTGGCATGCAGACGGCGCGTTTTTGATGGGTGTATGGCATACTATTCTTCGTCAAATAGTATCAGGCGTTTTCCGGCGGCGCTGCAGTCACATACGTTGGCTTGTGGCCGGTGGCAGGGAGGTACGTATTCAGAAAATCCGCCATCAAGAGCTTGATGGAGGAAGTGTTCACACAGGGGTGACAGCCCAGGTATTGGGACTTAACCACATCCTTATCCAGAACCAGCCGAACGTCCTTGGCACTGTCAAAGAGCAAGCCCATGGGGCTGACCGCGCCGGGGGCGATGTGCAGATACTGCGCCATATGCTCCGGCGTGGCGAAGCTGAGCCGGCTGACGCCCAACTGCTTTGAGATATCCTTTGTTTTGAAGGATTTGGTTTCGTGGATCATGAGCAGATAAAACGTCGTTCTTTGCTGATTGCACAGAAACAGATTTTTGCAGATTTCGCCGCCCAACGCCTGGCCGATAATCGCACAATCCTCCATGGTGTGCACCGGTTCGTGATCGATGCGGGAAAAGGGGATGGCCAGTTCATTCAAGAAGCGGTACACCGCCGCTTCGTTTTCGGCCCGCGCATCATCTGGCGCGCCTTGGTGCACAATATACATGGCATGTTCTCCCGGTCACTTGTGGTATTTTTCGCCTGCGTTGATTTTGCAGGCCCGGTAGATCTGCTCCAGCAGCACCACCCGGGCCAATTGATGGGGAAAGGTCATTTTCGACAGGGACATTTTCTCATCAGCCCGGCGAATTACCGCGGGGGACAGGCCCAAGGAACCGCCGATGACGAACACCTGTCGGCTGCCAAAACGCATGTCGTTGTCCGCCAGGTGAGCGGCGAAGCGTTCGCTTTCAAATTGCGGCCCGTCAATGCACAGGGCGATCACCCGGTCGCCGGGCTTTACGCGGCTCAGCAGACTTTCGCCCTCTTTTTCGATGACCTTTTGCCGGTCGGCATCGGAGGCGTTGGCAGGTTCGGGCAGATCGGGCACCTCGATGATTTCCATTTTTCCAAAGCGGGAGATGCGTTTCAAATATTCATCGGCAGCGGCAGCGTAGAATTTTTCCCGCATCTTCCCGACGCAAAGAATGGCGGCGTTCATACTTGTAAAAGGGGAATGACCTGGGACAGATCATCCAGCACGTGATCGCAGTAAGGAGCCAACGTGTCGGTGTAGGGAATCATATCGGGCACCATGCAAACTGTCATTCCAGCGGCCCGGCCCGCTTTCACGCCGTTGATGGAATCCTCCAGCACCATGCAGTGCTCCGGTGCGGCGTTCAGCCGCTGGGCCGCTTGGAGAAAAATATCCGGGTTGGGTTTAGACGGCAGGTTATCGCTGCCGGTAGCGAAAGCGGAAAAATCATCCAATACGCCGGTTTGGGATAGATAAGCCTGCACCATGTGCAGCGGGCTGGAGGAAGCGATGGCCCGGGGAATGCCCTGTGCTTTAAGGTAAGAAAGCAGCTCTTTCGCTCCTTTTTTCAGGGGCAGTTCACCGCGCAGGGCCTTTTCCTTCATCATTTTGCTGAACCCCACGAACATGGCGTGCACATCCAGACCGGGGTACAGGCGGTGGTAAAATGCGTAGCTGCTTTGATAGCTGGCCCCTAAGGTGCTGCGAACGTGCTCTTTCGATACGTCAAACCCCAGCTGTTTTCCGCTTTCGTGCATCACATCAATGCCGATGCGTTCGCTGTCGATCAGGAGCCCGTCCATGTCAAAGATGACGGCGTCAATCTTCATTCGTTTTCGTCCTCCACCACGATGAAGCTGTCCAGAAAATAATCCCACAAAGCGGCGCGGTTGGCCACATAATCGATTTCCTGGGTGGCCATGCCCGCCACGGGCAAGGGATGGTAGCTGCCGTCGATGGGCATACGGATCTGTTCCACCTTCGTGCCCCGCAGGTCCATGGCCAAATCGAGGGCGTTCAGCATATCGTCCGGGGTCATGTTGGTGTACAGGGTGTTATCGACGATGGTGCCCAGGAGCGCGGTGGCGTCCTCGTAGGAAATGTCCTTCAGGCTGTCGGCGATGGACATAAGCACCGTGCGGGCCCGCCTGGTGCGGCCCACATCCTGGGTTTCGCCCTCAATGTTGGCCACCTTGCGGATGCGCATGTAAATCACCGCCGCGTGGCCGGAAAAGTGGTAAGTGCCGCCGCCGCCCAGAGCAGGCTGGGTGGAAGCGCGGGAAATGGCGTAGGATTTGAGATAATTGGCTTCTTTGCTGGTGATCTTGATATCCACGCCGCCCACGGCGTTAATGATGTTTTCCACCATTTTGAAATCTACCACGATAAATTTTTCAATCCGCAGGTCAAAATGGCTGTTGAGCACGTCAATCAGCATTTGGATGCCCGCTTTGCCGTCCTTGCCGTATTTGAGGGCCGGGCTGTACATGCTCACGATGTTGTTGATGCGGCCAAAGCCCCCGTCGCTGTGCTGGATCAGCATATCTCGGATGAAGCTGGTGAGCATGACCCGCTTGGCATATTCGTCCACCGTGACCAGGATCAGCCCGTCGGTGTGGCCGGGGTTATTGATATTGGCGGCCCAGGAATCCATGCAGATCAGCATATAATGATGAATGCCCTTGGGGGTTTCCCGGGTTTCATCGGGGGAGAGGACGGGCACCGGCTGGGGATCGTCCGCCAGGGCGGCGGGCAGCATGGATGCCATCAGCGCAATCAACAAAAGGCAGGATAGGAAACGCTTCATCATGTTACTCCTCGCTTTGCTTTTGTTCTTCCACAGCGGCATCGTATTTTTCCAAGGCGACGCCCGTTTCTTTAAAAAATTCCAGGGAAAATTCATCTGGATAGCCTTGCTCATAGATCACCCGGCGGATGCCGGCGTTGATGATCATCTTAGCGCACATCGAACAGGGTTGATGGGTGCAGTACAGCGTGGCCCCGTCGATGCTGATGCCCAGCTTGGCCGCCTGCAAAATGGCGTTTTGTTCCGCGTGGGCGGCGTAGCATACTTCCGCCCTTGTGCCGCTGGGGATGCCCAGCTTTCGGCGCAGGCATTCTCCCTTTTCCCGGCAGGTTTTCATCCCGGCGGGGGCGCCGTTGTAGCCGGTGGTCATGATGCGCTTGTCCTTCACGATTACCGCGCCGATGGCCCGGCCGGGGGCAAAGCAGCTGGTCCAGGTGGAAATTTCCCGAGCCATATGCATGAAACGTACATCCCATTTATCCATTGCTTTGTTCCTTTCTCGTTTCCCGGTAGATGGTGAGGAAGGCCCGGATCAGTTTTTGCTCCTGTTCACAGGCAAAGGCAGCTTTTTCGGTGTATTCCCGGCCATCGCCCTGGCGGGTATCGGAAATGGCCCGGCAGGCGGCGTAGGGAATTTTCATTTCATAGCAGCACTGGGCGATGGCCCCGCCTTCCATATCGCAGGCGGCGGCGTCAAAGGTGCTGCTGAGGAAATCCTTTTTTTCCGTGCCCACGATGAATTGATCGCCGGTGGCGATAGCGGCAGTTTCAGCATGCAGCCCGGATTGACGCGCCGCTTTCAGCAGCAGGGAAGTCAGCGCTTCATCGCAGGGAATATGCACGATATTGGGCCCGGAGATCAGGCCCAGGGGATCGCCGATAGGGGTGGTGTCCATATCGTGCTGCACGGCGCTGCGGGCGATCACGATATCGCCAACCTGCAAAGAATCCCGCAACGCGCCGGCCACGCCGATGTTGAGCAGGGCGTCCACGTGCATCTGGACGATCATGCCCAGGGCACACAGCGCGGCATGCACCTTCCCAATGCCGCACCGGGAAAGGCACACGCTTACGCCTTGCAAAGTGCCGGTATAATAGCGGCTAAAGCCAATCTGGCTTTCAGACACGTTTTCCATCTGGCTGCGCAGAATATCCACTTCTTTGTCCATAGCGCCGATGATGCCAAGCATGGAAGAAAATCACCCTTTCCTATGTTCTGGGGTCGATGCGGTCGTAATAAGCCATCAGGTTTTGGCCGGCCAGGCCTTCGATCTGTGCCTCTGTCAGGCCGTGGCCGCGCAGGGCGTTGAGCAACTGGGGAAAATCCTGTGGGCCGTTCATGTCTTGTGGCTTGCACTCAATGCCGTCGAAATCGGAGCCGAAACCAATCTGTTTTTCACCGCCCATTTCAATCATGTGCAGCACATGACGGCAGATGGTTTCGATGGTCGCATGGCCGTCGTCGCTTAGGAAATAGGGGTAGAAATTGACGCCCACATAGCCGCCGGCCTGGAACAGGGCCTTCAATTGATCATCGGTCAGGTTCCTGCAGTGCCCGCACAGGGCTTTGCAGCAGCTGTGGGAAGCCAGGGGCACCACGCCCATCTCCAGCAGGTCATAAAACCCCCGCTCGTTCAGATGGGAAGTATCTGGCGCGATGCCGAGCCGCACCATTTCCTTCACTGTTTCCCGGCCAAAGGGCTTGAGGGGCGCGGCGTTGTCTATTTTGGCGGGGGTGCCGATGCAGTTTTCATAATTCCAGGTCAGGGCCGCCATACGCACCCCGGCATTGCGCCAATCATGCAGTAGATCCAGCTTGTTTTCCAGTAGGTCGCACCCTTCCACTGACAGGATGAAGCTGGGCTCCTCCTCCCGGGCATCCCGGTAATCCCGGATCTGCTTCCAGCCGGATTGCAGCAGCAGTTCATCATACTGGCTCCACATTTTCCGGAAGCATTTGGCGATGCCGCTCAGCTTAGGGCCGCCGCCCACGAACAGGGCCATTGTCTGCACAGTGACGCCGCCGTCGCGCAGGGTTTGAGCGGTCACATCGCAGCTTTCCAACGGATGCATGGCTCGGCGGTACAAGGTGTCGGCATGGGTGTCGAATAAAAGCACGGCGAATTCCTCCTTGGGCCCGGAACGGGCTTACCTTACATTATATCACAGGAAAAGAGAGGAAACAACGGGCGAAAGGCTGAAACTTTTTGGGCGGGAGGGCGTATTTCTTCCCCTGAACTTTGGTTTCCGTTTGCGACAAGGAAATGGATTGAGTGGTCATTTTTGCGCCATGGTTTGTGCAATTTGTTCATAGTGGCGTATATTTTGGGTTCAATTTCGTCAAATGTAATACTGGCGGGAATTGAAAGAATATGCTATAATATGAACAGATTGGAAGGTTGTGTCTTTTGACGCTTCCATGATGATGAAATCGATAGGTTTTTTTCAAGCGAAAAGCATCGTTTTTCATAGATTGCCATATTTGAAAAAGGAGGAGAATATATGGCACAATTTCCGAAACTGCGCATTATTCCGTTAGGCGGCGTGGATGAAATCGGCAAGAACATGACCGCCATTGAATATGAAGATGATATTTTGATCGTGGATTGCGGCTCCATTTTCCCGGATGAGGATATGCTGGGCATCGACTTGGTGATTCCCGATACCTCCTACCTGGAGGCCAATAAGGACCGGGTTCGGGGTTATGTGTTTACCCACGCTCATGAGGACCATATCGGCGCTACGCCCTATGTGCTCCAGCAGGTGCCTGCGCCCATTTGGGGCACACGGCTTACCCTGGCGCTGATCGATCTGAAACTGCGGGAGCACCGAGTGAACGGCATTCAGATGAACGCCATCGTGCCCCGGCAGGAGGTCAAGATCGGCCAATTCACGGTGAAATTCGTGAAGGTGAACCATTCTATTCCCGGCGCTTGCGCCCTGATCATCACCTGCCCGGCAGGCATTGTGGTGCATTCTGGGGACTTCAAAATTGATTTTACCCCCGTCGATGGAGAAGTGACCGATTTGAGCACCCTGGCCGCTGTGGGCGAAAAGGGCGTGCTGGCTCTGCTGTGCGAGAGCACCAATATTGAGCGGCCGGGCTACACCATGAGTGAAAAGAAAATCGGCGACACGTTCATCGCCCAGTTCCGCAATGCTGCGGGACGGGTCATCGTGGCCATGTTTGCCAGTAATATCAACCGTTTGCAGCAGGTGATTGACAGCGGCATCCGCTTTGGCCGCAAGGTGTGCTTTGTGGGCCGCAGCATGATTTCCGTCAGCAAGGTGGCCATGCAGATCGGCGAATTGGTCATTCCTGATGATTGTCTGCTGGAAGTGGATGATTTGGACAATTACCGGGATGACGAACTGCTGATTTTGACCACCGGCAGCCAGGGCGAGCCCATGAGCGGGCTGACCCGAATGGCCTATTCCGAACATCGGAAACTGCAAATCAAGCCCAGCGACAAGGTGATCATTTCCGCCACGCCCATCCCCGGCAACGAAAAATTCGTCTCCCGGGTAATCAATCAGCTGTATCGCTGTGGGGCCGAGGTGATTTACGAGGCCATGGCGGAGGTGCACGTTTCCGGCCACGCCTGCCAGGAAGAAATCAAATTGATGCACGCCCTGGTGCGGCCCAAGTATTTCATCCCCGTTCACGGGGAATACCGGATGCTGTGGCAGCATGCCGAATTGGCCGAATCGATGGGCATGGACCGAAAAAACATTGTTCTGCCCGCTGCCGGCCAGGTGATCGAAATGAGCCAGGATTCTCTGACCATCGCGGGCACCGTGCCCACCGGCGAAGTGCTGGTGGACGGCCTGGGCATTGGCGATGTGGGCAACGTGGTGCTCAGGGACCGCAAGCATCTGTCTCAGGATGGCTTGATCATCGTGGCCATGGCCTTTGACCGCACCAACGGCGTGCTGGTTTCCGGGCCGGACGTCATCTCCCGCGGCTTTGTGTACGTGCGGGAAAACGAAGATATCATCGAATCTACCCGGGAAGTGGTGCGCAATATCATCGCTTCCTACGGCCGTATCGAAGGCAGCGATTGGCCCAGCATCAAGAACCGGATCAAGGATGAATTGCATCGCTACATCTATGAGAAGATCAAGCGCAATCCGATGATCTTGCCTATCATTGTCGATTTGGGATAAGGCTCGCAAAACGATGCAAAAGACGGCGGTGTGGAAAAGGATTGGCGCGGCTCTTTTCATGATGGCGCTTTTGCTGCCATCCTCCGCGCTGGCGAAAAAAAGCCGGTTTGAGAAAGGCAGCGTGCGCCTGGAAATAGGCCCACGGATGACCTACTATGTGTACACCCCGGAGGAAATGGCGCCGGAAGGGCTGCCGCTGGTAGTTTACATCCACGGCTCCGGCGAATCCGGAGACCGGGCATTGACGGCGGGACTGCCTGCTCTGATTCAGAAGGACGCCATTGCTTCGTTTCCGGCGGTGCTGCTGGTGCCGCAAATGCCCAGGACCAATTGGGCTTATCTGCGGAATCAGGTGATGGCCATGGTCGAGAAGGTGGCTGAGGAATATCAAACTGATCCGGATCGGTTGACCTTGGCAGGCTTCAGCATGGGTGCCACCTATGGCTGGGGCATGATTGAACTGTATCCTGAATTTTTCACCCGCTTTGCCAGCGTATGCGGTCGGATGGAGCAGGAAGAGGAACTGTTGGAACCCTTTGCAGGCACCTATGTGCGGACCTATGTGGGCACCAGGGATACCAATGTGCCGCCTAAGTCCTCCATGAAATTTACCCAAAAGCTGATGGATGCGGGTTATCCAGCCGAGCTGTTCGCCATCGACGCCACCCACCAGCAAATGCAGAAAAACGCTTTTCTGGATCAGGACTTGCTGGATTTTCTCACTTGGACGGAACCAACGGCGGAAGAAACCGCCGAAAATGAATAATCATCCTTTGCGGGGCGTTGTGCGCGCTTCGCTTTTTTCTTTTCTGCCCCTTTACAAACCGGTTTGTTTCCGCTATAATATTTCCCGTTCGGGCGATGAAAAAGACGGGCCTGCACAACTGCTTTTAAGAGAGCCGGGAAGGGTGGAAGCCTGGCAGGCAGCGCAGCGCTGGATCACTTTGGAGCCTCCTGCCGAAGGGCGGGCGCTTCATCCGCGATAGAGGATGCAACGAGCTGGGCGTTTTTTCATACAAGCGCCAAGTTGGGTGGTACCGCGGCTTTTTCAAGTCCGTCCCAATGAAATGTTGGGACGGGCTTTTTCTTTACAAATTGGATAGGAGGAGAAGAAATGTACAAAAAAGTCACGACGGACATGAACTTCGCCGCCCGGGAATTGGATGTGATCCAGTTCTGGAAGGACAACGGCATCGTGGAAAAATCTTTCCATGCCCGGGACAACGCCAAGGATACCTTCACATTCTTTGACGGCCCGCCCACCGCCAACGGCAAGCCCCACATCGGCCACGTGGAAACCCGGGCCATCAAAGATTTGATCCCCCGCTACCACATCATGAAGGGGCAAAACGTGCTGCGCAAGGCTGGCTGGGATACCCACGGGCTGCCTGTTGAATTGGAAGTGGAAAAGAAACTGGGACTGGATGGAAAGCCGCAAATTGAACAGTACGGCATCGAGCCGTTCATTCAGCAATGCAAGGAATCTGTGTGGAAGTACCTGCACGAATGGGAAGAAATGAGCGACCGGGTAGGCTTCTGGGTGGATATGAAGCACCCCTATGTGACCTACCATGACGATTACATCGAATCCGAATGGTGGAGCCTGAAAACCATCGCCGAAAAGGGTTTGATCTATCAGGGCCACAAGATCGTGCCCTATTGCCCTCGCTGCGGCACTGCCCTGTCCTCTCATGAGGTGGCCCAGGGTTACAAGAACGTGAAGGAAAAATCCGCCTTCGTGCGCTTCCAGGTGAAGGGCGAAGAGGGCGTCTATTTCCTGGCTTGGACCACCACGCCCTGGACGTTGCCCAGCAACCTGGCCCTGTGCGTTAATCCCCACGAAACCTATTGCCGGGTGAAAACCAACGAGGGCATCACCTACATCATGGCCAAGGCCCTGGTGGAAAAGGTTCTGGAAGGAAAGGAACCGGAGATCCTCTCCGAATGCGTGGGCAGCGACCTGAAGGGGATGGAATACGAGCCGCTCTACCGCTTCGTGGAGCCGGACAAGAAAGCTTGGTTCGTGGTATGCGACGATTACGTCACCATGGAGGATGGCTCCGGCATCGTGCATATTGCGCCCGCTTACGGCGAGGATGATAACCGGGTCTGCCGGGAAAACGGCGTGCCTTTTGTCAACCTGGTCAACACCCAGGGCCGATTCGTGGAAGAAACGGCCTGGCCCGGCGTGTTCATCAAGGACGCCGACCCCATGATCCTCAAGGATTTGAAGGAGCGGGGCTTGCTCTTTGCCGCTGTTCCTTTTGCCCACGATTATCCCTTCTGCTGGCGCTGCGATACGCCGCTGATGTACTACGCCCGGCCCACCTGGTTCATCAAAATGACCGCCGTGCGGGATGAACTGGTGGCCAACAACCGCTCTGTCAACTGGTATCCGGACAACATCAAGGAAGGACGCATGGGCAATTTCCTGGAGAATGTGGTGGATTGGGGCCTGAGCCGCGAACGCTACTGGGGCACGCCGCTGCCTATCTGGCTGTGCGAGGACAACCATATGCACGTCATCGGCAGCAAGCAGGAATTGTACGACATGGCCATCGGTGAAGTGAACCTGCCCGAACTGCACCGGCCCTATATTGATGAAGTGGTCATCAAGTGTCCTCATTGCGTCAAACCCATGCACCGGGTGAAGGAGGTTATCGACTGCTGGTACGATTCTGGTTCCATGCCTTTCGCTCAGTGGCATTATCCCTTTGAAAATAAGGAAATCTTTGAAAAACGCTTCCCGGCCAACTTCATTTCCGAAGCCATCGACCAGACCCGCGGCTGGTTCTACACCCTGCTGGCTATTTCGACTTTGATCTTTGGCCGTGCGCCCTTTGAAAACTGTGTGGTGCTGGGCCATGTGCAGGATAAAGACGGCCGGAAGATGAGCAAGCACCTGGGAAACGTTGTGGACCCCAAGGTGGTGCTGGAAAAGCAGGGGGCCGACGCCATCCGCTGGTTCTTCTATTCCGCGTCCGCGCCTTGGCTGCCCTGCCGCTTCCATGAGGACGCTCTGAATGAAGGCCCCCGGAAGTTTATGACCACGCTGTGGAATACTTACTACTTCTACGTGCTTTATGCTGACATCGACCAGTTCGATCCTGCCAAGCACGACTTGAAAAAATGCAAATTGACGCTGATGGACAAGTGGGTGCTCAGCCGGCTGAACACCGTCATCAAAGGCGTGGATGAAGACCTTTCCGCTTACCGCATCACCGAATCTACCCGCAAGATCAGCGATTTTGTGGATGAACTGAGCAATTGGTATGTGCGCCTGGGCCGCGACCGGTTCTGGGGCAAGGGCATGGCGGAAGATAAAGAAGCGGCGTTTATGACGCTGTACACTGTGCTGGAAAGTCTGACCCGCCTGATCGCGCCCTACATGCCCTTCATGGCTGAGAGCATTTATCAGAATATTGTCCGCAGCGTGAATCCCGACGCGCCGGAATCCGTGCATCTGACCGACTTCCCGGTGTGCGACGAAGCCATGATCAATGCCGATGCCGAGCGCCAGATGGCTGCCGTGGAAACGGTGGTGCAGCTGGGCCGCTCCTGCCGCCAGCTGAGCAATATGAAGGTGCGCCAGCCGCTGAACACGCTGTATGTGTCCGGCGCGGAATTTGGCGAAGCCTACAAGAGCCTGGTGGAGGATGAACTGAATGTGAAGAACGTGCAGTTCATCACCGACGCGGGCGAATTCGTCAACTACGATCTCAAACCCAACTTCTTGACCCTGAAAACCCGGTACGGAAAATTCCTGGGCCGGATGCGTGGCGAATTGCAGAAGCTAAACGGCAGCGATGTGGTAGCCGCCTTTGAACGGGGCGAAACTGTTACCTTGACCGTGGATGGCACCAACATTATCCTGAACAAGGAAGACGTGCTGGTGGAAGCTGTGAAGAAGGAAGGCTTCACCTCCCAGGTGGACGGCAAGCTGACCGTGGTGCTGGATACCACCCTGACGCCCGAACTGGTGCAGGAAGGCTATGCCCGCGAGGTGATCAGCAAGCTGCAATCCATGCGCAAGGACGCGGGCTTTGATGTGACTGACCGCATTGCCGTCACCTGCCAGGGCGACGAAGCGGTGGTGGCCGCCGTACGGGCGTATGAAGCCATGATCCGTCAGGGCGTGCTGGCTGAAGATGTGGCTTATGTCGCCGCGCCTGAAGACGCGGTTCAGCAGGATTGGGATATCAACGGTAAGCCCGCTTCCCTGAGCGTGAAGAAGATTTGACGGAACGTCAGTTAGGGGAACTGTGTTCCTTCTCTGTGTCAGAGAAAGAACCCAAGAGACCGCTTGGGGTTGGCTGTCATTCAAAGCAATGCGAGCAACAATTGGATGGATGACGATTGATCGTTCCTATGCAGACCGGTTTTACCGGCTGAGCGGTGCGTAAAACGCCTCACGAAAAGGCTGCTGGAAAATGAACGCGATCATTTTCTGGCAGCCTTTCTGTTTTCATATGCTCGGGAATTTGCTTGATGGCACAATCGTTGTAGGCGAATACAGGCTTGTTTTTTCAGTCAAGTATTATCGTCGGGAAGGGGTCAAGGGGCCAATGGCCCCTTGCGCGGAGCTCGAGGCCGCGGAGACCTCGAATAGAGCTCAGCTCAGCATTTTCTTCAGGTATTCCATCGCCTGGGCGTAGCCCTCAAAGCCCAAGCCGATGAAATGGGCCTGGCAGGCCATGCCGGCATAGCTGATCTGGCGGAAGGGTTCCCGCTTCGTCACGTCGCTCAGGTGCACTTCGGCGGCGGGGATGCTGACGGCTTTCAACGCGTCCAGGATGGCCACGGAGGTATGGGTGTAGGCGGCAGGGTTAATGACGATACCGTCGACTTTTCTGTAGGCCGCTTGGATTTTGTCCACCAGATCGCCTTCGTGGTTGCTTTGGTAAATGTCCACTTCCACGCCAAGCTGAGCGGCTTTTTCCCGGATGAACGCTTCCAGGTCGGCATAGGTTTGCGTGCCATAAATGTGCTTTTCCCGAATGCCCAGCATGTTCAGGTTGGGGCCGTTAAGAACCAGCAGCTTCATTAAATCCCTCCCACAATTGTTGAACGGCAGCGGTTACCGTGCCGGTGTTGCGCACGAAAAAATCTGCGGCGGCTTGATACAGGGGCGTGCGGGTGTCCGCCATACGGCGCAGGGCGTCGATGCCCGTCGAAAGAGGACGGCCCTCCTGGCTGAGCTGTTCGATGGGCCGCTGCACCCAGGCGACCACGCCGTTTTGACGCAGGGTGCGCACGTTGCTTTTTCGCAGGATGGCTCCGCCGCCGGTGGCGATCACCAGGCCGGATTCCTTGCCGAATGTTTCCACCACCCGGCTTTCAATGTCCCGGAACCCCGCTTCGCCCTGGGCGGCAAAAATGGCTGGAATGGGCCCGGCGATTTTTTCGATTTCGACGTCCAAATCCACAAACGTCCGTCCCAGCCGTTGGGCCATTTCCCGGCCCAGGGTGCTTTTGCCGCAGCCAGGCATGCCAGTCAGTACCAAATTCAGCGTTTCCCGGCGCACGGATCGGTAGGCTTCGTTCATTTTTTGCGCTGGAATATCCTGCCCCAGGAACTGCCTGGCGGCGTGCCAGGCCTGGGCCACCAGCATGCGCAGCCCGTCGGTATGGGGAAGGTGCTGCTCCTCCGCGTCCAGGATCAGGGCTGTTTTGGCTGGGTTATAGATCACGTCCGCAACGCCTTTTAGCCGGGGAAAGGCGGCCAGGTTGACGGGGGAGTGCAGGTTATGGGGGTACATGCCCACCGGCGTGGCATTGATGAGCACCTCCGCGTCGGCGTGACACGCATATAACGTGTCATAGTTTACCAGCCCGCGGCGGGAAACGACCACGGTTTCCCGGGCGTTTTGCTGTTTACAGGCGGCCTGGGCGGTCAGGGAGGTGCCGCCACTGCCCAAAATGATGACCTTTTTCCCGGTTAGGGAAATGCCAGCCATTTCGATCATGGTCAAAAAGCCAGGCAGATCCGTGTTGTCGGCGCGGATTTTCCCATGCCGGTTCACCAGCGTGTTGGCGCTGCCGATCAAGCGGACAGAATCGGATATTTCATCACAAAAAGGCAGCACCGCTTGCTTGTAGGGGATGGTCACATTCAGCCCCCGGAACTGCTTCTCCGTTAAGATGCGTTTCAGTTCTTCCTCCCCGACGGGGTACAATTGGTAATCGTAATCTCCGAAAACCCGGTGAATTTGAGGCGAATAGCTGTGGCCCAGTTTTTCGCCCAGTAGACCAAATTCGATCATCGTAATTCCTCGTAATTGCCCAAGAACACAAATTGTTCCGAATCGTTTTTCAAATGCTGGATCAGCGCCCGGGTGTCCTGATCCAGGATGGATGCTTCGATATCAAAGAAGAAACGGAACTCAAAATCCTTGCCGGGAATAGGGCGGCTTTCCAGCTTGGTCAGGTTGATTTCACTGGCGGCGATGTGGGACAGGAGCCGGTACAAGCTGCCGGGCCGGTGGGCGGCGCTGAGCATCAGGGAAATTTTGTTTGCTTTTTCGTAGAGGGCTGGGTCCTTGGCGATGCAGATGAAGCGAGTGAAATTGTTGCCCGTATCACTGATGGCATCGGTGAGGGTTTCCAGGCCGTAGAGCTGCTCGCAGTCCTGGGAAGCGATGGCGGCCAGGTCGGCGCGGCCGGCGTGGGCCACATAGGCGGCGGCCACGGCGGTATTGGCCATGGGGGTCACCTGGATGTTTGGATGGGCGGCGAGAAATGCGCCGCACTGGCGCAGCGCCTGCTCGTGGGATACCACTTCTCGAATTCCTTCAATGGCTGTCCTTGGCAGGGCCAGCAGCCGGTGATCGATGCGCTGCCGGGCGGCCCGGACGATGAAAAACTGATGCTTTTCCATCAGATCATACACTCCGGTTACTGACCCGGCGGTGCTGTTTTCGATGGGGAGCACACCATAGGGGCATTGGCCGGATTCCACAGCGGCAAAAACGTCGTTGAACGTAGGCATGTAACGGATATCCGGATATTCAAACATCCGCGCGCAGGCCTTTTGGGAATAGGCGCCTTCCGTGCCCTGGCAGGCCACCACCGCCCGATTGGGCAGATGGGGCTGGATGTTCCGGGCCATGTCCTCCAGAAGGGCGACCAGAGGAGAAGCGGTGAACAGCCGCCGGGCCTGGTACTCCTTGCTGAGGGAAAACAGGGTCTGGTAGAGCATCTTGGTATCGTGCTCCAGTTCCTCTCCGGCGGCCAAGGTGACCCGGTTGAGAATCTGCCGTTCCCTGCCGGTATCCAGCAGGGGCTTACCGGTGGCCTTCTTGTATTCGGCCACCTGAGATGCCAAGTGCATCCGCTGGACGAACAGGGCGGTCAGCTGATCGTCAATGCCGTCCAATTGGCGGCGGATATCGCTTAAATCCAGGGCCATGTTGATATCACGCTCCTTGCAGTATCAAATCCATTAGAACCAGGGCGGTCACCGCTTCCACCACCGGCACGGCCCGGGGCACCACGCAGGGATCATGGCGGCCTTGTATGGTAAGCTCGGTTTTCTCCATCGTTTCAAGGTTCACGCTTTGCTGCGCCCGGGCGATGGAGGGCGTGGGCTTGAAGGCGGCGGTGAAATACAGGGGCATGCCGGTGGTGATGCCGCCCAGGATGCCGCCGGCATGGTTGGTGATGGTGCGGACGGCCCCATTTTCGATGCAGTAAGCATCGTTGTTGTCACTGCCGCGCAGGGATGCCGCCCCAAAGCCTTCGCCAAAGGCCACGCCTTTAACGGCGGGAATACCGAAAATTGCCTGAGCTATTTTTCCCTCCACGCCGCCAAAAAGCGGTCCGCCCAGGCCCCCGGGCAGCCCGGTGACCAGGCAGCGGACGACGCCGCCCACGCTGTCGCCCGATTGCCGGGCTTTTTCGATGGCCACTTTCATTTTTTCACCCTGGGCTGCATCGATCACCGGAAACGTGCCGGGGGCGTACAGCGGCAGGACGGGATGGACGGGGTCGGGCATGGCGTCTTCGATGCCGCCGATGGCGGCGATGTGGGCGGCGATTTGCACGCCTTGATCGTTCAAATATTGCAGGGCCAGCGCGCCGGCCAGGCACAGCGGCGCCGTCAGCCGGGCGGAAAACTGTCCGCCGCCCCGGACGTCGAATGCGTCGCCGTATTTTAAGCGGGCCGCGTAATCGGCATGGCCGGGCCGGGGCACGCGGCGCAAATGCTCATAATCCCCGCTGCGGGTATTTTGATTGTGGATGACGGCGGCGATGGGCGCGCCGCAGGTGAGCCCCTGGTCGTTCAAGCCGGAGAGAATATCGGGCGCATCCGCTTCCTTTCGTGGAGTGCTCCAGGCGTTTTGGCCTGGGGCCCGGCGGGCCATAAAGGCAGATACCGCAGCCCAGTCAATGGCGCGGCCCGCGGGATACCCTTCGATCACGCAGCCGATGGCCGGGGCGTGGGACTGGCCGAAGATGGTCACTTTCAGCTTTTCTCCCAAACTATAATCGGACATCCAGACACCCTCCCAACGCTTGAAAATCATGCCAGAAACCGGGGTAGGATTTATTTACCGCCTCCGCGCCCAGGATGGTGACGGGGCTCAGGCAGGCTGTGGCGGCGATGGCGGCGCTCATGACCACCCGATGGTCGTTTTGCCCATCGACGGTGCCGCCCTGCAATTTTCCGCCCCAGATGATCAGACCGTCGGCCGTTTCCTCGGCCTGGCCGCCCAAATCGTGGATCACTTTCGCCATGGCGGACAGCCTGTCTGATTCCTTCAGCCGCAGCCGGGCCGCGCCGGTGATGCGGGTAGCGCCTGGGGAAGCGGCAGCGGCGATGGACAAAACGGGCATTAAGTCCGGGGTGTTGGTGACGTCGATTTCGCCGCCGATGTGCGCAAGCAGCCCTTCGATGGCCTTGTCGCCCTGGCAGGATACGGGGTTCAGTCCCTGTACGGCGACGGCGCTGCCCAGCAGGTTTCCGGCGTACCAGAAGGCGGCGGCGCTCCAATCTCCTTCGGCTTCGGCTGTACCGGGGGAAACATAGGATTGATGGCCCGGCACGCGCCAGCCGTTTTGGATGGGTTCAATGCGGATGCCAAACTGTTTTAATACCGACAAAGTTAAATCTACATACGGCATGGATTCCAGGGGCGAGGTGAAGCGCAGGGTGCTGTCTCCCTCCAGCAGGGGCAGGGCGAACAAAAGCCCGGTGAAATACTGGCTGCTCACGTTGCCAGGCAGCGCGTAAGCCCCGGCCCGCAGGCCGCCGTGGACGATCAGGGGCAGGTAATCTCCTTCAATAACCGCGCCATGGGCGCGCAGCGCGTTCAGCAGCGGCCCGTTGGGGCGTTCTGGCAGGCGGCCGTGGCCGGTAAGGATTAAACGATCCTGATTGGGGAAGCGCTGTACCGCGCACAGGGGCAGCAAAAATCGCAGCGTGGAGCCGCTTTCCCCGCAATCCAGTGTGATGTTGGAACAATAGGGCAGGCTTTCTACCTGGAAAAAATCGCCTTCCCGCCAGATATCCGCGCCCATCCCCTGCAGGCACTGCGCGGTGGCCCGGATATCCGCGTTGTCGCAGGGGCAGTGGATGGATGTTTGCCCCTGGCTCAGCGCGGCGGCGATCAGCAGCCGGTGCACGTGGGATTTGGAGGGCGGCACGGTGACCTGGCCGCCGATGGGGTAAGGATGAACGGTGACGATCATATCGTTTCCCCCATTCCTTTGGCAAAATAGCAGGGCAATTCCTCCACGGAAATGGTTTTTAACGTGCACTTGCCGATTTTCTCCGGCAGCACCAGGGTGATTTTGCCGCCCTTTCTTTTTTTATCGGAATAGGCGGCCTGAGCCAATTGCGCCGCGTCATAGGGGCATTCAGGGGTCAGGTCGCAGGCGAGCAGGGCCCTGCGTACCGGCTCCGTATCGATGCCCGCCGCCCGAGACGCCATCATCAGCCCCATGCCCACGCCCTGGCCGTGGGTCAGGGTAAAGCCGGAGCATTTTTCCGCCGCGTGGCCGAAGGTGTGGCCCAGGTTCAAAAATTGCCGCACGCCCTGGTCTTCTTCATCTTGCACCACGTAATCCTGTTTGATGGCGACGCACCTGGCTACCGTTTCTTCGATCCGGCCTTTCCACGCGCCGGAGGATAGATCGTCAAACAATTTTTCATCCACCAGCATGCCGTACTTGAGCATCTCGGCACTGCCGTCCCGCAATAAATCGGCTGGCAGGCGGCCCAGCACATCGGTGTCGCACAGCACGATATCCGGCTGGTGGAAGGCCCCGGCCATGTTTTTTCCGGAGGATAGATCGACGGCCGTTTTGCCGCCCACGGAGGAATCCACCGCCGCCAGCAGCGTGGTAGGAATCTGCGCAAAACGCATGCCCCGGCAATACACAGCCGCCGCGAACCCGGCCAGATCCCCTGGCACGCCGCCGCCCAGGGCCACGATCAGGTCGCTGCGGGAAACGCCCGTTTCGCCAAGCCATTCCAGGGCGGCAGCCAGGGTGGTCATGGTTTTGTGCTGTTCTCCGTGGGGGAAGGCCCATAAATCGGCAGTGAAACCGGCGTGCTTCAGGCTTTCCTTCACCTGAGCGCCGTACAACGCCGCCACCGTATCATCGGTGATGATGGCGGCACGGCAGGGCTTCGAAACGGAGGAAATGTATTCCCCGGCTTTGCTGATCAAGCCTGGGCCAATCAGCACGTCATAGCTGTGGGAGGCGGTGATGTGTACCTTTTGCATGGTCAATCCTCCAACGATTCCTTGATTTCCCGGCCTTCCCGCAGGATGGCCTTCAGCCGCTCCTCATCCCGGTCCCGAAGGGCGTCCCGATATTCGGTCAACTGGTCGATCAGGTGCTGGGTTTGGGTAAGCAGCAGGTCGTCGTTTTTCAAAAACAGTTCCGTCCACATGGTTTCATTCAGCCGGGCCACCCGGGTCATATCTCGGAAGGAACCGGCAGAAAAGCCTTTGTGTTTCCCGGCCAGGGGCGTTTTTACATACGCGCTGGACACGATGTGGGCCAGTTGAGAGGTGAAAGCGATCATTTCATCGTGTTCCAGGGGCGTGGAAAAACGTACCCGCCCAAAACCAATGGACAGGAACAGCTCCTTTACCTGACGCAGGATTTCAGTATCCGTGTCTTCCTGGGGCGTTAGGATCATGGATGCGTTTTCAAACAAATCGTCCTGGGCGTAGGCAAAGCCGCTCCGCTCCCGGCCTGCCATAGGATGACCGCCAATGAAAATGCTCTGCTTCCCCACAAAGGCAGGGAACAGCCGGCTGCACACGAACCGCTTCACTCCGCAGCAATCGATCACCAGCGTGCCGGGCTTGAAGCAATCGATATGAGACAAAATATAGTCCACCGCGGCCTGGGGATACAGCGCTACCAGCACCACGTCGCATTGCGGCAGGTTTTCTTCCGTCAGCACATCGTCAATGGCCTGCGTCATCCGGGCTTGCTCTATGGCGGTTTCATCAATATCCATACCCCAGACGGTGTGCTCACTATGAAATTGGATGCTCCGGGCCAGGGAACCGCCAATCAGCCCCAAACCCACAATGCCGAAAACCATTGCTTGCAACCTCCTGAAATGATGGAATGAAAAAGGCCTTGCGGCCACATGCGCCGCAAAGCCTTCGATTTTAAAAAGAAAACTTTACATGCGGCAGCATGCCTTGCCGGCAAAGCCGGTAAAGCGAAAATAAAAGAAATCAGCCTGCCGCATAAAGCATGTCCTCCGTATTAAATCTTGTTTAGCATAGCATAGGGAAGAAAGGGGGTCAAGAATGAAAGTGTATTTTCCCTGTTCTCCTTTTCTATTGAATGCTTTCTACTAACTCCGTCAGGTTTTTGATGCCCACCACAAAGCCCTTGCTGTTGTCCAGCCGGTAATCCGCCGCCGCCCGGTAATGGCCGATGCAGCGATTGTATTGGTCGATCACATCCTCATGGCTGCCGCCGGCCAAAAGGGGGCGTCGGTCCGTTTTGATGTCGGAAAGAATCTGGTCCAGGGGACGGTCCACGTGGATGATGATGCCGTGGTTTTTCATAATGGTTACGTTTTCCTGGAAAGTACACAATTCTCCGCCGGTGGACACCACGCAGGCCGGCTGGCCCACCAGTTCCACCAGCGCCCCTGTTTCAGCGTTGCGGAAGAACGCTTCGCCAAAGGTGGAAAAGATTTCATTCACCGTCATGCCCATCATTTCGCTGACCCTTTGATCCGTATCCACAAAAGGCCAGTTCAGGTTCTGCGCCAAGCGGCGGCCTAGGCTGGTTTTGCCTGCGCCGGCCATGCCTACCAGAAAAATATGCATATTGATCATGGCGTATCTTCCCTCCGCTATTCCTATCCGGGCTTTGGTTATCATTCCTTCATTAAATTGATTTTATCATATTTTTAGCCGCTACGCAAGCAAAAACCGGCATGTTTTGCATGGAAATTTGCTTTTTTGCGCATGATGGGAAGGAGGTGAAGAAAAATGGAGCATCAGGATAACGAAAAAAAACGGGACCAACGGGGGCATAAGCCCCTATTTTCCTCCGTACCGAAGCAGAAACGCATGCGTCGAACCCATCGGGTGATGCATTGATGGAATTTTTTGTAGCCGGAAGGCACCGGAGATATTGACAATTGCGGTGTTTTGGATATACAATGAAGCGTTGGTTTTTCGCCAACTGAAAGGGAGAAACACACATGATTCGCAACGATATCCGCAATATCGCCATTATCGCCCACGTTGACCACGGCAAGACCACGCTGGTGGACCAAATGCTGCGGCAAGGCGGCGTTTTTAGGCAGAACCAGCAGGTGGCCGAGCGCGTAATGGACTCCAATGATCTGGAGCGGGAGCGCGGCATCACCATTCTGGCCAAGAACACCGCCGTGCATTACGGCGACGCTAAGATCAATATTGTCGACACGCCCGGCCACGCCGATTTCGGCGGGGAAGTGGAGCGCGTGCTGAAAATGGTGGATGGGGTGCTGCTGCTGGTGGACAGCTTTGAAGGCCCCATGCCCCAGACCCGGTTCGTGCTGCAAAAGGCCCTGGGGCTGAAGCTGCCCGTGCTGCTGGTGATTAACAAAATTGACCGGCCCGACGCCCGGTGCGCCGAAGTGGTGGATGAACTGGTGGACCTGCTCATCGAGCTGGACGCCGACCCGGCTACGCTGGACCGTCCCATTATTTACGCGTCTGCCCGGAAGGGCACGGCCACGCTGGATCCCGATGTGCCTGGCGAAGATCTGCGGCCGCTGTTTGACGCCATTATGGAATACATTCCCGCGCCCGAGGGCGATCCCGACGGCCCGGCTCAGGTGCTGATTTCCACTATCGACTATTCCGAGTATGTGGGCCGCATTGGCATCGGCCGCATCACCCGGGGCACTCTGGTGGACAACACCATGGTCGTGCGTTGCAACGCGCTGAGCGATCAGGTGTCTCCGCCCTGGCGGCTGACGGGGTTGAGCCTATATGACGGCTTAAAGCGCGTGGGTGCGGAGCGGGTGAGCATGGGCGATATCGTAGCGCTCACCGGCTTGGCCGATATTTCCATCGGCGATACGGTGTGCGATCCTGCTGCGCCGGAAGCGCTGCCTTTCGTGGCCATTACCGAACCCACCGTGACCATGACATTCTCTGTCAACGATTCGCCCTTCGCCGGCAAGGAAGGCCAGTATGTGACCAGCCGCCATCTGCGCGCCCGGCTGTACCGGGAATTGGAAACAGACGTCAGCCTGCGGGTCAAGGACGGGGAAACCCCCGATCAATTCGAGGTGTGGGGCCGGGGCGAACTGCATTTGTCTATTTTGATCGAAACCATGCGCCGGGAGGGGTATGAGTTCCAGGTCAGCAAGCCTGAGGTTATTTATCGCTATGAAAACGGCAAAAAGCAGGAGCCTATCGAACGCATGGTGGCCGATGTGCCCCAAGCATATGCCGGCGCTGTGATCGAAAAAATCGGCCGTCGTCGGGGTACGCTGGAATCCATGGGCGGCTCCGACCGGGTGCGGCTGGAATTCCTGGTGCCGTCCCGTGGCCTGTTTGGCTATCGTTCCGAATTCATGACCGATACCCGGGGTGAAGGCATCATGAGCGCCGTGTTCGACCATTACGAAGAGTACAAGGGCGATATTCCCCACCGTAACGTGGGCGCCCTGATCTGCTATGAAACCGGCGAAGCCACCCAGTACGGCCTGTTCTACGCCCAGGATCGCGGCACCCTGTTTATCGGCAGCCAGACCCCGGTGTACAACGGCATGATCTGCGGCGAGTCCAGCCGCCCTGGCGATATCGTGGTGAACGTGTGCAAGCAAAAGCATGTGACCAACATGCGCAACGCCTCCGCGTCGGAGGACAGCCTGCGCCTGGTGTCCGTCCATCCGCTGACACTGGAAGAATGCCTGGAATTCATTGATGATGATGAATTGCTGGAAATTACGCCCAAGTCTTTGCGCATGCGCAAGCGGGAGCTGAGCCATGAGCAGCGGGCCAAGGCGGCTGCCCGGTCGAAGCAATAACATGGTGTAGAAAATGAAGCGCTGGAGAAAGTTTGCTTTTTCCAGCGCCATTTTTATGCCGTTCTTTCAATCCGGCGGGAGGAACACCGGCGTATCCACCAGATCGCATTCGTCAAACAGCCGGGCTGCGGCGTCGGAATATTCCTGGGGCGTGGTGGATTTGCGAAGGGAGCGCAGCTGTTTTCCCGCGTCAGCAAAGCAGAAACCCAGATAGCCCATGATGCCGTGCATCCGGCCCACAGCAGCGCTTTTGGGCCAGTGCTGGGTATAGGCACGGTACAGCCGGTCATGAAAGAGCACAAGCCCATCCTTGGTTAGCTTTTTGCCGCCCAGGATTTCCTGGCCCAGGGCCGGGTTAACGGCCCAGCCCCGGCCCATCATCAGGCCGGTCAGGGCCGGATATGCTGTATCAATTGCATGGGCGTCCGCAGGGGTGAATACATTGCCGTTCTGAATGACAGGGAAAGGCGCGCGGGCGATGAACCCTGTCAGAAGCTCGTTATGGGGCTGACCGCTATAAAACTCCCGGCAGGTGCGGGGATGGATGATCAGCTCAAGCAAGGGATACTGGAGAAAAATCTCTGCCAACGCCGACCATTCCTCCGGAAAATCAAATCCGATGCGGGTCTTGACGGAAATGGGCAGGGGAGAACGGGCAAAGATTTCATCGAGGAAAAAGCGCAGTTCATCCGGCTTTTTCAGCATCCCTGCGCCTTTGCCTTTGGCGGTGACGGTGCCGGAGGGGCAGCCGATATTAAGGTTCACTTCGGTGTATCCGGCATCCCGCAGCATATTTACCGTGCCCAGGAAATAGGCGGCGTCCTTGGCCAGAATTTGGGGCACCACCGGTACGCCTGCGTTTTCCCTGGGGGAAAGATCAAACATTTCCCGGGCCGTGAAATGCAGGGAATGGGCCGGGCTGATGAAAGGCATGAAATACTTATCGGCGCCGCCGAAAGTGGCGTGATGTACCCGTCGGTACAGCGCGTCTGTCAGCCCTTCCATGGGCGCAAAATAAAGCTTCATCAATGTTTTTTACCTCTCATTTCCCAGGCCGGGCCGACGGCCTGACCATCATGCCTATTATAACGGAAGAAGGAAAGGGATACAAGGAAAATGTATTTATCTTGTATTTATACATAAAAATATTCTAAATATGGGCAAAAGTCGATAAAATATGCATAAAAATGTAATTTTATCACTTGACAACGGTAAAGCAATGAGTATAATAGGGAATGTTCCAAATTTTGTGAATGAGAACGGAGGATGTGAAAATGAAAAAACTGA
The DNA here is from genome assembly GCA_017470095.1 of Clostridia bacterium. Lineage (GTDB taxonomy): Bacteria > Bacillota > Clostridia > Christensenellales > Aristaeellaceae > RUG563. The sequence continues at coordinate 6,503 of JAFUFC010000140.1, read as the reverse complement.
CTGCGATTTTGTTGTCGGCGCTGATGCTGCTGGGCGCGATGAGCTTTGCCTCCGCCGATCAGCTGAGCGATATTCAAAAAAAGGGCGTGCTGGAAGTGGGCGCGAACGTTGAATTCCCGCCCTATGAATTTTACTGGACCAATCCCGAAACGGGTGAAGAGGAAATTGCCGGTTTCGATATGGCGCTGGCCGAGGGCATTGCGCAGGAGCTGGGCGTGAATATCAAGATCAATGATCAGGCCTTCAGCGGCCTGGTGACCGCCTTATCCGTGGGCGAGTTGGACATGGTTATTTCCGGCCTGGCCATCAAGCCTGAACGGCTGGAAGTGGTCGATTTTTCCGACCCCTATTTTGCCGGGGAGCAGATTTTGCTGGTGCGTGCTGCGGATTATGACGCTTTGAAAACTGTGGAAGATATGAAGGGCAAGAAAGTGGGTGCTCAGCTGGGTTCCCTGCAGCAGGGCATTCTGGAGGATCAGTTTGTATCTTCCGAACCGCTTTTGCTGGATAAGCCCTCCATTCTGGCGCTGGAATTGGCCCAAGGCAATATCGACGGCTGGCTGATCACTGATCTGGTGGCCAAGCAGTACATGGCGGCGTACCCCGATACGTTCCAAATCAGCGAAGTTCCTGTGGACTATGACAGTTCTGCCGGCATTGGCGTCGCCGTGCCTAAGGGAGACAACGGGGCCCTGCTGGAAATTGTGAACGCTTACATTGCCAAGGTGAAGGCAGACGGCACCTGGGACCAGTGGATGGACGACGCGGTGACCAAGAGCGTTTCGCTGCTGGAAGTGGAGTAACCGTTTTTCCAAAAAAAGCTGAACGGCAGGGGCTGTATGGGAACGGCCCCTGCGTTCCTTGTGTAATAGGGGGATCAAGTGGATGATCAGCTTACCAAAGATTTGGGAAATACTGACCACAAAATTTCATGTGTTTATGCAGGGCGTTGGCACCACGGTGGAGCTGGCGTTGTTTACGGTGGTGCTGGGCTCCATTTTGGGGCTGATGGTGGCGGTATTCCGCCACACCCAGTTTTTGCCGCTGCGGTGGCTAATGAATGCATATGTGGCCTTTATCCGCGGAACGCCGCTGCTGGTGCAGGTACTGATGATTGTGTACGGCCTGCCGCAGATGGGGCTGCGCCTGCCCCGGATGACGCTGTGCATCATTGCGCTGGTGATTAATTCCGGCGCGTACATGGCAGAGCTCATTCGAGCCGGGCTGCAATCGGTGGAAAAGGGGCAGGAGGAAGCGGCGGATTCCTTGGGCATGAACGGTTATCAGAAAATGCGTTACGTCATTCTGCCTCAGGCCATCAAGGTGACGCTGCCTGCCATGGGCAACGAATTCATCGCCATCATCAAGGAATCTTCCGTGCTGTATGCCGTGGGCGTGTATGAATTGACATATCAGGCCAATAAGCTTTCTTCCGTCAATTACCGGTATTTGGAAACGATGATCGTGGCCGCTTTGATTTATTTTGCACTGACCTATACCATGACCAGGCTGCTTGGTTTGCTGGAAAGGAGGATGAGGCGCAGTGAAAACAGCGTCGTCTGAGGTAAAAAACGTTGTCGATTCCGGTTCATCCACTGAAGTGCTGGTGCAGGTTCGGGGATTATACAAAAATTTTGGCAAGCTGGAAGTGCTCAAGGATATCAACTTGAATGTGCACAAGAGCGACGTGCTGGTGCTGATTGGGCCTTCCGGCAGTGGAAAGTCTACCTTGCTTCGCTCCATTAATCTGCTGGAAAAACCCACGGCCGGGCAGATTTTGTTTGAGGGGAATGACCTTACCCAGGCCAGCCGGAAAGAGCTGTGCCGATTGCGGGAGCGGATGGGCATGGTGTTCCAGCAGTTCAATTTGTTTCCCCATTTGAAGGTGAAGGACAATATCACCGTGTCCCCCCGAAAGGTGAAAAGCGTTTCTCCAGCGGAAGCAGAGGAAAAGGCGAAGAACCTGCTCACCCGGGTCGGCTTGCTGGACAAATGGAATGAATACCCCAGCCGTCTGTCCGGCGGTCAGAAGCAGCGAGTGGCCATTGTGCGGGCGCTGGCTATGGACCCGGACATGATGCTCTTTGACGAACCCACTTCCGCCCTGGACCCGGAAATGGTGGGAGAGGTGCTGGACGTGATGAAGGCCCTGGCGGCCGATGGCATGACCATGATGGTGGTCACTCATGAAATGCGCTTTGCCCGGCAGGTGGCGGATTATGTGCTGTTTATCGATGACGGGCAGATCGTGGAGGCCGGTCCGCCGGACCAGATTTTTGATCATCCCCAGCAAAAGCGTACCCAGGATTTCTTGAATAAGGTATTGTAACGGAGGGGCTGCGATGCTTACCACGCCTTTGGAATCGTTAAAAAAATATGTGGATCAGCCCAGCGGCAGCCACGACAGGGAAGATGTGGCCAAGGTGGCAGCCATGTTCGCGGAGGATTTTCAGTCCCTGGGGTTTGAAACGGAACTGATCCCCGGGCAGGAATACGGCCCGGTGCTCAAAGCTGCCATCGGCACGGGGGACAAGCAATTGATGCTCATGGGGCATATGGATACGGTGTTTCCCCGGGCGGTGCATGTGCCTTTTACGGAAATTGGCGATGGCAAAGCTTTGGGTTCCGGCAGTATCGATATGAAGGGCGGGGACGTGGTGATGCTTTACGCCCTGCAAAAAGCGTTGCCGAAGGTTGATTTGAAAAAAGTGCGCATCTGCGCGGTGCTCAACCCCGATGAAGAGGTGGGTTCCCCTGAAAGCCACAAAACCATTCTGGAAACGGCCCGGCAGTCTTTTGCGGCCTTGAGCTTTGAGCCCTGCAGCAGCGATTACCGGCTCACCTGTGCCCGGAAGGGCGTTACGTCCGTGCGCATTCGCTGCACTGGCATTCCCGGCCATTCCGGCGCTCAGTACAAAGTGTGCGCCAGCGCCATCCAAGCTCTGTGCGCCCATATCACCCAGCTGTACGCCCTGCGGGATGATAAACGGGATATCAGCTTTAACGCAGGGCTGATTTCTGGCGGTACGGCGGAGAATGTGGTGGCCCCGGAAGCTGTGGCCGATTGCGAATTCCGGTATTTCAATGAGCAGTACAAGCCGGAATTGATGCAAAAAATTCAGGCGATTTGCGCCATGGAGCCGGTGCCTGGTGTGAAAACGGAAGTCACCTTTGGCGCCAGCCATCCGGCTATTGACCTGAATGAAAAAAGCCAGCGGCTGCTGGATCTGGCCCTGGGCATCAGCGAAAAGCAGGGACAGAAGCGCTACCACGAAAAGACCGGCGGGGCGGGGGATATTTCCATCGCGGGTCAGGCGGGCATTGGCGTGCTGGATGGGCTGGGCCTGGCTGGGGAGAAGATGCACACGGTGGAAGAATGCGTGTATCTGGATAGCTTGCCCAAGCAGATTGAATTTGCGGCGGAGATGATCCGGGAAGCGGCGGATTTGGCGTAGGACAGTCACAATATTCCGAAGAAACAAGAAAAAAACAGGACGGCTGGGCAAGATTGCGCCCGGCCTCTTTTCGATCAGTGGGATCATGTGCTATAATCAGCACAGGGAAATATACCGGGAGGGGGCCAGTTATGAAGATTACGGCCGTCGAATGGGGAAGGATTTCAATTCCCTTGAGAACGCCTTTTAAAACCGCGCTGCGTACCGTGGATAGCGTGGAGGATGTGATTGTAAAAATCTACACCGATACCGCCGCCGTGGGCTATGGCGAAGCGCCGCCCACTGGGGTCATTACCGGTGATACTGCCGAAGCGATTATTGGGGCTATGGAGCACCACCTGGCTCCCAACCTGCTGGGCCGGGATGTGGATGATTTTGAGGATTTGATGCTGCTGACCCAACGGTGCGTTTTGCACAATACAAGCGCCAAAGCAGCCGTTGATATGGCCCTGTGGGACTTGTACGGCAAGCTGCACGATATCCCGGTGTATAAGCTGCTGGGCGGCGCCAGGAAGCATCTGGTGACGGATTTGACCATCAGCGTCAATGATCCGGATACCATGGCCCGGGACGCACGCATTGCTATCGACCGGGGGTTTGATTGCCTAAAAATCAAAGTGGGCGTGAATCCCCAATTGGATGTGGAGCGGCTTTCTGCGGTGCGTGGAGCCGTGCCTGTCGGCACCACATTGCGCATCGACGCCAACCAGGCCTGGAAGCCCAAGGAGGCTGTGCGCATCCTCAACGGCATGCAGGAAAAGGGGTTGGATATCGAATTGGTGGAGCAGCCTGTAGCAGCCCGGGATTTGGAAGGGCTTAAGTATGTTACCGAGCGCAGCTACGTGCCGGTACTGGCAGACGAAGCGGTGTTTTCTCCCGAAGACGCCATAAGAATTTTGCAGCTGGGCGCGGCCGATTTGCTGAACATCAAGCTGATGAAGTGCGGCGGGATTTACAACGCCATGAAAATTGCCACGATGTCGGAAATGTACGGCGTGGAATGCATGATCGGCTGTATGCTGGAAGGCCGCGTGGCTGTGAATGCCGCGGCGCACCTGGCTTGCGCCCGGCAGGTGATCACCAAGATCGATTTGGATGGCCCCATGCTTTGCGCCCAGGACCCGGTGCACGGCGGCGCGGTGTTTTGCGAAAGGAATATTACGCTCACTGATGAACCCGGTCTGGGCGTGACGGGAGTGGATAGGTTCGAGCGCGTAGGAATTCTGGAAAAGTAACGCAAAGCCACTACACGTAAAACATACAAAAAACCAGAGGAAAAAGCTTTTCTCTGGTTTTTTACTGATGTATTTTTCTATATATTTTACAACGGCTTGCGCGATTACAGCCCTGTCGCCATAATGATGCCTGGCATGGTGCGGATGTGGCTGAGTAATTGCTCGCTGCCCATGCCGCCCCGGAGGGCCACTTCAGCAATGTACTGGGCTTCGCTTCCCTCGTCCAAGGTATGGATTTTCAAATTGGTGATGGCCATGTGGTTGTCCTTGCACAGGCGCAGTACCTGATCCAGGCTGGTTTTTTCGTTGTAGAGCACTTCCACCTCGTAGGCGGGGTTGCGCTGGATGTGCTTGCCAAAGCTGGCAAACAATGTTTCGGCCAGCAGCACCAGCACGGTGCCCATCAAGCCGATTTCATAATATCCGCTGCCGATGGCCAGGCCGATAATACCGGCGGTCCACAGGCCGGCGGCGGTAGTCAGGCCCTTGATGGTCAATTTCTTGGTTACGATGATGGTACCCGCGCCGATAAATCCCAGGCCGGAAATGACCTGGCCACTGATGCGGGAAATATCGGAAGGCAATTGCAGCACCAGGAACAGATACAGCCCCGTCAGTGCCGCAGCCGCCGATCCCATGCAGACCAGAATGTGAGTACGGAAACCGGCGGGCCGGTTCTTATACGATCTTTCCAGCCCAATTACTGCGCCGCACAGGCAGGAAAGCAGCATCCTGAGCAGAATGGAGAAAAAATCCATTCCTCTCAGCTCGTCAAAAATGGATAGCATTCCGTTTTCCTCCTTATGCGATTAATTCCTGTACCGAGTGCACGCAGTTCAATTCCGCCAGGGAAGAAAGCATGCCGGAGTGGGAATGGTTTTCCTTGCTCAGTTTGAGGATGAACGTGGCGCAAGGCGGTTTATCATCCTTCCATTCCGTGCGCTCAATATCGATATCAAAAATCTGGGCGTGCAATTGCTGCATGGTGCCAGTAATGGCGGATAAATCCTCCACCGAGTTGAACTCCACGTGGAGGGTGATGTTCCGCAGCCTGCGCTTGAACGCCCCTTCCAAGGGAGACATCACGTTCAGCACCAGCACGATCAGGATCAAGGAAATAATAACTACCTCGTAAAACCCAGCTCCGGCGGCGATGCCCATGCACACGGTGGCAAACAAGCCGGTGGCGGTGGTCAGGCCTTTCACCTGCTGATGGGCAATTTTGATGATGATGCCCGCGCCCAGGAAACCGATGCCGGTAATGGCCTGGCCCACCATACGGGAAACGTCGAATTTATTGCCTACTTCATTGGTAATTTCCGCCCAGGAGCCCATGAGCATTTCATACTCATACAGGGCCAGCAGCACCGTCATGGCTGCGCCGATGCTGATGAGCATGTAGGTTCGTAAGCCGGCGGCCCGCTCCTTTTTGGACCGGCCGTAGCCCACTGCGCCACCAGCAGCCATGGCCAGCACGAGCCGCAGAACCGCGGTGAGAAAATCAAAATCGTGAAGCATGATTATTCTCCCTTATGCGTTGGTAGAGAAAAGGCATACACATAAACTATACCAGATTAATTACGGTACTGCAATAGGTGGATACAAAGCATTTCCGCCGATTTTGACAAAATTGAAATGAACCGACGCCTTGCTTTTTCATCTTTCTTTTTGTATACTGAATATTGGCATAAGTTGAAGAAGGAGTGGGCGAAAATGAAATGGCTGATCGCGTCGGATATACATGGGTCGGCGTACTATTGCCGGGCGCTTTTGACGGCGTATGACCGCGAGCAGGCGGACCGGATGCTGCTGT
>JAFUFC010000139.1 GCA_017470095.1 Clostridia bacterium | reverse complement strand
TTTGAGGAAGATGTCTTTTCCTTTGATAATTATGTAAAGCTTGTTCATAGCGTGTATTTCCAACAAGTATTTGGCCGCAGCGTTCGGCTGAGTTTGCTGAGCACAATCCTATGCGCCTTGCTTGGCTTTCCGTCAGCCTATTATATCAGCCGCTATTCCAAACACAAGGGAATCATGATGGCATTGGCTGAGTTTCCCATGTTCACCAGTCCGGTAATTCGTTCCTTCAGTTGGATGGTCATTTTGGGCCGTCGGGGCATTGTGAACCAGTTCCTGGTCAATATCGGCTTGTTTTCCCGGCCGCAATCCTTGCTGTATAACGAATTTTCCATGACAGTGGGCTTTGTGCAGTTGTTTTTGCCACAGATGATCCTGTCTCTGTTAGGCGTGATGGATTCCATTCCGGGTGACTTGACTGAAGCGGCGGGGAACCTGGGCGCGACAAAACTGGTGGCTTTTTTACGCATTATTTTCCCGCTCAGTGTATCAGGCCTGGTCACCGGCGCGGTGCTGGTGTTTACCGGCTGCATGACGGCCTATACCACGCCTCAACTGCTGGGCGCTACGGACACCCAAGTGCTGTCCACCATGGTGTATCAATACGCTATGAGCCTGCGGGATTGGACGCAGGCGTCGGCGGTAGCCATGGTGATGATTGTGGTTACGATGCTGGTATCCAACGTGTTCAACAAACTGAGCCAGAAAATCAATCCCATGGCGTCCTAAAAGCCGGAGGGGTGTAACGACGATAACGGAAGGAGCGAATCGGGATGGCACTGCTTGAATTGCAGCATATCACCGCGGGCTACGACAAAAATGTGATCCTGCGGGATTTTCATTTGCAGGTGGAGCAGGGCGAATTTGTCAGTCTCCTTGGATCCTCCGGCTGTGGAAAAACCACTACCCTGCGCCTAATTGCAGGTTTTTCCGAACCCATGGAAGGCAGTATCATTTTTAACGGCCAGGATATTACCCACGTGCCGTTGCACAAGCGCAATTTCGGTTTTGTGTTTCAAAGCTATGCTTTGTTTCCGCACATGACGGTGTTTGATAACGTAGCGTTTGGCTTGAAAATGCGCAAGGTAGCGAAACCGGAAATTCACCAGCGAGTGATGGACATGCTGGAACTGGTGGATTTGAAAGGCTTTGAAAAGCGCTATCCACGGGAAATGAGCGGTGGCCAGCGCCAGCGGGTAGCCTTGGCCCGAGCCATGGTAATCCGCCCCGATTTGATGCTGTTTGACGAGCCGCTGTCCAATTTGGACGCGAAACTGCGGGTCAAGATGCGGGTTGAAATCCGACGCATTCAGCAGGAATTGGGCTTCACAGCCATTTATGTAACCCATGACCAGGAAGAATGCTTTGCCATTTCCGATAAAGTGGCCATCATGAACAAGGGCGTGATTGAACAGATGGACACGCCTGCCAATATTTTTAATGGCCCCAAGACGGAATTCATTGCTCATTTTGTGGGCTTTGAAAATTTCTTCGCTCTGAAGCGGCAAAACGGCGTTTTGACCACGGACAATGGCATTGGCATTCGTGTGGCGGAGGATAAGAAGGGCGATTCCTTCCAAGCCTGCGTTCGGCCCGAGGATGTTCAAATCTGCCCTGTGGAAGCAAATATGGAGAACGCCATTCCCGGTGAAGTGCTGGTGACCACCTTTCTGGGCCGCAATGTACAATACAATGTTCGTACAGACATCGGCGAATTTGCGGTCAAAACGGACCAAACCACCGTTTATTCCATTGGCTCGGCAGTGAAGCTTGGGCTGAGTGCGAATAAAATCATCCTGATTGATCCTACAAAACCATGAACAGGAGGAAACTACCCATGAAAAAACTCGTCTCCCTGCTTCTCGCCCTGATGATGCTTGCTTCCATCGCTTGCGTCGCTTCTGCCGAGGATAAGCCCTACGCGGGCCAGACCCTCACCATCAGCACCTTCGCCTTCAACGCCGAACTGCTGCAGAAGAACATCTACGATCCCTTCATGGAACTGACCGGCTGCACCATCGTGCCCGACGGCGCTTCCAATGCTGTGCGTGTCGCCAAGATTGCCGACGCTGCTGAAGGCGATTACGATGTGGTTATCATTGGCGATATGTTTGTGAAGCAGCTGATGGCCGAAGGCAAGATCGATACCATCGATGCCAGCAAACTGACCAACCTGGCCAACGTCTATGATAATGCCAAGGCTCCCATGGGCGAAGGCTATGGCCCCGCCTACACCTTCAACCGGCTGGGCATTGTGTACGATCCTGCTACCTGCCCCATCGAAATCACCAGCTTTGCCGATCTGTGGAACCCCGAACTTGCGGACTATGTTGCCATTCCCGCCATCACCAACACTTCCGGCCCCCTGTTCTACTACGGCGTGGCAAAGGCCTTCGGCCTGGAACCCGGCAAGGATGACGCCGCTATCTTCGCGAAGCTGGCCGAGCTGAAGCCCAATGTGAAGAGCACCTACACCTCTGCCAACAACACCATCACCATGTTGAACCAGGGCGAAGTGGCCGTGGCTGTGCTGCTGGACTACTCCTACACCACCGCCAAGAACGCCAACCCCGACTACGTGTGGGTGAACCCCTCCGAAGGCATGTACGGCGGCTATAACATGCTGAACGTGATCACCGGTAGCAAGAACAAGGAACTGGCTGAATTGTTCATTGATTACTATCTCAGCTATGACGTGCAGTATGCCGAGGCTATGGACGGCGTGGACAGCCCTGTGCGCACCGACATCGAACTGGATGAAGAACATGCTGCCAACTTCACCTATGGCGACATGGTGAACGAACTGATCCTGCCCGACTGGAATTTCGTGACTGAAAACCTGGCTTCCTGGACCGAGCAGTGGAACGAAACCTTCGGTGTGCAGTAATCCGAACGAAACGGATGAACATAAGCGGGCTGGGAAGAAACCCTTCTTCCCAGCCCGCCTTCCCGGCCCATCCCATAGAAAAGAGAGGAGAATGCCCTATGCGGAAAAAGCATCATATCGCCTTAGGGGTGATCACTTTTCTGGTCTATGTGTTTTTGATCGGGCCGCTGCTGATCATTATGGCTTCTTCCTTTGGCGAGCAGAATGCCCTTGTGTTCCCTGGGAAAGGATTCACGTTCAAATGGTACCATCAGGTATTTCAAATGAGTTCTTTTATCAATTCTGCCCTTTTGTCTCTGGAAATTGCCTTTGCCGCCACGGCCATTGCCCTTCTGATGGGCGTTCCGGCGGCCTATGCCATCAATCGCTACCGGTTTCCTGGGAAGAACTTTGTCAAGACCCTGTTTTTGTCTCCGGTGCTTATTCCCTGCATCGTGCTTGGCTTTATCATGCTGCGTTATGTGGTGAACCAGTGGAACTTATCTGTCATTCCGAGCCTGCTGATCGGCCACACGCTTCTCTCGATTCCGTATGTGATGCGGGTGGTCACCTCGTCCCTGGCAAATTTTGATTTTGCTATGGAAGAAGCGGCAGGCAGCCTGGGCGCGGCTAAGGGATATACGTTCTTTCACATCGTATTGCCCAACATCAAAAGCGGTATCGCCTCCGCCTGCGTTATGGCGGTGATCAATTCGTTTAACAATGTTTCTCTTTCCACGTTCCTGACGTCTCCAGGCGTTACCATGCTGCCCATTGAAATCATGGGCTATGTGGAGTATCATTTTGATCCCACTATCGCGGCGCTGGCCACGGTAATGATGCTGGTTACATTGGGCGTGATGCTGCTGATCGAAAAAACGCTGGGACTGCAGAGCGTGGTGTAAACAGAAAAAAGCGCAGGGGAGATGATCGTCCCTGCGCGTGGCGGTACTGCCTTTGTTCCAATGGACGAAGGCTTTTATTTTTGCCGCAAAGCTTCTTGAATGGGCCGAAGCGCCGCATCGCTCAGCGTGGCGCCGGATTGCTGCACTACATGGACGGATACCTGATTGGCAAGATTGGCAGCACTGTTCAAGCTCATGCCATGGGACAGGCCCAGCAGTAAAGCCCCTGCATGAGCATCGCCTGCGCCGATGGTATCCGCTATCTGCTTTGCCGGATATCCGGGAACGGAAAGGAACCGCCCATCGCCATCCAATATGATTGCGCCGTCTTTTCCCAGGGTTACGACGACAGAATTTTCGGTTTTTTGGTGCAGGTTTTGCATAGCTTGTTTCACATCGTCAGATGCACCCAACTTCAGTGCCTCACTGCGATTCAGATGCAAAATGGGGTGCAGAGCCAAAAGCCGTTCGGTGCGGTCAAGGGGCACCTTCATGCCGCGTGGGCCTGGAGCATAAAGGATCGTTCCAGTATAATCAGCTGTTTCCAGCCAGGCAACAAGCTGGTCGCCAGTGCGTTCTTCCACTTCCAACCCACAGACGTATGTATAATCAAAACGCTCTCCGGAGACGGCTTCCATCCAGGCAGGGAAAAAGGTGTATTCCGCGCCATGAATGGACAAAAATGTCCTCTCTCCGTTTTTTTCTACCAGGCAATAGCAGCATCCATTTTCTTCGTCCGGCAGTAAAACGGGCTTCACCCAGGGCTGCTTTTCCAAAATGGGAAGGATATAGGGGCCGAACACGCCTTGCAAACCAACCGGGGTAACAAACGTTGCATCCGCGCCACAGCGCCCCAAAATGTTGGCCACGTTGTAAGCACAGCCACCCACGGAAAACTGCTGGCCTTCAGGGTGCAGGTTTTCTTCTGTTTCTGGTAGATGATCCACCCGAATGATCACATCCAGGCAAGTGGAGCCAATGATCAGGATTTTTTTACGCATGTAAGGCCTCCTTCGTTTGAAAACCGGACAGAGAAAGTATACATGACTTGAATGCATGTGTCAATTGTGGTAATATGAATTGCATACAAGATGGTTTTAAAAAGTATAGTGAGGAGCAAAACCAAGAGTGAATCAATAAAAGAAATGATATCGCTTCTTGGAAACATGGAGCAGGAATTAATCGCCACGCGCCGCAGCATCCACCAGCGGCCGGAAACCGGCTGGCTGGAAATGCGAACGAGCGCCATAATCGCCCAGCGCCTTGCCGCATTGGGTTACGAAGTGCTGACGGGCAGCCAGGTTGTTCGCCAGGATGCGAGAATGGGGGTGCCGGATGAAGAAACGCTGCGCCGCCATGCGGAAGCTGTGCTGATGCAGGAGGAGGTGCCCGTGGATTTTTTGACGGAAGAAATGAAGCGGGGGCTCACCGGCGTCATCGGCATTTTGCGTTGTGGAGAAGGGCCTGTGGTTGCCCTGCGCTTTGATATTGACGCCCTGGGTATGCAGGAGCGGGCAGACGAGGGCCATCGCCCTGTACGGGAAGGCTTTGCCAGCCGGAATCCAGGCATGATGCATGCCTGCGGCCATGATGCCCACGTGGCCATTGGCCTGGGTGTAGCGAAGGTGCTGATGGCAATGAAAGAGCGGCTTCACGGTACTTTGAAGCTAATTTTTCAGCCTGCTGAGGAGGGAGCCCGGGGCGCAAAGGCCTTGACCGCCGCAGGCCACCTGGATGACGTGGACTATTTCATTGGCTCTCACGTGGCCCCTACCGGTTCCTTGGATGATGGGGATGTAACGGCAGGCACCTGGGGTTCTTTGGCTACGACGAAGTTTGACGTAACGTTTGAAGGCCTGGCTGCTCACGCAGGCGGATATCCGGAAAAAGGGCGTAATGCCCTGCTGGCCGCTGCTTCGGCGGCCCTTTCGCTGCACGGGATTCCAAGACACTCTGAGGGGCAGAGCCGGGTGAACGTGGGCGTACTGAATGCCGGTACTGGTCGCAATGTGGTTCCAGACCGGGCGGTGATGCAGATTGAGGTGCGGGGTGAAACCACCGAAATCAATCAATACATGGTCCAGCAGGCGAAAAATATCTGTCAGGGCGCGGCGGCAATGCAAGGCTGCCAATGCGTGATGACGGCCGTGGGCGAAGCGGAGGGCCAGCACAGCGATATAAAGCTCATCGAACGCATCAGCAATGTGGTGGCCAGAGATCTGCCAGAATTGATCCTATCCAGCGTGCAGAATGCCCGGAATTGGGGCAGCGAGGATATTTCCATCATGATGAACCGGGTGCAGGCGCACGGCGGCCTGGCCACGTATATGCGGGTGATGACGCCCATGGCCAGCGCCCAGCACACGGTGGCTTTTGACCTGGACGAATCGGTACTGGGCCGGAGCGTAAAGGTGTTTTGCGCGGCGGTGCTGGATTTGATGAAAGGAGAACCTGCATGAAGATCCTGTTTCAGCATGCCCGCATCTTGACCATGGATGATCAATGGACAGAATATACCGATGGCTGGCTGCTGACGGACGGAAAGAAAATCGCAGCGCTGGGCCAAGGTGATGTACCAGCCGTCTATGATGAGATGATCGATTGCCGGGGCGGCATCCTGATTCCCGGGCTTGTGAATACCCATTGTCATGTGAGCATGGTTCCCTTCCGCACCATGGGGGACGACTGCCCGGATCGGCTGCGGCGTTTTCTGTTTCCTTTGGAAAACGAGGCTATGACACCGGAATTGGTGTATCTGGGGGCTCTTTACGGCATGGCGGAAATGTTGCTCAGCGGCGTGACCACCTTTGTAGACATGTATTATTATGAGGAGGAAGTGGCTCACGCCTGCATTGAAATGGGGATGCGCGGATATCTGGGGGAAACGGTAATAAGCCAAAAAACGCCGGATAGTGAACAGCCTGACGGTGGCCTGGCCATCGCCGAAACCATGATGAAAAAATACAGCGGACACGACCGGGTGCGCCCCATTATCGCGCCCCACGGCACCACCACCGTGTCCGAAGAAGCGCTGAAAAAAAGCCACCGAATCGCTGCAGCATACGATACGCTGCTGACACTGCACGTGAGCGAAATGGACTACGAAATGCAGTATTTTGCCGATCAGGGCACAACGCCCATCCAATACCTGGATAACATCAGCCTGTGTGATCGGCATTTGCTGGCGGCTCACTGCATCCATGCCACAGAGGCGGATATTGCTTTGCTGGCGGAAAAAGGAGCCAGTGTGGCTCACTGCATTGGTAGTAATACGAAAGCAGGCAAGGGCGTTGCTCCCATGCGGGATATGGCCCGGGCAGGGATATCCTTTGGCTTTGGCACGGACGGGCCGTCCAGTGGCAATACACTGAGCCTGTTTGATCAGATGCGGCTGTTCGCCGTCTGCCAGAAAACGGCCTACCATGATCGCAGCCTGTTTCCGGCCCGAGAGATCGTCCGGGCGGCCACCCGGGGCGGCGCAGAGGCCCTGCACGGCATGGATTACGGAATCTTGCGGCCAGGATATAAGGCCGATATTACGCTGGTAGCGACGGACGGCCCAGCCATGTTTCCTTTGTATAATCCTTACTCTGCTTTGGTGTATAGCGCCAACGCGTCCGATGTGTCGCTGGTCATGGCAGATGGAGACATCCTGGTTCGGAACGGGCAATTGATTCGTGCTGACCTAAGCCAATTGCGTCAGGAATTATACCAGGCCATGGGTCCCTTCAACCGGGCGGCGGAAAAATATGCTGACATGATTTAGTGAGGGAAACGCTCAACCATTTAGCGTCTTCTTCATCCATCGCGGTTCAGTTTCTGTATAGCCATGCTTGGCATAAAAGAAAGTGGATTCCCAGTAGTGCGCCGGATCGCCCATGTGCACAACGGTTTCATTGGCATCGTGTTGGATGGCAAATTGTTCAGCAATGGCCAGCAATTGCGAACCGATGCCCTGCCGTTTCTGATCCGCTTTCACGTACAGGCGATGCAGCCGGGCGGACGTGCCGTGCAGTTGCACGCCGATGCAGCCGATCACCCGGTCGTTTTCATCCAACGCCAGCCAAAAATCACCGCCGGGGCGCAAATAATTCCCTGGAATGTCTAATAAATCCTCATTCAGCCGCGGAACACAGCCCAGCGCATCCTTGGCTTGCAGCACCATGAAAATCATATCGTCCCGGTAACGCGAATCAAAATGAATGATGGTCATACGAGCCCATGCCTCCTAATACTTGCTTTTATTATAACAAAATGGCAAAAAATACACAAGCTGTCAAGGAAAAATGCTTGACAAGATGAAGAAAATGTGTATAATATTTCTGTCAAGGGAAGACACTTGACAGGAGGGCACCATGGATCGAGATGCATTGACTGGGATGGAAAAGAAAGTATCTCTTTCCTGGCTGCTGGCTTTCTACGGGCAGATGCTAACGGATAACCAGCGGGAAATGGCCCGGCTTTACTGGGAAGAGGATTTAACCTTGGCAGAAATCGCTCAGCAGTTTTCTGTCAGCCGGCAAAGCGTGCACGATACGGTGAATCGTACGGAAAAACAGCTGGAAGCGCTGGAAGAAAAGCTGGGGTTGCGCCGCCGGTTCCAACAGGTGGAGGAAGGCTTAACAGCTTGTGAACAAGCGCTGTCGAAGGTGCGGGCCACGTCGGACACGCAATCTTATCTTCAATCGGCACGGAGGCATATCGCCGCGCTGCTGGATCAGGAGGAACAATAAATGGCATTTGAAGGGCTTTCTGACAAGCTGCAAAATGCGTTCAAAAAACTAACGGGTAAGGGCAAGCTGACGGAACAGAACATCAAGGACGCGATGCGCGAAGTACGCATGGCGTTGCTGGAAGCGGATGTCAACTACCTGGTAGTGAAGGATTTTATCAAGAAGGTCACTGACCGGTGCGTGGGTGCGGAAATCCTGGCTAATTTGAACGCCGGACAGCAGGTTATCAAAATCGTTAATGAAGAATTGACCGAACTAATGGGCGGAAGCAATGCCAAGCTCACCTGGTCGCCTTCGGTGCCCACGATTTATATGCTCTGCGGTTTGCAGGGCGCCGGTAAAACCACCATGGCCGCCAAGCTGGCCGGGCTGCTGACCAAGCAGGGCAAGAAGCCTATGTTGGCCGCCTGCGATATATACCGTCCTGCCGCCATCAAGCAATTGCAGGTGGTGGGTGAGCAGGTTGGGGTGCCCGTCTTTGAAAAAGGCACGCAAAACCCCGTCCAGACCGCTAAAGAAGCCATCGAATATGCCCGGTACTATGGCCGGGATGTGCTGATCGTCGATACCGCTGGTCGACTGCATATCGATGAGGCGCTGATGCAGGAACTGCAGCAAATCAAGGCAGAAATTAAGCCTCAGGAAATTCTGCTGGTGGTGGACGCCATGACCGGGCAGGATGCGGTAAACGTGGCCAAGTCCTTTGATGAAAAGTTGTCCATTGACGGCGTGATCATCACCAAACTGGACAGTGACACGCGCGGCGGCGCGGCGTTGTCTGTCCGGGCGGTTACCGGCAAGCCCATCAAATTTGCTGGTACTGGTGAAAAATTGGGGGATATCGAACCTTTCCATCCCGAACGGATGGCGTCCCGAATCCTGGGCATGGGCGATATTCTGACGCTGATTGAAAAAGCCACCGAGTCTGCCGATGCGGATGCGCTGGCCAAGCTGGCAGATAAGAAAAAGCCCGGCGATTTTGACCTGAATGACTTCCTGGACCAGATGAAGCAGATCAAAAAAATGGGGCCGCTGCAGAACGTGCTGGGCATGCTGCCGGGGATCGGCAGCAAGCTCAAGAACGTGGAAGTGGACGAAAACGTGCTGAAAAAACCTGAAGCTATCATTTGCAGCATGACCATGAAGGAACGCCGCAATCCCGGCATCCTGAACGCTTCCCGCCGCAAGCGCATTGCCGCTGGTGCTGGAGTCACTGTGCAGGATGTGAACGCCCTGATTCGCCAGTTTGAACAGATGCAGAAAATGGTGAAACAAATGATGGGCAACAAGCGCGGCGCCATGCGGGCTCTGCGAAACATGAATCTCCAATAAAACCAATTCAAAAATTGCAGGTCATCATAGCTATATGATTACCATAGATTACAAATCATTTTAGGGAGGAACAAATACCATGGCTGTCAAAATCCGTCTCAAGAGAATGGGTATGAAGAAACACCCCTTCTATCGCATCGTTGTCGCTGATGTCCGCAGCCCCCGGGATGGCCGCTTCATCGAAGAAATTGGCTACTATGATCCCATGAAGCAGCCCGCCGAAATCAAGGTGGACAATGAAAAAGCCCAGCAGTGGATGAAGAATGGTGCCCAGCCCACCGATACCGTGCGGGTGCTTCTGAAAAAGTCCGGCGCTATCGAAGGCTAATTGCTGCCTCAGCAAAGAAAGGAAAATCCATGCGGGAACTCGTCCTATTTCTGGCCAAATCACTGGTTGATCAGCCGGATGCGGTGCAGGTGATGGAAACCGAAGGCCCTGAGGCCATCATTCTGGAGCTGTCCGTGGCGCCGGAGGATATGGGCAAGGTCATCGGCAAACAAGGGCGCATCGCCAAGGCCATCCGTACCGTGGTTAAAGCCGCGACGGACAAGAATGCCAAGCCGGTGTTCGTGGAAATCCAGTAAACAAGCCAGCAGGGCGGCAGATGGTTGCCGCCCTTTCTTCTTATTGTGGTCGATTCGCTGGAAAATGGAGGAAATAAATAGTGCTGTCGGAATATTTGCTGATTGGAGAGGTGCTTCGGCCTCAAGGAATTAAGGGACAGGTGAAGGTGCGGCCAGATACCGATGATCCCAGCCGCTTTGAAAATCTTGATCAGGCGTACATTAAAAAAGGGGATCAGTATATTGCCGTGTCGCTGAATGATATTAGCGTTCGGGAGGATGGAGTCTATCTTCGCTTAAACGGCGCGCAGAGCCGGGATGATGCTGAAAAGCAGCGGGGATGTCTGCTGTATGTGGATCGTGCCCATGCCCGAGAATTAGCAGAAAACGAAACATTTATTTGTGACCTGATCGGTTGCAAAGCAGTTGATCTACAGGGAAATACGCTGGGTAAGGTGACGGATGTGCTGCAGCCTGGCGGCAACGATGTATATGTGATCAAAACGCCTAAGGGAGAAATGCTGCTGCCTGCGCTTCGGCATGTTGTGCCGGAAATTGACGTGGAAAAAGGCATTCTGGTTGTTGATGAAAAGCGGCTGCCCGAAGTGGCTGTATGTAGTTGGGAAGCGTAAAGTGATGAAAGCTCCGGTTTTTAGTTCCCGAAATACATTACACAAAAGTCGCAAAAAAACGACGTTTCTGGAGTGGCAACGGCTGGCTGGTGATTGTTTCCTGACATTTCAGGAAGCGTGATGGGATGCTCGTCAAGAAGTTATTATGATACGCTATAAAATGATCGGGTAGGAGAAGGCACAATGACCATTGATATTCTGACCATTTTTCCTGAAATGTTTGAAAGTGTTCTGAATTCAAGCATATTAGGTCGGGCCCGGGCCCAGGGGTTGATCACCATAGAAGCAACGGATATTCGTCCATTTTCCGCTTCCAAACATAAAAATACTGATGATTATCCTTATGGTGGTGGAGCAGGAATGCTTATGATGGCCCAGCCGATTGCCGATGCCATGAAGGCTGTTTGCGAAAAACGGGGATTGGCTTGCCGACAAAACACGATTACATCAAAACATCAAGAAAAAACGGGCGGAAACAAAATAAATTGCGAAAACATACCAGAGTGCATAACCGATGAAAATAGTTTATCAGAAGCAGAATGCAGTTTGTTTTTGACTGTGGATGATAAAAATTGCATTCCTGATGAACCCCCGAAAGCAGTAATGAATACAAAATTGAAGCCTGTGAAGCGGATTTATTTATCACCGCGCGGTGTGCCACTAACGCAGAAGCTGGCCCAGTCGCTGGCGCAAGAGAAGCACATCATTTTGTTGTGCGGACACTATGAAGGCGTCGATCAGCGAGTACTGGATCAATACATTGATATGGAAGTATCGATTGGCGACTATGTGTTGACCGGGGGCGAGTTGGGCGCTATGGTGCTGGCCGATTGTGTAGCACGCTTAATACCGGGTGTGCTGGGTAGTGAAGAAAGCCCTCAAGATGAATCATTTTCCGACGTCGGATTGCTGGAATATCCTCAATATACCCGGCCTCGGGTTTTTGAAGGAATGGAGGTTCCGAATGTATTGCTGAATGGCGATCATGCCAAAATTGCCGCTTGGCGGAGAGAACAAGCCATACTCGCCACTGCTCATCGACGCCCGGAATTGTTACAGCATGCGCAGTTGACAGAAAAGGAAATGCACAAACTTGGAATAGAAAAAAACCAATGATATTTTTTGTAAACGTACCGAATTATATATTTTTAGATATTAATTATAATAACTATACCAAATTATTAACTGATGGATAGTACATTCGTCGGTTTTTTTCATTTACTTTGTTTGTGAAAAAAGGATTTTTTTAAAGGAACGTTGTATATAGTTTCAAAAAGAAGGGGGCGATGAACATGACCATCCGGGAGGAATTGGAGGCACGGGAAAAGGCTTATTTATCGCCTTATGCCGTATGCAGTGCTGAAACGAAAGGCCGGGAAAAGCCTATTTCGCCCGATGACATGCGCACAGAGTTTCAGCGGGACAGAGACCGGATTTTGCATTGCAAAAGTTTTCGGCGGTTGAAATTTAAGACGCAAGTGTTTATTTCTCCGGAAGGGGATCATTATCGCACCAGATTGACCCATACGCTGGAAGTGTCCCAGGTGGCCAGGACGCTGGCACGGGCTTTGAACTTAAATGAAGACTTGACTGAAGCCATTGCGCTGGGGCATGATTTGGGTCATACGCCTTTTGGACACATTGGCGAGCGATCGCTGAACAAACTGACGCATGGAGGCTTCCGGCACAATGAACAAAGCCTGCGGGTGGTGGAATTGCTGGAAGGCGACGAGGGATTGAACCTAACCTGGGAGGTTCGCGACGGAATTTTGAACCATTCCGGCCATTTGAAGCCTGCCACGCTGGAAGGATGCTGTGTGGCCAGGGCCGACAGAATTGCCTACATCAATCATGATATTGACGACGCCATCCGGGCCGGTGTTCTGCATGAATTTGAATTGCCGCATGAGCTGCTCCGGATTCTGGGTGAAACCCATGGTCAGCGCATTAACACCATGATTGGCGATATTGTGCATGAAAGCCGGGAACAACCCTTTGTTCGCATGAGCCAGCCCATCCAGGACGCCACAGATGAACTGCGGAAATTTCTTTTTGAAAAGGTATACATGGATTCTTGGCGGGAAGACGAGGAACAGCGGTGCGATCACGTGATCACGTCTTTGTTCCAATACTTTATGGAGCATCCTGGGAACATGCCGATGGAATATGTGCAGATTGCCTACCGGGATGGGACTGAGCGGGCTGTGACGGACTTCCTTGCTTGCATGACTGACCGCTATGCTTTGCGTACATACCAGAATTTGTTCATTCCTGCGTCTTTTCCGGTAATGTAATTGCGAAATTGCGAAAATTCTCAAGTTTTGCAGGAAATCGGCCGTTTATCTCGAATTTTAGCACATGCGAGGGGAGGGACAGGATTTGGCAGGACGGCTTCCATCCGCCTGGCTGGATGAATTGTATGCCAGGACGGATATTGTATCTGTCGTTTCCAGTTATCTTCCACTCAAAAAAGATGGCCGTCGTTACTGGGGCTTGTGTCCCTTTCACAATGAAAAAACGGCGTCTTTTTCCGTCAACAGCGAATTGAACCTGTATTATTGCTTCGGCTGTAAGGCCGGGGGGAATGTGGTGCAGTTCGTGATGGAGATGGAACGGGTTTCCTATTTGGAAGCGGTAAAAATGCTGGCGGACAAAATTCATATGCCGCTGCCTGAATTGAAAGAGGACCCGGATTATGAACGTCGGCGCAGCCAGAATGAGCGGCTGTACGCCGCCAATCGGGAAGCTGCCCGGTTTTACCACGATAAATTGTGGACGCCGGAAGGGAAAGTGGTCTTGGATTACCTTCATGGCCGGGGGCTGGACGATGGCATCATTCGCCGGTTTGGCCTGGGTGCATCCACCGATAAGTGGGATGATCTGACTTCCTATCTGGAAGGCAAAGGTTATACCCGGGAAGAATTGGGTCTGGCGGGATTGACGGTGATCAAAGGTGATAACGCCTTTGATATGTTTCGTTCCCGGGCGATTTTTCCCATCATTGATCAGCAAAACCGGGTGCTGGGCTTTGGCGGCCGTGCCATGAATGACGCCAAGCCCAAATACCTGAACACCTCCGATACCCCGGTATTTAACAAGCGCAAGGGCGTGTATGCCATCAACCTGATCCGAAAAATCCGGGATTTGAAACGTGTGATCCTTGTAGAAGGGTACATGGATGTGGTGGCCATCTCCCAGGCCGGCGTAGTGGGCGCTGTGGCTACGCTGGGCACGGCGCTGACCAATGAACAGGCCCGGCTGCTCAAGCGCTATGCGCCGGAAGTGCACCTGGCATATGACGGAGATGAGGCGGGTCAGCATGCTATTGAAAGGGCGCTGGGCATTTTCGAGGCGGAAGGGATTCCGGCCAAGGTGCTCTACTTCCCAGACGGTTTGGATCCGGATGAGTTCATTCGGCAGCGCGGGATGGACGCCTTTCAGAAAATCCGCCCCATGACCAGCGTATCCTACCGGATGCAGCGATTGCGGCTGCAGCATGACCTGGAAACGCAGGAAGGCCGCACGGAATACGCCAAGGCTTGCGCTGAATTGCTCAAGGGCGTAAAGGACCCGGTCGACCTGGAAAATTATCTGGAAACGCTTTCCGTACAAACCGGTTTTTCCCGGGATGTGCTGATCGCCCAGGTGGGCGTATCCATGCCCGCCGCGTCGTCACAAATGCAGCATAATTTGCCCGAAAGACGGGAAAACTTATCAACAAAGCGTCCGCATCAGCCGGAAGGATACCGGACAGAGCAAACGCTGCTGGCCTTGCTGGCCACAGGAAAGTTGCCGCAGGGCATGGTAAAGGCCTCCGATTTTACCGATGAACGCTTGCGTTCCTTGGCGGAAGGGCTGCTCAGTGGGCGCACGGCATCCGAACTGATTACGGAGGCCGAAAATGATGATCAACGGCAGGCAGCGGGGGAAACCTTCTCGCTGCTGACGGATAACGAGCGGGATAACGCCGCTCAGATTGCGCAGGACTGCCTGCGCAACCTCCAAATCCAACGGTTACAACAAGACATGAACGCCTTGACCGACTTGATGCGCACGACTGAGGACGCAGAGAAACGCGCCCAAGCGCTCAAAGAAGTTGCGGCAATTTCCAAAGAATTGGCTCGGTTAAAGCAGCAGGGACGCTGAGGGCAAGAGAGGAGTGGAGCCATTGAGCACGCAGACAGATGCGAAGCAGGCAAAACTGAACGAACTGTATGAATTGGGAAAGAGCAAAGGGGTTCTCACTTATGATGAGATAATCACCAAGCTCGCCACCTATGAAATTGATCCTGAACAATTTGACAACATCCTGGAAACCTTTGAGGCTATGGGCGTCACGGTGACAAGGGATGCTGATTCTGCTGCCGCAGCCCAGCCTGAGCCTCTGCCGGAAGACCTGGATCTTTCTATGCCCGAAGGCATCAGTATTGACGATCCGGTGCGGATGTACCTCAAGGAGATTGGCCGGGTCCCGCTGCTGACCGCGGAAGAAGAAATCGAAATTGCTCAGCGGATGGAACAGGGCGATGAAGAAGCCAAGAAAAAGCTGGCGGAGGCCAATCTGCGTTTGGTGGTTTCCATCGCCAAGCGGTACGTGGGAAGAGGCATGCTGTTCTTGGATTTGATTCAGGAGGGCAATCTGGGCTTGATCAAGGCAGTAGAAAAGTTTGATTACCGAAAAGGCTACAAATTTTCTACTTATGCTACTTGGTGGATTCGTCAAGCCATTACCCGGGCCATCGCCGATCAGGCCCGCACCATTCGCATTCCTGTGCATATGGTGGAAACCATCAATAAGCTGATTCGCGTATCCCGTCAGCTTCTTCAGGAATATGGCCGGGAGCCCACGCCTGATGAGATTGCCAAGGCTATGGGCATCAGCGAGGCCAAAGTGCGGGAGATCATCAAGATCGCCCAGGAGCCTGTTTCCCTGGAAACTCCCATTGGAGAAGAAGAAGATAGCCATTTGGGCGATTTTATTGAGGATGAAGGCGCGCCCGCGCCTGCGGAAGCTGCTTCTCATGCGCTGATGAAGGAACAGCTCTGGGATGTGCTGGATACGCTGACACCCCGGGAAGAAAAGGTGCTTCGTTTGCGTTTTGGCCTGGATGATGGCCATCAAAGAACGCTGGAAGAAGTGGGTAAGGAATTCCAGGTTACCCGGGAGCGCATTCGCCAAATTGAAGCCAAAGCCCTGCGGAAGCTGCGCCACCCCAGCCGGAGCAAAAAATTGAAGGATTATTTGGATTGACCATGGCCGCCTTATTGCTGGACGATCGATTGCAGACAGCCGCATCGCTGTTTTCCGCCTGTGAGTATGGCGCCGATATTGGCGCCGATCACGGGCGGTTATCTTGTTATTTGCTGGAGAAAGGCATCTGCCAAAGGATGTGCGTGGCGGATATTAGCGCAGAATCCCTGAAGAAGGCCGATGAACTGTTAACAATTCGCGGTTTGAAAAGCCGGGCAGATGTGACCGTGGGGGACGGGCTGACGGTGCTGCAGCGGCCTGCCCAGGCCATTGCTATTCTGGGCATGGGCGGCCACACCATTGCCAGGATCCTGGAAAACGGGAAGGATTTTTTGCAGGGGGCGGCATTGATTGTTTCTGCTCATACGGAAGTTTTCCTTATTCGGGAAACGATGATGAAGCTGCACTATCGGATCGATCAGGAGAAAATTGCCCTGGCAGGCGGACGTTTCTATGTGCTGATCCGGGCTGTGCCAGGTGATGAAACATACACGGAGCAGCAATGTCACCTGGGGCCCCGGCTGATGGAAAGTAATGAAAAACACTATGGGGATTACCTCGCCTGGCAGATCTGCATGACTGCGCCTAAACGTACCGAGCTGGCAGCCCGTTATATGCAATGGTTGAAGGAGGAAGAACAACGTGTCTGTGACCGTACGGAAGATTGAAGAAATGCTCAACGCCCTGGCACCCATGGAAACAGCGGAAAGCTATGATAACGTGGGCGCGTTGGTGGGCCGCAGGAATCAGGAGGTGACAAAAATCCTGGTTGCCCTGGACGCTACCATGGACGTGGTGAAAGAAGCAGAAAATATTGGGGCCGAATTGATCGTGACTCATCATCCGCTCATGTTTCATAGCCGGAAAAACATGATGGAAGAGGATGTGGAGGGCAAAATCCTGTGCGAAATGATCCGCCATAATTTATCCATGATTGCAGCGCATACCAATTTGGATAAAACGGCCCTCAGCGGCAGCGCCTGCTGTGCAAAGCTTTTGAAACTGCAAAATGTCCGTCAGGAAGGCTATCTGTTCCTGGGCGAGCTGCCTTCTCCTATGCAGGCATCTGATTTGCAGGACGCAATTTCCGCGGCACTGCATTTTCCCACTCGGCGATACGGGGATGAAAACAAAATCGTCTCTACCCTGGCAATCGGCGGCGGTGCCTGTGATGAGGAGTGGCTGGAAGCAAAGCAACTGGGTGCTCAGGCTTTTTTAACCGGTGAAGTGCGGCATCATAATGCTTTGGGTGCCTCGACGGATGGTTTTGTGCTGTATGACGGCGGCCATTACGGCACGGAAGCGCCTCTGGTACCCGTGCTGACAGAGTATTTACAAAAGCAGCTGGATGATGTACAATATAATGTGCGGGTTTATCCGTCGCAGTGCGAGCCCTTTGGCCGCATGTAAGTAAGGAGGGCACAGATATGGATCAATTGCATCTTTTGTGGGAGTATCAGAAGGCCGACGTGGAAGCCGATAAAATGGAAGCCTCCATCAAGCGTTCTCCAACCCGTCAAAAGCTGGTAAAATACCGGGATTATTTGCTGGAGCAGCAAGCGTCCATGAAGCGAATCGAAAGCGAAGTAGCCAATATGGCGGATCGTCTGGAAGCGCTGAAGGATGCAATCCGCATGACGGATGAACAGCTGCGCTCCCTGCAAGCCAAGCTGGACAATGATCCGCCCGCCAATTCCGAAGCTTTGCGGCAGTTTTTGAGCGATGCTCGTCGGTTTCAGAACAACCTGAATGCCTACGAGCAGGAAGTGCGCCGCATTCGCAAGGACGCCAGCGACCGAGAACGGCAGCAGCATGATGTGAAGGTGCGCGCCGCCAAAGCCAAGGCCGAATTTGATAAGCTCAAGGTCGTTTATGACGAAGAATACAAGGAAAAGGCCAAGGAACTGGAAGCGCTGCGGGCTGTGGTGGCTGAAAAAGCTCAGCCCATCGAGCCGGATTTTATGGAGCGGTACAAGACCATCAAGCGCCACAGCGTGCCGCCCCTGGCGCAATTGTACGGCGATCAGTGCGGTGGATGCAATATGGCGTTGCCCAGTGCCGTTTCCCGGAAAGTGAAAGCCGGGGAATTGGTAGAATGCGAAACCTGCGGCCGACTGCTGATCCTGCCGTAAAGCTTGACAAAACTAAAAATTAACCTATAATATTGTTTGTTCTCAAGGCAGCTGAATGGCCGCAGGCCGAAAGGCATGAGGAAAGTCCGGGCACCGCAGGGCAGGATGCCAGCTAACGGCTGGTGGAGGCGACTCCAAGGCAAGTGCAACAGAGAGATACCGCCGGGGGAAACCCCGGTAAGGATGGAAAGGTGCGGTAAGAGCGCACCGGCGGCCTGGCGACTGTGCCGTCATGTAAACCCCATTCGGTGCAAGATGTAGGGAACGCATAGGGCTGCCCGTCCTGTTCCCGCAGTATCGCTGAAGCGCACTGGCGACTTTGCGCTTAGATAGATGGCCATTTTCAACAGAACCCGGCTTACAGGCTGCGCTTGATAACATCAATAAATCCCGGAAGGTGAAGCGCTTTCATCCTCCGGGATTTGCATAATTATTTATTTTCCGTACGTGCGGTACACCGCGGTGACCTTGCCCAGAATGGTCACTTCCCGAGCATAGAAGGGATGCATGCGGGGATTTTCCGGTTGGAGACGGATACGGTCCGGCTCTTTGAAGTAGCGCTTACAGGTGGCTTCATCATCGATCATGGCAATCACGATATCGCCGTTCTGCGCCGTTTGCTGGCGCTTCACCACCACGTAATCGCCGTTCATGATGCCGGCGGAAATCATGCTGTCGCCTCGGATTTCCAGCACATAGTGCTCTCCGCTGCCAACGATGGCATCCGGCAATTGTACGTAGCCTTCGGCGTTTTCCTCAGCCAGGATCGGAACACCAGCGGCCACCTTGCCCTGGATGGGCAACTTCATCATTTGCGGCTTATCTTCCCTGGTCACATCGATGGTGCGGGGCTTCATGGCTTCCCGATGGAGCAGGCCCTTCTTTTCCAGCCGGTTCAGATGGCCATGCACCGTTGAGGTGGATTTTAAATCCACCGCTTGGCCGATTTCCCGCACCGAAGGGGCGTAACCGTTGACTTCTATATATTTTTCGATATAATCAAGGATACGCTGCTGCGTATCGCCATGTGGGCGCCTGGGCATAAGCATAACACATCCAATCTCCGGATATTCAAGAAAATTATATCATGCAAACAAGTGTTTGGCAAGAGCAAAAATCAGGAAATGATGGGGGAGAAGGAACATGAAGGAATGCGTTCTGTATGATCGGGCATGCATCGATTGCGGTGAATGCGACCGATGTGACCTGGATCCTAACAAAATTTGTGATAACTGCATGAAGTGCGTGATGGGCGATGATGAATATTTGTCGCTGCCCATTGATGAAATCCAGACGGACGAAGAAAAAGGCGACGAAAAATAACGGATTATTCTTCTGAAATAATTCCTGAATCGCTTGGGGTAGAAGATAGCGATGGATTATCCTGGTTCATTGTTGCCAGCGTGGAAACAGGCTCCGTTTCCGGCAGCACTACGTGGCGGGCGGCTTCGCGCTTGTGTGCATCGGTCATGGCGGCGTAATGCTTTCGGGTTACGTCCACGCTGGAATGGCCAAGCACATCGGCTACCAGGTAAATATCGCCAGTTTCCAAGTATAGATTGGTGCCAAAGGTGCTCCGTAGTTTATGAGGGCTGATTCGTTTTTTCAGCGGCGCGGCAACCAGAGCGTATTTTTTTACCAGGTTTTGAACAGCTCGCTGGGTGATGCGCCTCTTTTGCAGGGACAAGAACAAAGCGTCCTCATGGCCAGGCTGGGTTTCGATCGTTTCACGCACCTTCAAGTATTCCTGCAAGGCATCGGCCACCTGCTGCGGGAAATACAAAATGCTCTGGTCGCCACCTTTACGGGTGACAAGAAAGGCATTGACTTCAAAATCTAAATCTTCGATGTTCAACCCGACGCATTCACTGACACGGATGCCAGTGCCAAGAAACAAAAGCAGCATCGCCGTGTCCCGTGGACGGGTAAACTTCAGGTATTGCTGCTGTTTTTCAGTGAGACCATCGCCCGACATGACCGTATCCAGCAGCCGCTGCATTTCATCGGGTTCTAAGCGCAGAATGGGTTTATCGTGCAGCTTAGGCAGCGAAACCAACGTGGCGATATTTGCATCTACATGCTTATTTTTAAATAAATATTCAAACAAAGATCGTAAAGAGGATAATTTGCGCATGATGCCCAATTCATGGTTCTGTATGACGCGTTCTTCGCCGGTTTCTTCGTCCATCACATAATATTGGGTCAAATAATCTTGATAACCTTCAATATCCCGCATCTGAACGGCGTTTAGGTGCTTGTCGGTCATCATGCGTGGTTCCACGTCGCCAAAGATCGGATTTTCGCTGGTCAGATACTGGAAAAACAGCCGGAAATCGTAAGCATAGGCCAGACGGGTCAGCGTGCTGGTGGTTTGAGCGATGGAACGGAAAAAATCCGTGCAGACGGCCGGCAAATCTTTTTCCAGAACTCTGAGACGTTCTAAGCGTTTTATATCGGATTGGGTATGGTAGTTGGCTGACTCGGCCATTAAAATCGCCTCACAATCGAAAGGATGGTCAATTCCGTAAAGAACCCAGGCTCATCAAAACAACTGAAATGTTGCGCAGACAAAATTTGAATGGAGAATTATTTTTCTCACGGAAAAATGTATGGATCCAGGAGAAAAGGTTCGATGAAGCAATCGAAAATCCGTTAGAATGGATGTCAAATGTCAAATGCGCCTGTGTACGAAAAAAGTATATCATATTCCTTCTTTTTGGTCAATACTATTCGCAAAAGTTTTCTTTTGCGAATAGTTGCAGACATGGATGGGCTATTTTATATGGGGTGATTTATCCTCCCCCGCCCAGTTCACGGATTATGAATTGATTGAACATATTGACCAGAAAAAGCTGCCAGTTAGTCTTGATGTCACAAACGGCATATAGATTTAGTTGGAAGAAATGTGTTTATTTTTCCAGAATCGATAGCGCAGCAAGCAAGAAATGCCCGCCAGCATCCAGGTTAATCCTGCTTCATCCAGATCGTCCATACGCCAATCCCCGCAGGCCCCATCATCAGCAGCGGCAGGCCAATTCTGCCGATTACCTCAACGATACCATTGATAAACGCAGAGAATGCGTAATTCAAGGCGCTCTGACGATGATTTACTGGAGGTAAATCGAGGAAATGCAACACAGAAGTGCAGCCTGAGACACCGAAAATGCATCTTTCCGAATTTAGAAACAGGCTCTAATAAACGTTTATTTTGTAATAAAATTAAAGGGCTTGCCTCCTGCTCTTGGCAGAAAGCAAGCCTTCATGTTACTGGATTCGGTTCTTATCTAACTTTGGGGTCACTTCTAATGGACAAACCGGCTCTTTTCTTTTAGAAATGAGGCATTTTTCTGTCTAACACAACCTCTATGTTCAATCGTGATTCAGACATGCAACCAGATCTCCGAATATCAGGTCACGTTGGCAATAATGCACAGCCCGTATCCTGTGACGGCGATGGTTTGTAGGTCCATAGGTGCAATCATCTCTGAGTGATATGGCAGGAATCAGGGACGAAGCGCACCAGCCCGGGTTTTTCAGCCATGCAATGGTAGCGATATCCCACACCGTGCGGGACCAGGCTACATGACTACTGGTAAATTGAGAAAAATAAGCTTCATTCCGATCTTCCTGCCCATGCAATTGCACAGTGCGGTGCGTCTTGAGCCGGTTGAGCGCTTTTTCCATGCCGGTAAACTGACTGAGAATAATGCTTGTCAGATATGTTCCGATTTTGCTTTTTCCATAGAGTTTACAACGGGCTTCATCATCCGAAAAACTCAGCAGCGAGGCCACGCCCATACAGGGTACCCAGACAAGCGGAACACCGCTGTTAAAAAGGGTTTGCGCCGCACGGATATCCTGCGCCATATTGAATTCATAGCCGTGCCCAAAATGTGGCGGCTGACCGCCCAGCCAGATCACTACAATCCGTTCTCTAAGACGGGGTTCCATGAGCAGCGCAGAAGCGATATTGGTGCTCGCGCCGATGGCGGCCACATACAGCGGTTCTTCACAGGACATTCCGCGATGGATCAAATCCTGCACAGCATCAGAATCTACCGGCTGAAAATCAGACGGCAAATAACTCGTGGCGCCTTGAAAAACATGTCCGCTCGGATCAATATCCAGCAGGCTGTACAGCTTGAGTATTTCCTCATAGCTCTGAAGCATCCCTAAAGAAGGATCTTCATCGATGTCACCCTCAGGCAAGCCCAGATTACGCCGGAAATAGTTATGGGAAAAAGGAACGGCATATACCGCTTCTACCCGGAAGCGTTCCGGTGATCGCAGTGCCCAGGCAATCGCATACTGATCATCGATTTCGTTTTTCGCATCAGAATCAATCACCAGCCGGATCTGCCCTGGCGGCACTGTCAATTTTGCTTGGCGTTCCCGTTCATTCATTCAGCCTCTACCTCCACTCGGTAAGGAATAGCTGAAGCGGCTCCCTGGCGGGTAACCGTGATCGCTGAAGCTTTTGCTGCAACAGCCAGGCTGCGTTCCACAGAAAACCCGTGTGCCAAATACGCCAGCACATACCCTGTAAATGTATCTCCAGCGCCAGTGGTATCCACCGCTTGTACGCTAAAGGCAGGCTGACTGATGATCCGGCTGCCGTCGCTCCAAAGGGAACCTTTTTCCCCCAATGTCAGAATTACTTCTGC